>JAEPMR010000048.1:0-7794 GCA_017643845.1 Marivivens sp. | reverse complement strand
CCGTGCACAGGTGGGTTGGGCGAGGCTGACATGCGCGACGCAGCCCGCGCCGAAGAAACTGGGAGGGCGCTGGAAAGTGCGGTCGATGAACTGGTCAGGCAGCACGATATGGCCCGGTGCCATATCCTCGCGGAACGAACCGCAAGCGGAGACAGAAATTAGATCGGTGACACCGAGCCGCTTCATGGCGTCGATATTGGCGCGATAGGGGATGGCATCGGGGCTGAGCCGGTGGCCGCGCCCGTGGCGGGGGAGGAACGCAACCTCTACGCCTGCGATCTCGCCGCAAAGAAAGGCATCAGACGGCGACCCCCAAGGGCTGTCTACGGTGATCCAATTGGCATCGGACAGAGCGTCCAGCGCATAGAGGCCCGAACCGCCGATGATCCCGAGTTTCGCCGTCATTGCCGATCTCCGCATTGGTCGGGTGTAGAGAACCAGAGCGGCGTGTGAGAGGCAAGCAGGGGCGCAGTTTTTGGTCCCGAGGGGGTGACATCCGGGCCTTGGCGGGGTAGGGGGCGCGGAACTCCCATAGAACGGACCCGAGATCCATGACGAAATCGTCGCTGTTGGCATTTGCCGACCGAATGTCTTTTTCCCCCGAACCCGAAGATTTCAGCGCCTCGCGGTTGCGGATAGAGCTGCTTTCGGGCCTGACCGTCGCGCTGGCGCTGGTGCCGGAAGCGGTGGCCTTTGCCTTTGTCGCAGGCGTTCATCCGCTGGTGGGGCTTTATGCGGCCTTCATCGTGGGCCTGATCACCGCGCTGATCGGTGGGCGACCGGGGATGATTTCGGGCGCGACGGGCGCGTTGGCGGTCGTCATGGTGAGCCTCGTGGCGCAGCATGGGGTGGAGTATCTCTTTGCCACGGTGGTGCTGATGGGGATTATCCAGATCGTCGTGGGTGCGATGCATTGGGGCAAGTTCATCCGGCTTGTGCCGCATCCGGTGATGCTGGGCTTTGTGAACGGGCTGGCGATTGTGATTTTCCTTGCCCAGTTGACGCAATTTCAGGTGCCCGGCACGGCGGAAGCCTCCGGCCACGGGATGTCTGGCGGGGAGTGGCTCTCAGGTATGCCGCTGTACATGATGCTGGCGCTGGTCGTGCTGACCATGGTGATCATCTGGGGCATGCCGAAGATCACAAATATCGTACCCGCACCGTTGGCAGGGATTGGTATTGTCGCGGCTGTGGTGATCGGCTTCGGGCTGGACGTGCCGCGCGTGGGCGATATGGCCTCGATCGAAGGGGGGCTGCCTACGTTTCACGTGCCGATGGTGCCGCTGAACTATGAGACATTCGAGATCATTCTGCCCTATGCGTTGATCCTTGCCGCCATTGGCCTGATCGAGAGCCTGCTGACGCTGAACCTTGTGGGCGATCTGACAGGGCGGCGCGGTGGCGCGAGCCAGGAATGCATGGCGCAGGGGGTTGCGAATACCGTGACGGGCTTTTTCGGTGGCATGGGCGGCTGTGCGATGATCGGTCAGTCGATGATCAACGTGAAATCCGGCGGGCGCACCCGCGTGGCGGGGATTTCTGCGGCGCTGTTTTTGCTGGTGTTCATCCTGTTTGCCGCGCCGCTGATCGAGCAGATTCCGCTGGCGGCGCTGGTGGGCGTGATGTTCATGGTGGTGATCGGGACGTTTGCGTGGAACTCGCTCAAGATCCTCGCCAAAGTCCCGTTGACCGACGCTTTCGTGACGGTGCTGGTGACGGTCGTGACCGTGGCGACCGATCTGGCGACGGCGGTTGTTGTCGGGGTGATCGTTTCGGCGCTGGCCTATGCGTGGAACAATGCCAAGCGCATCCATGCGATCACGCGCCCTTCGCACACGGAAAAAGGCGCGAAGGTTTATGAAATCCAAGGGCCGTTGTTCTTTGGCTCCACCGACGGGTTTGCAGAGATTTTCGATGTGGAAAACGATCCTGACACCGTGATCGTCGACTTCGCGGCGAGCCGCGTGGTGGATCAGTCCGCCTTGCAGGCGGTGGAAGCGCTCGCGGCGAAATATGAGGAAGCGGGCAAGCGGATCATGCTGCGCCACCTGAGCCGCGACTGTCACCGGCTGCTGACCAAGGCAGGGCATCTGATGGTCGATAGTGATGACGATCCCGATTACGAGATTGCCGTCGATTACGGTGTGCGCACAGGCATTATCGGCGGCCATTAAGCGCGCCGCAGGGCGCTCCGGCGGGATCAGTCGCTGGGGCGTTTGAGGTCGAATACGTCTTCAACGCGGGCGTAATCTCGGTAGCCCAGTCGCGCGAGGGGCTGGTAGCGGGTCACGTTGAGCCGCCCGTCAATGATGCAGTCATCGGCGATATGGGTGCCGGTAACTTCGCCCAGAACCATGAAGCAGTTGTCGCCCTTGAGCTGGGTGATCGAGATCAGGCGACATTCCAGCGCGGCCGGTGCGGCGGCGACGCGGGCGCAGGGGATGGTTTCGCACGGGGCTTTGGCAAGCTGTGCATCAGCGAACTCATCGACATCCCGCCCCCATGGGCCGGAACTGCGGTTCATGGCATCCCTGAGCGCGTAGGAAACGATATTGACGCAGAACACGCCGGTGTCGCGGATATTGGCAACGGTATCTTTCGTATCGCCGCGGTCCGGTTTGGCTGAGGTGGAGGAAAATACGACCTGCGGTGGATTATCCGCCACCGCATTGAAGAAGGAATAGGGCGCGAGGTTGTCGCGCCCGTCGCTGCCGCGCGTGGAAATCCAGCCGATAGGCCGCGGACTGACGATTGCTTTGAACGGGTTGTGAGGGAGCGGGTGTCCGGCTTCGGTCGTGTAAAACAAATCGTTTCCTTTCACGGCTGGGCTTGGAACAGGAGGTAGCGTCGTGCTAGGCCGAGGTAAAGTGCAGGCACGAACAGGGACGGCGCGGGAATGCTCACACTCGCCAAAGAGCGGGCAGAGGACTGGTGGGAGGTGGAAGCGCTCTATGACCTGTGCTTCGCCCCCGGTCGTATGGCGTTGTCATCCTACAGATTGCGTGAAGGCGTGGAGCCGATCGCGGAGCTTTGTGTCACCGCACGCGACGCGGACGGTATTCTGGCGGGCGCCGTGCGGAACTGGCCGGTCTGTATCGGCGGGGCGCATGTGGCGATCCTATTAGGGCCGATTGCGGTGCATCCGACGCGGCAGGGCGAGGGTGTGGGCGGACTGCTCATGCAGCGCTGTCTGAACCGTGCGACGGAGTTGGGCTGGCAACGTGTGATGCTGGTGGGTGATGCGCCCTATTATGCCCGATTTGGGTTTCGCAAGCTTGATGGCGTCGAGATGCCGCCGCCGACGAACCCTGACCGCGTGTTGGGGCAGGCGCTTGTTGACAGGGCATGGGATGGGGTCGGTGGCACGGTGAGCCGATGCGACGGGGATTGTAATCCCGACTGATCTGCCCATCTTTACCGTCATGGGCGAGTTCGAGACAGAGACCGATCCGACCGGAAACACAGCGGCGCTGCCTGTGGTGGTGTTGCCTGTCGATGCCGAAGGCGAGGCAGCCGCGCTGGCCGCGCGTCAGGTGGCGGCGGGCGGTGTGCTGATGAAAGCCGTGACGATGGTGGGCGGTCAGGTCGAGGACGGGCTGAAGATGTTGCCTGCCGAAAACCGCGCTCGGATCGAGGCTGCGGCGCGAAAGGCGCTGTTACGCAGTTATGAGATCGCGGCCCGCAGCCGGACAGGACAGCTGGGAGAGCTGGCGCGCGGCGAGCGGGCGCATCGGATCATCGGCACGGTGAGCGGGGTTGTTGGCGGGCTGGGTGGCTTGCCGACGGCGCTGATGGAGCTGCCTGTAACGACCACTGTTATCTTTCGCGCGGTTCAGGACATTGCCGAAGCCAATGGCGAAGACCCGACCAGCGAGGCCACGCGGATCGAATGCCTCAGAGTGTTCGGGGCGGGCGGTCCGGGTGGGATGGACGACGGTGTGGATACCAGTTTTGTCGGTGCGCGCCTGTCGATCACCGGCGCGGCGGTTCACGGTGTGATTTCGCGTGTCGCGCCGAAATTCGCGGCAGTGCTATCGCAAAAGCTGGCGAGTCAGGCGGTGCCCTTGCTCGGGGCTGCGGCCGGGGCGGGCACGAATTATGCGTTTATTCGCTATTATACCGAAGTGGCGCAGGTGCATTTCGGGCTGCGCAGGCTGGCGCGTGCGCATGGAGAGGCGGCGGTTCTGGAGGCGTTTCACGCCGCATTGGAGGCGAAAACGCGGCGCTAGCTCTGTTGTGCGAGCCATTCCATGACAGCGGGCCGAACCGATTGCGCACCGCCTGCGCGCGCTTTGTCGATCACCGATTTGACCTCGTGCAAGTTCGAACGACGCAGGAGGTGCTTGACCGGACCCACCGAGGCGGGCCGCATGGAGAGCATGGAAAAGCCTATGGCGGCGAAGCAGAGCGCCTCGATCGGGCGGCCCGCGTCCTCGCCGCAGAAGGACAATGATGTGTTGGATGCGGCGCAGCGCTCTGCGATCATTTCGAGGAAGTTCAGGAAACTGACGTTGAGTGTGTCGTAACGGCGGCGGACACGTTCGTTTTCACGGTCGGCGGCGAAAAAGAACTGTTTGAGGTCGTTGCCGCCGATGGAGAGAAAATCCACGCGATTGAAAAAGTCGTCCGGCGCGAAGGCCAGCGACGGTGTTTCGAGCATGGCGCCGATTTCGAGTTTCTCGGGGATCGGATGGCCGAGGATGCGCTCGCGTTCGAGCGCTTTGTCCACCTCGGCGCGGGCAGCGTCGTATTCTTCGAGCTGCGCGATAAAGGGGAACATCAAAGTCAGCGGACGTCCGTTGGCGGCGCGGATCAGGGCCTGTATCTGCATGCGCAGGACGCCGGGCTTATCGAGACCGACACGGATCGCCCGCCAGCCCATGGCGGGGTTCGGTTCGTCCTGCGGCTTCATATAGGGGAGCACTTTGTCGGAGCCTATGTCGAGCGTACGGAACGCGACGCGCCGCCCGCCTGCCGCGTTCATCACATGAGAATAGAGCGCGGAAAGCTCGGCGCGCCTGGGCATCTGGTTGCGGATCAGGAACTGAAGTTCGGTGCGGAACAGACCGACGCCTTCGGCACCGGAGCCTTCGAGCGAGGGCAGATCGGCCATCAGGCCCGCATTCATATGGAGGGCGACGACCGTGCCGTCGAGTGTCTCGGCAGGGAGATCACGGATCGAGGCGTAGCGCTGCTGGGCGCGGGCCTGCATTGCCATCTTGTCACGGAATGCGGTTTTGACGGTCTCATCGGGGCGCAGGTGGGCAACGCCTTGATCGCCGTCGACCAGAATCGTATCACCGTTCAGGGCCTCGGTCGTGATGCCTTTGGCATTGATGATGAGCGGGATCGCCCAAGCGCGGGCGACGATGGCTGCGTGGCTGCCGACGGAGCCTTCCTCAAGGACAATGCCGCGAAGCTTTTTGCCGTAATCCAGAAGCTCGCCCGGCCCGATGTTCCGGGCAATCAAGACCGGATTTTCAGGCATCTCCGCGCCGGTATCGGCGCCCTGGCCGGTGAGGATGCGCAGGAGCCTGTTGGACAGGTCATCGAGATCGTGCAGACGTTCGCGCAGGTAGGCGTCAGTGGCCTGACTCATGCGGGTCCGTGCAAGGGATTGCTCTTTCTCGACGGCGGCCTCGGCGGAGAGGCCATTTTCGACGTCTTCCAGCATCCGCTTCATCCAGCCTTTGGAATTGGCGAACATGCGGTAGGCTTCGAGGATCTGTACTTGTTCTGAGTTGCCGCCTGTTGCGTCGGCAAGCATATCATCGACGCTGACGCGGAGGGCCTCTACGGCCTCGGTCAGTCGCTTTGCCTCGGATTCGGGGTCGTCGGAGATCGGATTGGTGACAACGACGCGCGGTTCGTGGAGATATACCTTGCCCTCGACCGCGCCCTCCTGACCAACGGTGCCTCTGAACATGACCGCTTGCTGGTGGCGGGCGGAAAGGGCCGCGCCCTCGCCGACGAAGGCACCCAGTTCGGTCATTTCCGCAAGCACCATCGCGACGACTTCGAGGGCGTAGACCTCGTCTGTGGTGAATTCGCGGGCGGCCTTGGACTGGACGACCAGAACGCCGAGCACGTCACCGAGGCGCTGGATCGGAACGCCGCAGAAGGAGGAGAACCGCTCCTCGCCCGTTTCCGGCATGTAGCGGAAACCTTTGGCGGCGGGAGCATTGGCGGTGTTGATGATGCGTTTCTTGCGGGCAACGCGGCCGACGAGACCCTCGCCGAGCCGCATGCGGGTCTGGTGCACGGCGTCGGGCGCGAGGCCTTCGGTGGCGCAGAGTTCGAGGGTCTCTTCGTCGCGGAAGAGGTAGATCGAGCAGACTTCCGTTTGCATGGAAGAGGCGATGATGTTCACAACGTGGTCAAGGCGGGCCTGACCTGCGCTATCCTCTGCCAGGGCGTCCCTGAGGCGCCCCAGAAGCTTGCGGCTTTCGCTTTCCGTCCGTGTCTCGGGCATCACGCTCCCCGTGCAGCCCGCCGCCGGTCGCAGTTAGGCCACTTTTTCCAGTTCGAACGCATCATGGAGTGCTTGGACCGCAAGTTCCATGTATTTTCTGTCGATCAGGACGGAAACTTTAATCTCGGATGTGGTGATGACCTTGATGTTCACACCTTCGGCGGCCAATGCCTCGAACATTTTCGCGGCGACCCCTGCGTGGCTGCGCATGCCGATGCCGACGACCGACACTTTACAGACGCCATCATCGGTGACGAGTTCGGAGAAATTGAAATCGCCGCGTTCGTGGGCGGCTTCGAGCGCTTTTTTCGCGCGCAACACCTGATCGACGGGGCAGGAGAAGGTCATGTCGGTGCGACCATCTTCTGAGATGTTCTGCACGATCATGTCGACGTTCACGCCCGCTTCGGCCAGCGGAACGAAGATTTTCGCGGCGATGCCGGGGCGGTCCGCGACCGAGATGAGGGTCATCTTGGCTTCGTCGCGGCTATAGGCGACACCGGAGACAACGTTGTTTTCCATGATTTCCTCCTCGTCACAAACGAGCGTACCTGCGTCGTCGGACTGTTCTTCGAAACTGGAGAGCACCCGCAGGCGCACTTTGTAGCGCATGGCAAGCTCAACGGAGCGGGTCTGGAGAACCTTGGCGCCGAGAGAGGCCAGTTCGAGCATTTCCTCGAAGGCGATCTTGTCGAGTTTGCGAGCTTTGTCGCAGATGCGGGGGTCGGTGGTATAGACGCCGTCCACATCGGTGTAGATGTCGCAGCGCTCCGCGCCGAATGCGGCGGCAAAGGCCACGGCGGTGGTATCGGATCCACCGCGCCCGAGCGTTGTAATGCGGCCTTCGGGGGAGATCCCCTGGAAGCCCGCAACGACCGCGACTTTCATGCCTTCGCCGAATTTGCGGCTGATGTTTTCAGTCGGGATATCCTCGATCCGCGCCGAGGAATGGGCAGACGTGGTGAGCACCGGCACCTGCCAGCCCTGCCAGCTGCGGGCGGGGACGTCCATTTCCTGGAGGCGCAGCGCCATCAGGCCGGCGGTGACATTTTCGCCCGACGCCACAACCGCATCATATTCGCGGGCGTCATAGAGCGGGGAGGTCTCATTGACCCAGCCGACCAGTTCATTTGTCTTGCCGGACATGGCGGAGACGATGACGATCACGTCATAGCCTTTCGCCACCTCGACGGCGACGCGTTTGGCGGCTCGGTGGATGCGGTCGATATTGGCGACCGAAGTTCCACCGAATTTCATAACGAGCGTTGGCACGGGCATGCCCCCCGACGGCAGGACGACTAAAGTTGGCCGCTCTTTACTGG
>JAEPMR010000047.1 GCA_017643845.1 Marivivens sp. | reverse complement strand
GGATCGTCACCGCAGCGCCATGCAGAAAGGTCGCCCCCATCCGCGCCGCAAAGGGGATGAACGGTTCTTCTTCCTCGTCCCGACTCTCGATCTTCACGATACTCGCCGCACTGACACGCGGGTCTTCCGCGCCCATCACATGCAGCCGCGAAAATCCGGGCCGCTTGCCGGGTCCGAGGTAGATCACCTGCGCCCCCTTGATCAGCCCCCGCGCTTCTAGATCGAGCCGCTTCTTGCGATGCTTCAGCGGCAGCTCGATCCCGTCACAGATCAACGGTTCGCCCTCCAGCAACTCATCCTCCGGCGCGCCATAGGCCGCACGGAACGCATGGATGAGCCGGATGCGCGTCGCGTTGCGCCACACCAGCACCGGCGAGCGGGCCATCAGATCGCTCTCAACCCGCTCGGCCCAGACCACCCGCTCGTCACGGCGCGACACCTCCGCCACCATGTCCTCAAAGTTCTGGAAATCCAGCTGCGGGTCGGCCAGCGCATGTGCCAGATCGAGGATCGGATTGTCCGCCTCCTGCCGATGCACCCGCTGCAACTCCCGCCGCCGCGTCTCAGGCAGCGTCTCAAAGACCATCCCCCCTTCGCTCTGTACCGGCGGTAGCTGCGCCGGATCGCCAAACAGAACCAGCGTCGGGAAAATCTCCTGCAAATCCTCGAATTGCTTGGCATCCAGCATCGAGCTTTCGTCGATGAAGCCGATGTCCAGCGGCTCCTCCCGCCGCTTCCATCCGGTGATGAAGTCGCTCCCCCGCAATCCCGCCGCCGCCAATGCCGCAGGCACCGAGGTATTCGCCTGATACGATCCCCACGCCCGATCCAGCGCCACATCCGTTAGCCCCTCGATCTCGGGCCGGTCGCCCTGTCCGGCCAGCCACTCGGCGACCTTCTCGTATTCTGGGTCATAGACAGGCGTATAAAGGATACGGTGTATCGTCGTGGCCGGTACGCCCCGTGTCCGCAACACGCTCGCCGCCTTGTTCGTCGGCGCAAGGATCGCCAGCGTCCGCCTGTCTTTGCGGCGGCGGCCCTCATAATCACCCGATACGATATCCACACCCGCGTCGCGCAGCGCCTTGGTGAGTTCGGCCAGCAGCATCGTCTTGCCCGATCCCGCCTTGCCGATCACCGCCATCACGCCCGAAACCTCCGGCTTGGGCGGCGTCAGCAGGTGGTCGTCAATATCCACACCCGCCCGCCGCAGCAGCTCTGCGACGGCATCCCAGGCTTCGGCCTGATCATCGGAAAATGTAAGGGCAGGCAGCGTCATGGCGCGACCCTATCCCCGCGCCGCGGAGAGGGCCAGAGGAACCGAACCCGCATCACCCCAAAAGCGCAAGTCGCTCCCCACTCACTAAAAAAACCCCCGCGCGAGGGCGGGGGTTCAGTGGCTCAGGAGAACGGGTTGAGGGGGATCAGCTGTCCGCCAGAGCATCCTCTAGGGTGCGCAGTCCCGTGCGCGGGCTCTGCACCAGCACCGCCATATTGCCGGGCTTGTGCTCATTGCGCCGCATCTTTGTGTGCGCCGCCGGAATTTCATCCCACGTAAACACTTCAGACATGCACGGATCCAGCCGCCGCTCGACCATCAGCTTGTTGGCCGCCGCCGCCTGCTTGAGATGGGCAAAGTGGCTGCCCTGCACGCGCTTCTGGTTCATCCACAGATACCGCGCATCCAGCGTCAGGTTATAGCCGGAGGTGCCTGCGCAAATCACGACCATGCCGCCCTTTTTTACCACAAACACACTGACCGGCATCGTTGCCTCGCCCGGATGCTCGAACACCATATCGACATTCACACCCTTGCCGGTGATGTCCCAGATCGCCTTGCCGAACTTGCGCGCCTCGGCCATCCAGTCCTTGTATTCCGGCGTGTTGACCGTCGGCATCTGGCCCCAGCATTTGAAATCGTTGCGGTTGATCACGCCCTTCGCACCCAAGCCCATCACGAACTCGCGCTTGCTCTCGTCGCTGATCACGCCAATCGCATTGGCACCGGCGGTGTTGATGAGCTGGATCGCGTAAGAGCCCAAGCCCCCCGACGCACCCCAGACCAGCACATTCTGCCCCGGCTTCAGGTCATGCGGCTCATGGCCGAAAAGCATCCGGTAAGCGGTCGCCAGCGTCAGCGTATAACAGGCGCTTTCTTCCCATGTCAGGTGCTTCGGGCGCGGCATCAGCTGTTGCGCCTGAACGCAGGTGAACTGGGCGAAAGAGCCGTCCGGCGTTTCATAGCCCCAAATCCGCTGGCTATTGGAATACATCGGATCGCCGCCATTGCATTCCTCGTCGTCGCCATCGTCCTGATTGCAGTGGATCACCACCTCATCACCGACTTTCCAGCGCTTCACCTTGTCACCGACGGCCCAGACGATGCCCGAGGCATCCGAACCCGCAATATGATACTCGGCCTTGTGTACGTCGAACGGGCTGATCGGAATGCCCAGACCGGCCCAGACGCCGTTATAGTTCACACCCGCCGCCATCACGAGCACCAGCACCTCATGGCTGTCGGGCTTCGGCACATCCACGGCCTCCACCTGAAACGCCTGCTCCGGTTCGCCATGGCGCTCACGGCGGATCGTCCATGCATACATCTTTTCGGGGACATGCCCCATCGGCGGCATTTCCCCGATCTCATACAGGTCTTTTTTCGGGGCCGCGTAGCTCGCGGTTGCAGGGTTTTGGTCGAGGGCCATTCCAGTCTCCATCGGCTCGGTTCCTTTGGCTTTCGCCGCGGCGCAGAATCGCCGCAATACCTAAGGCATACGAAACGTCTGGGTAACTTTGCAACCCCTGTAACTGTAATTTTGAAATTAAATTACTTTGCCGATGCAGAAATTCCTTAATTTCCTGATGCAGACGCAGAAAAATGATGCGCAATCGAGTTCGCGTAGAAGCAGTGCGTGTCCTCTGAGCCCTCGACAATCGCCACCCGATCTCCCGTTTCGCGCACGATCTTGCGTTCGGTCAGCAGCGCCAGCGCGTCGCGCACCACCTCCGTCGCCGCGCGTCGCGGCAGGGTCAGCCCGCGCCCCTGCAAGCCCTCGATCATCGCGCCCACATCGCGCTCCAGCTCACCCCGCGCCACGTCGCGCCGCTCCAGCAGCACCCGCGACACCAGCGGCACCGGCATCACCGGCACCACCTCGCGCACATGGTCCATCACGCGCTTTCCGACCGCCTCGGCCCGCTGGTCGGGCCGCACAGTGCCGGCAATCTCGCTCAGTCGCACCGGCTCGCCAAACCCGACAGAGGCCGTCCCGAACGGCTTGAACCGGAACGACAGCCGCTGCCAGAAGTGCCTCAGGCTCACGCGCACAATCGTCATCATCGGCGGCTTGAACCGGCGGTTGCCGGATTTCTCCGCCTTGATCAGGAACTTGTCCTCCAGCACCCGATCATAGTTCAACGCCACGGGCACAAAGATCACATCGCGGTCACCTTCGGACCAGCCGTCCACCATATACGACAACAGGCCCAGCTTCGGCGGCCCGACCCGCCCGTCGAGGCTCAGCCCCCCTTCAGGAAAGATCGCCTGCGTCACGCCACCTTCGGTGGACATCCGCACATAGCGGGCCAGAACCTTGCGATATAAGGCCCCGCGCGATTTCCGCCGGATGAAGTATGCCCCCATCATCCGCACAATCGGGCCGAGCGGCCACAGCCGCGCCCACTCCCCCGCCGCATAGGACAGCGCCGAGGCCCGCGACATCAGATACCCCACCAGAATGTAGTCCATGTTTGAGCGGTGGTTCATCACAAACACCACCGTCGCGTCACGGTCCAGCGCCTCCACCTTGCCGATATCGAACTCGCCAAGCCGCACCCGATAGAGCGTTGTCGAGACCCATTTCGCAAACCGCGTCCCGATGGTGAAATAGGCCGTCGCGGAAAACCCTGGCACGATTTCCCGTGCGTAATGCCGCGCCTTTTCAAAGGCCACATTCTCCGGCACCCGCTCTTCCTTGGCATACTCCACAATCGCCCGCGTCACCTCGGGATCATAGATCAGCCGCTGGATCATATCGTAGCGCCGCGCCAGCTTGAACGGCTCGATCGGCCGCGCCAACCGCTTGTTCAATTCCGCCACCGCCCTCTCCATCCTCCGGCGGAAGAACCACCGCACCGACGGAAACAGGAAGTGCGAGGCGAAGGTCACCGCCGCGAAAAGCAAAATGAGGATCAACAGCCAGAGCGGCAGCGTAACCGTATTCGACATACCCCCTTCATGACAGGGTTCGATGCGCTGGTAAATCCGCTCATGCCGCAACGCAGCGAATTGACAAGGGCATAAAATGTCCGTTACCAGTCTTTTTGAGAAATAAAATTGCGTGATCCCGAGTCAGGAGCCCGATATGTCGCAGATGCAGCAAGCCCGTGAGAAAGATCGCCCTTGGTTGTTCCGCACCTATGCCGGTCACTCCACCGCCGCTGCGTCCAACGCCCTCTACCGCGCGAATCTCGCCAAGGGGCAGACGGGCCTCTCCGTCGCCTTCGATCTCCCCACCCAAACGGGCTATGACAGCGATCACGTTCTGGCGACGGGCGAGGTCGGCAAGGTCGGCGTTCCGGTCTGCCATCTTGGTGACATGCGCGCGCTGTTCGACCAGATCCCGCTTGAGCAGATGAACACCTCGATGACGATCAACGCCACCGCGCCGTGGCTCCTCGCGCTCTACATCGCCGTGGCCGAGGAACAGGGCGCTGACGTGACCCAGCTTCAGGGCACCGTGCAGAATGACATCATCAAGGAATACCTCTCCCGCGGCACCTATATCTGCCCGCCCGAGCCGTCCTTGCGGATGATCACCGATGTCGCCGCCTACACCCGCGAACATCTCCCCAAATGGAACCCGATGAACGTCTGCTCCTACCACCTGCAAGAGGCTGGCGCGACGCCCGAGCAGGAGCTTGCCTTCGCCCTCGCCACCGCCACTGCCGTGCTCGACGATCTGCGCGGCAAGGTCAGCGCCGCCGATTTCCCCGCCATGGTCGGCCGCATTTCGTTTTTCGTGAATGCGGGCATCCGTTTCGTCACCGAAATCTGTAAAATGCGCGCCTTCGTCGAATTATGGGACGAAATTTGCGAAACCCGCTACGGCGTCGCCGATCCGAAATACCGCCGTTTCCGTTACGGCGTTCAGGTGAATTCCCTTGGCCTCACCGAGCAACAGCCCGAAAATAACGTCTACCGTATTCTCGTCGAAATGCTCGCGGTTACTCTGTCGAAAAAGGCCCGCGCCCGCGCCGTGCAATTGCCCGCATGGAACGAAGCCCTCGGCCTGCCCCGCCCATGGGATCAGCAATGGTCGCTCCGCATGCAGCAAATTCTGGCCTATGAAACCGACCTTCTGGAATTCGATGATATTTTCGATGAAAACCCTGCCATCGAACGCAAAACCGAAGAATTAAAAGCAAACGCCCGCCGCGAATTGGATCAGATCGACGCAATGGGCGGCGCGGTCAAAGCCATCGAATTTATGAAATCCCGCCTCGTCGCCGCCAATAGCGACCGTATCGCCAATATCGAAAACGGCACCACCACCATCGTCGGTGTCAACCGCTGGACAGAGGCCGAGCCCTCCCCCCTCACCGCAGGCGAAGACAGCATCATGACCGTCGATGCCGCCGCCGAGGCCGACCAACTGACCCGCCTCGCCGCATGGCGCGAGGCCCGCGACAGCGAAGCCGTCGCCGCTGCTCTGGCCGATCTCCGCACCGCAGCCACCACTGGCGCAAATGTCATGCCTGCCTCCATCGCCTGCGCCCGTGCAGGCGTCACCACCGGCGAATGGGCCGATGAGATTCGCGCCGCCTTCGGCCAGTATCGCGCGCCCACCGGCGTCTCGCCCAACCCGTCAAACCGCACCGAAGGGCTCGATGACCTCCGCGCAGAGGTCGATGCCGTTTCCGCCCGCTTGGGCCGTCGCCTTGCCTTCCTGATGGCAAAGCCGGGCTTGGATGGGCACTCCAACGGGGCCGAACAAATCGCCAGCCGCGCCCGCGATTGCGGCATGGAAATCACCTATGACGGCATCCGCCTCACGCCACAGGAAATCGTCGAAACCGCACTGGAAAAACGCCCGCATGTCATCGGCCTTTCCATTCTTTCCGGTTCGCATATGCCGCTTGCCGAAGAGGTTTTGAAAAAGCTTGCCGAAAACGGTCTTGCCGATATTCCCGTGGTCGCAGGCGGAATTATTCCGTCAAATGACGCGGAAAAACTCCGCGCCCTTGGCGTTTCCCGCGTTTACACGCCAAAAGACTTTGAATTGAATACAATCATGCGGGATTTAATACTTCTTGCTGATCCAGCTAAAATAGCGGCGGAATAATCTCCAAAAATAAATCTTTCCAAAATTATTTATTTTCGAATAAATAGCCCCGTTAACTTGCAACCGGAGCTATTTATGTCACTTGACCTCTATTCCATGTCGCGCGCCGAGCTTGAAGCCCTTCAGAAAGATGTCGCCAAAGCGCTCAAAGACGTCGACGCCCGCGAAATGAAAGCCGCCCGCGAAGCCGCCGAAGCCGCCGCTGCCGAGCACGGTTTCAGCCTCGCCGAGCTTCTTGGCGACGGGCGGAAATCCCGCAAATCCCGTGGCCCCGTTCCGGCGAAATACCGCAATCCTGAAAATGCCGCCGAGACATGGACAGGCCGTGGCCGTAAGCCGAAATGGGTCGCCGCAGCCGAGGCCGCCGGCCGCGATCTCTCGGAATTCGAAATCTGAGGATAGAGCAGCGCGGGTCAGACCGGCCCGCGCGCTATTCGTCGAGCTTCTGCAATAGTGCTTCGTAGCTGTAGCGCTCCGCAATCACGCCGTTGGTTCCCTTGTAAAACCCGGGCGCCATGGGCAGGCATCCAATCCCACAGACCTGCCGCACCTCCATCAGCACCGTATCGATGAACCACAACCGCCCGCCGGGCGTGGCGACATAGCCGTTGATCCGCAGTTCCGCGTCGCCCTCGATATCGATATCGCTCGGCACCTCGCCAAAGTAGTCCTCATCGAACCCCCCATGCGTATGATAGGACGCGACCACCGCCATATTGTCCGGCAGATCCATGTTACAGCCGTCGTGGGTGCCCTCCACCGCCCGCGTCGCGGTCAGCGTGCCATCCGCCAGATATCCGATAAAGCCACAAAATTCCCGCCGCTTGCGGAATGAAGCCTCCTGCAGCCGCGTCAGGGTCTCCCGCGCCACAGCCAGTTCCGCGGCATCCTGCGCCACAGCCACCTGACCGCCGCCACCCGCCATCAGGCCAAACGCCAGCCAGCCTGCCAGCACAGCCCGCCAGCGCCCTGTCACCTGCCCCATTTCCAAAGCCCTCGAAAAACTCTACCGTTTGGTCAATCTAGTTCGATTTTTCCCAAGAGGCCAAGAATGACCATCCATATCGGCGCCAATCCCGGCGACATTGCTGACACCGTGCTCATGCCCGGCGATCCCTACCGCGCCAAATGGGCGGCAGAGACTTTTCTCAAGGACGCCGTCTGCGTCAATCAGGTGCGCGGTATGCTCGGCTTCACCGGCACATGGAACGGCCACCGCGTCACCATCCAAGGCTCCGGCATGGGCATGCCGTCGCTGTCCATCTACGCCAACGAATTGATCCGCGATTTTGGCGCTCAGACCCTTATTCGCATCGGCTCCTGTGGCGGCATGCAGGATCACGTCGGCATCCGCGATGTGGTGCTGGCGATGACCGCCTCCACCGTGTCCACCCCCTCGCGCGGCATCTTCCGCGAACTGAGCTTCGCGCCCTGCGCCGACTGGGGCCTCCTCTCCGCTGCCGCCGCAGCCGCCCAGACCTTGGGCGCGAAAACCCATGTCGGCGGTATCTATTCCTCGGATGTTTTCTACGATGAGCGCCCCGACCTCAACGAGCAGATGGAGCGCCACGGCATCCTCGCCGTCGAGATGGAAGCAGCAGAGCTCTACACCCTCGCCGCCCGCTACGGCCGCCGCGCGCTCGCGGTGCTCACCGTATCCGATCACCTCAAAACACACGAAGCCCTCCCCGCGGAGGACCGTGAGAAAAGCTTTGGCGATATGGTCGAAATCGCGCTGACGGCGGCGTTCGCCTGATCCCTACCGCCCGTGGCTGCGGTCATATCCGTTGGCTGCGGGCGGCGACCATCCTTCTAGCGCCGCATAAGGGGTCTGCCAGACCTCCATTTTCAGCGGATAGCACGCCGCCGCATCCGAAGAATGCTCCGCCGAACAATCCCCGCCGGGACAGGCGCTCAGCACCGCCAACAGCGGCAGTTCCGCGAAAAACTCCAGATAGTCACCGGGGCGGACGGGGCTGGCTTTCATGAAATACTGCCCCGTATCGCGGGTAAAGCCGGTGCACATGAAAACGTTGAGCACATCATGCACATGGCGCTCCGCCTCAACCAGCGTCAGCCCCCGTGCATCGGCCAGCGCCCGTGTCAGGTTCGAATGGCAGCAATGATGATATTGCGTGCCCGCCAGCAGGTTGCCGGTGTAAGGGTCGCAGCGCGTGCCGATCACATCATGAACAGAGCCGCCAAATCCGTCGATCCCGTACCAGCCCAGCGTATCTTCCACCACCGTCGCCATCGGACGCAGCGTCGGAAAGGATGACCACATCCGCTCGCCAGTGGTGATATGCGTGCCATGCAACGCCCGCGTCTTGCCGGAATAAAACCGCTCGCTCAGATCGTCGCGGTGAAACAGGTTCAGATCGCCCACCTGCGGACCATCCACCGACGAAATACGCAGGAATCCCCCCTGCGGCACCTCGATCGACGCCGCATCGCGCGGCGGCACCAGCACTTCCCCGCATTTGACGGCTTCCGCCCGCGCACGGGCAAAAAGCGCCAAATCCGGCGCAGGCAAAGTGTCGTTGGGGTAACAAATCACCGGCGCGATGGCGCGGCGGGCTTCAGCGTCGGGCGGGGTCTCATATGTCATGGCGGAAGCTAACCGCGAAACGCCCCACGGGGGAAGCGAAATCAGCCGTCCACGCTGCGGAACCACTCGCGGATCAGCGCACGTTCTTCCTCACTGATCCCTGACAGGTTCGCCGGCGGCATCGCATGGGTCACGCCCGATTGCACATAGATCGCCTCTGCTTGCAGGGCGATCTGCTGCGGGGTCTCCAGCATCACCCCCTTGGGCGGCCACAAAAGCCCGTCCCACACCGGCTCGGCCGCGTGACACATCGAACAGCGCCCGATTACCACGTCATGCACCTCGTCAAAGCTGTCCACCGCCGCATAGCGCTCCGCCATCGGCGTCCACGCCTTCGCTTCTTCCTCTTCCCAGTCGTAGAGCGGCGCACTCGACAGCCACGCAACGAGGATGAACAGGATCACCGTCACCGCCCATGTCCATGTCGGGTTGCCTTTGCGCGCATGAACCGTGTTGAAGTAATGCCGGATCGTCACCCCCATGAGGAAGATCAGGCTCGCGATCAGCCAGTTATACTCGCTCGCAAACGCCAGCGGATAGTGGTTACTCAGCATCAGGAAAATCACTGGCAGCGTCAGGTAGTTGTTATGGGTCGAGCGCTGCTTGGCGATCTTGCCGAACATCGGATCGGGCGCTTTGCCCGCGATCAGGTCCGCCACCACGATCTTCTGGTTCGGGATGATGATGAAGAACACATTCGCCGACATGATCGTTGCGGTGAACGCGCCCAGATGCAACAGCGCCGCACGGCCCGAAAAGACGTTGGTATAGAACAGCGCCATTCCCACCAGCACCACAAACAGCGCCACCATCAGCACCGTTTGGTTGGCGTTCACGAAAGTCTTGCACAGCTGGTTATACACAACCCAGCCAAAGGCCAGCGACGCCACCGAAATCGCCACGCCCTGCCACACGGCAATATCCAGCACCGCAGGATCGATCAGGTACATCTCCCCGCCGAGGTAATAGACCAGCGCCAGCAGCGCAAAGCCCGACAACCACGTCGAATAGCTCTCCCATTTGAACCACACGAGTCCGTCAGGCATGTTCTTCGGGGCCACCAGATATTTCTGGATGTGATAGAATCCGCCCCCGTGGACCTGCCATTCCTCGCCATCCGCGCCGGTTTCCAGATCACGGTCGCGATGCAGCCCGAGGTCGAGCGCAATGAAATAGAAGGAGGAGCCGATCCACGCGATCGCGGTGATCACATGCAGCCAGCGCACGGCGAATTCGAGCCACTCCATGAGCAGGGCAAAATCATACATTTCGGCGTCCCTCCATTGCCTTTGAAACAGAGGCTATACCGTTCTGCATTTATTTGTTAATCCATCAAATCGGTGAACACTTTCAAACGGTGCCTGATAATGGCTTATGTCAGCAATGTCCGCATGTTTGTCCGCGTCTATGAACTCGGCTCCATGTCTGCTGCTGCGCGGGACCAGCGCACATCGCCCGCCGTGGCGTCCGCCCGCATTGCCGAGCTGGAAAAACACCTCGGTCTGCGGCTGTTCAATCGCACCACCCGGTCTCTGAAACCCACAGAGAATGGTCGCATTTTCTACGATGGCGCACGCCGCATCCTCGACGCGATCGACGAGGCCGAAGGCGCGGTCGCGCAAACCGCGCAGAACCCGCGCGGCACCATTTTCATTGCAGCACCTTTAGGCGTTGGCCGCCGCTTCATCGCGCCGCATGTCCCAGCTTTTAAGGATGAATACCCCCAGATCGACGTTCGCCTGCGCCTCTCCGACCGCAAGATCGACGTGGTCAGCGAAGGCCTCGATATGGCCTTCCACCTCGGCGATCTGCCCGATTCCACGCTCAAGGTCCGCCTCGTTGCCGAATGCCCCCGCGTGCTCTGCGCGTCCCCCGGCTATCTCGAACGGCGCGGCATGCCCGCCAATGGCGAGGCGCTGATCAACAATCAGCACGAATGCCTCAATCTCCGCTTTCCCGGCGCCACTGAATTCCGTTGGACATTGCAAACTCCCGACGGCCCGCAGCGCTACGCGATCACCGGCCCCTTCGAATCAGATGACGGCGACGTGCTCACCGGCTGGGCGCTCGACGGGCGCGGCATCGTGATGAAGCCGATTTTCGAAGTGGCGGATGAACTGGCCGATGGTCGCCTGATCCCCGTCGCCACCGAAACGCCCCCCACAGCCACGCAGCTCGTCTGCCTGACCCAACACCGCCGCCTCCGCGACCCGAAAATCCGGCTCTTTACCGATTTCATCATCAGCCGCGTCCGCAGCGACATGGCCGCCGCGACCGAACGGCTCGCAGACTAATCAGCCTCCTTAGCTGCCGCGATAGGTCGAAAAGCTGAACGGCGACACCAGAAGCGGCACATGATAATGCGCCGTCCGGTCCGAGATGCCAAAGCGGATCGGAACTTCATCGAGGAACCGCGGGTTTTCCGGCATCACCCCCATCGAGTCGAAATACGCACCGGCATAAAACAACAGCTCATAACGCCCGACCTTGAAATCCCCCGCTGGCAGGATTGGTCCATCGGTCCGACCGTCCGAATTGGTCACTTTGGTCGCGAGATGCTCCCACTCATCGCCAATCCGAAACAGGTCAATCTTCATGCCCCGCGCCGGAATGCCCCGCGCCGTATCCAGCACATGCGTTGTCAGATATCCGTCAGCCATGGCTCGCTCCTGAATTTCATTCCGGCGCACTTTGCCCTGCTTTGTAGAAAAAAGCGACTGTCGCTTCCCGCGACAGGTCTTTCAAAAAAAATATTAAAATACTTTATTCGAAATCAGGCTAACAATCGCTCGGAACAGGAGGACGTCCCAGAATGCAGCGTTACCCACGCAATATGATCGGCTACGGCCCCCGCCAGCCGGATGTGCAATGGCCGGGTGGGGCAAAGGTCGCGATCAGCTTGGTGTTGAATTATGAAGAAGGCGGCGAAAACTGTGTTCTGCACGGCGATGCCGCGTCCGAGGCCTTCCTCTCCGATATCCCGGGTGCCGCGCAATGGCCCGGCCAGCGCCACTGGAACCTGGAGTCGATCTACGAATACGGCGCCCGCGCCGGTTTCTGGCGTCTGCATTCCCTCTTCACCGAAAAAGACATCCCCGTCACCATCTACGGCGTCGCCACCGCGCTTGCCCGCTCGCCCGAGCAGGTCGCCGCGATGAAATCCGCGAACTGGGAAATCGCCAGCCACGGGTTGAAATGGGTCGAGCATAAAGACATGCCCGAGGACGAAGAGCGCGCCCAGATCGCCGAAGCCGTTCGCCTGCACACCGAGGTCGTCGGCGAGCGTCCGCGCGGCTGGTATACGGGCCGCTGCTCGGTCAACACCGTGCGCCTCACCGCCGAAGAGGGCGGCTTCGACTGGATTTCCGATACCTACGACGACGATCTCCCCTACTGGCTGGAGATGGACGACCGCGATCAGCTCGTCATCCCCTATACGCTCGAAGCCAACGATATGCGCTTCGCCACCGCCCCCGGCTACACCACGGGCGAGCAATTCTATCAGTATCTCAAGGATGCCTTCGACGAATTATATCGCGAGGGTCAGGCAGGCCGCGCCAAGATGATGAGCGTCGGCCTCCACTGCCGCCTGATCGGTCGCCCGGGTAAGATCGCGGGCCTGCGCCGTTTCCTTGATTACGCGCAATCGCACGAAGGGGTCTGGTTCCCCCGCCGTATCGACATTGCCCGCCACTGGGCCGAGCACCACCCCAACCAGCGCTATGACCGCCCCAGCCGGATGGACCGCGAAACCTTCGTTTCCCGCTTTGGCGGCATTTTTGAACACTCCGCGTGGATTGCCGAAAGCGCGTTCGATCTCGAACTTGGCCCCGCCCATGACACCGCCGCTGGCCTGCACAACGCGCTCTGCCGCATCTTCCGCACCGCCAGCGACACACAGCGCTTGGGCGTGCTCACCGCCCACCCCGATCTCGCGGGCAAGCTCGCGCAGGCCAAGCGCCTCACATCCGAGAGCACCTCCGAACAGGCCAGCGCCGGTCTCGACGCGCTGACGGATGACGAACGCGCCACCTTCACCCGCCTCAACACCGCCTATGTCGAGAAGCACGGCTTCCCCTTCATCATCGCCGTGCGCGACCATGACAAAGCGTCGATCCTCTCTGCCTTCGAAACACGCATCAACAACGACCGCGCCACCGAATTCACCGAGGCCTGCCGCCAAGTCGAACGCATCGCCGAATTCCGCCTGAAAGACCTGCTGCCATGAGCACCTACGCCTTCCCTCCCGGTGGCCTGCCGCCACAAAGCCAGTCGCCCGATGCCGCTGGCGCGGTCTTCACTGAAAGCTACGCCTTCATCCCCGCAGACACGATGCGCGACATCGTGACCAGCCTCCTCCCCGGCTGGAGCGGCACCCGCGCTTGGATCATCGCCCGCCCGATGACCGGCTTTGCCGAAACTTTCGCCCAATACGCGGTCGAGGTCGCCCCCGGTGGCGGCAGCGAGGCGCCAGAGCCGGACGCAGGTGCCGAAGCCGGTATCCTGATTGCAGAGGGCGAAATGACTCTGACGCTGGATGGCAAAAGCCACATCCGCCGCGCCGGAGATTATACCTACATCCCCCCCGGCCACGCATGGCAGGTGAAGAACGCAGGCGATGCCCTCCTAAAATTCCACTGGGTCCGCAAGCGCTGGCAGCCCGCCGCTGGCCTCACCGCGCCCGATCCGGTGTTGACCTCCGATCACACCGTCGCGCCGAGCCCGATGCCCAACTGCCCCGATTGGGCGACGACCCGCTTTGTCGATCCTGATGACATCCGCCACGATATGCACGTCAATATCGTGACCTTCACCAACGGCGCCCGCATCCCATTCGCGGAAACCCATATCATGGAGCACGGCCTCTACGTCCTCCAGGGCACCGCACGCTACCTGCTCAACCGCGATTGGGTCGATGTCGGCCCCGGTGATTTTATGTGGCTCCGCGCCTATTGCCCGCAGGCCTGCATCGCCACCAGTGACGCGCCGTTCCGCTACCTCCTCTACAAGGACGTGAACCGCCACCCGGAGCTTGTCCTGCCATGATCGAAATCCGCATAGAGCCACTGACCGCCGCAGCCTTCGCCCCCTTTGGCGATGTGCTCGATGCGTCTGGCCCTGCGGATATGATCATCAATCAGGGGCTTTGTGGCCGCTACCATGACCGTGCCCGCATGGATTTCGGCCCCGGTGGCCGCGCAGGCCTCTCGATTTTCAAGGCTGAGCCGCGCGCCCTGCCCTACACGCTCGATCTCGTCGAACGGCACCCCGACGGCTCGCAAGCCTTCATCCCGATGAGCGCCGATCCCTTCCTCGTGATCGTGGCAGAGGATGACAACGGCACCCCCACCAACATCCGCGCCTTCCTGACCGAGACGGGCCAAGGCATCAACTTTCTACGCAACACATGGCACGGCGTGCTGACCCCTCTCGCAGCACCGGGGCTCTTCGCCGTGATGGACCGCATTGGCGATACGCCAAATCTCGAAGAATATTGGCTAGAGCCACAATATGTGGTAGTCAAATAACCAAACGCATCAAAAAGAATGCGCCTCAAAAATCAACAAAACACGTTAACAGGGACAATCAGATGACAGACACAACTTCCTACAGTGACCCGAACGTCACGCCTCCGATGGCACAGGCCGTGCCACTCGGCCTCCAGCACGTGCTTGCGATGTTCGCATCCAACGTGACCCCATCGGTCATCGTCGCAGGCGCGGCGGGCCTCGCCTTTGGCGGTGCCGAACAGATCTACCTGATCCAGATGGCCATGCTCTTTGCCGGCATCGCGACCCTGTTCCAGACGATCGGCTTCGGCCCCGTCGGCGCACGGCTCCCGATCATGCAGGGCACCAGCTTCGCTTTCGTCGGCGTTCTGGCGGGCGTCGCTGCCACCCAAGGCCTCTCCGTCGCGCTGACGGCATGTATCATCGGCGGCACGATTCACTTCCTGCTCGGCTCCGTCATTCAAAGGCTGCGCTGGCTGTTCCCACCGCTGGTCACAGGCCTCGTGATCCTTGCCATCGGCCTCTACCTCATCCCCGTCGCCATCAAATACGCGGCTGGTGGTGCGGCAGACTTCCAGATGGCAGCAGAAAGCTTCGGCTCGCTCAAGCACTGGAGCGTCGCCCTCACGGTGATCATCGTTGCCCTCGGGTTCAAATTCTTCACCAAAGGCACGCTGTCCAATGCAGCCATTCTGATCGGCCTGATCGCGGGCTATGTGGTCGCGCTCTTGGCTGGCATGGTGAATTTCGGCCCCGTAACCAACGCAAGCTGGATCACCGCGATCACACCGCTGCCCTACGGCTTCGAATTCAGCCTCGGCGCGGTCATCGCAGTCACTCTGGTCTCGGTTGTCTCCGCGATTGAAACCGTGGGCGACGCATCGGCCACCACCAAGGCTGGCGCAGGTCGTGAAGCCACCGATGAGGAAATCGCCGGCGCGACCTACGCAGACGGTCTCGGCACGGCTGTCGCCGGTGTCTTTGGCGGTCTGCCGAACACCTCGTTCAGCCAAAACGTCGGCATCGTCGGCATGACGGGCATCATGAGCCGCCATGTCGTCACCATCGCGGGCATCATCATGATCATCTGTGGCCTTCTGCCGAAAATCGGCGCGGTCATCGCGTCCATGCCCCTGCCGGTGCTTGGCGGTGGCGTGATCGTCATGTTCGGTATGGTTGCCGCTGCGGGCATGAACGTGCTTACCGAGGTCAAGATGAACCGCCGCAACATGATCATCATCGCCGTCAGCCTTGCCTTCGGCCTCGGCCTCAACCTCGTGCCGAGCGCGGTCCAGTACCTGCCCGGAGTGGTCAAGGTGCTCGCCACCTCCGCCGTTGCGCCCACCGCGCTGATGGCCGTGGTCCTCAATCTGGTTCTGCCGGAAGAAGACTGATCCAGGAAATGTCGCGCGGCCCCACGGGCCGCGCCCATCACCCGCCTCTCTGGGGCGGGTTTTTTTATGCAGACCACACATTAACCATCCGCAAACTTTCTGCGCCGCGGCTTAACGATTTCTGCGGTGCGATATGCATAGGATGTGCATCAGGTGTGTATGGATTGTGCATCCGCTTTTCGCCGGTTTTTCCGCAGCGCGGCATCAGCCAAAAAGAAACCCCGGACGAGCTCCTCCCTCTCGTCCGGGGCCTGCGGCTGGAGCCGTGATCGGCGATCAACAGCCGGAAACCGATGAACGGGTCGCTCCCCGTTCTTCAAGTGCCGAATTTCTTCTCTACTCTTGCGATTCGTGCAAGCTTTTAAAGCAGTTTTTGTCCAAAAAGACCGCTTGTCCCGCCTATTGACGCGCGACCACGCCCCATCGTCCGTCCGGCTTACCGCAGATTCACCTTCGTCCTGCAAACTGCCCCCGAAACAGACCTGCGCGCAGGAGCCAAAACACCGCCCGTCACGCCCCGGATTTCATCCCCCGCGCCGATAAATTTCGGATTTCCCTTTTTCCATACATATGGATTAACCTTTTGAGACCAGATCCGAAGCCAGAGACCGCCCGTGACGCAGATACTTCACGCCACACATATCCCTCGCCGCGGCGAAGCGTCGGGCTGGTCGGCGCTTCTCCCACCGCCCCCGGACCCGCAGCGACTCGATGCAGAGCACCGCTGCGACATCGCAATTATCGGGGCGGGTTTCACCGGCGTCGCCGCCGCCGAACGCCTGCTGCAGATCGACCCCTCACTCTCCATCGCCCTGCTCGACGCAACGACCCTGGATTACACGCCCGCAGCGCGTGGTCACGGTGTCCTGTCACCACTGCCCCCCTTTAGGCAAAACGCAAACCGCGACCAGTTACATGAAGCCGCCCGAATCCGTCGCTATGCCATTGACTTCATGATGGAAAAATCCCCCGCCTCAGATGCGGATACAGGGCCGGTTTTTCTTCAAAACGCCGAAGTTTCTCCTCACGAGCACAGCGCACTCGGCCTCGTTTCCGATCCGTCGGGAAGCCTTGAAATCATCAATGCAGCACAGATCGTACCACCGCGAAACCTCCGCGACCGCATCGCAGCGCTCGCCCCCATGCTCACTTTCTTCGAAAACAGCCCCGTCCTGAAACTCACCCGCCACGGCCACAGCTGGGGTCTGATGACGCCGGTCTCCCACCTCACAGCCCACAGCGTTATCCTCGCGACGGGCGGCTTCACCGAAGGCTTCGGCCTGTTTCGGCACAGGCTGATTCACGCGACATCCTATCTTTCACTGAGCACCCCGATCCCCAAAGGGCAGGCTTGGGCGGCGATTACACCCCGCGCTTTTGGCCCTGTGATCCGGCATATCTCCGGCGAAGACAGCGACCGTATCCTGATCCAGTCCGTAGCCCGCTACACGCCGAAGCTGCGCACAAACAAAGCCGCCCTGAAGCACGCGAAATCCCAACATCTCAAGGTGTTGCGCCGTCACACACCCGTAGAATCCGCACTTGCCATCGCGCAGACATGGAGCCGTCCGATCTGTGTCTCGCGCGGGTTCCGCATGGCCCACGTGCATGCAGCGCCCCATCTCTACGCCGCAGCCGGTCACGCCAGCCCGGACGCCGTTTCCTCTACGCTCTCAGGTATTATCCTCGCAGAGCGTCTGCTCTCACAGGACACCGTCCTCACGCGCAACTTCGGCGAGCCACCGCTCCCCCCGAAACTGCCGCCAGCCCCGTTCGGACGACTCATCGCAGCCGCGCATTTGCGCCGTTGAGACGTCAAAGGTCATTGTTTTGAAGGGGGTTTTTGGTAGCGGAGGAGGGACTTGAACCCCCGACACGCGGATTATGATTCCGCTGCTCTAACCAACTGAGCTACTCCGCCACAAGCGACGCTCCGATTAAGTAACTTGCGGCCCAAGGTCAAGCGCCGAAATGACAAAAATATCCTGGCGCTAGTGCCCCGGAAGAAATCCCGGCCCCGCCCGCTCCAGCAAGCGTGCCGCCAGCGTACGACCCAGTTGCGCACCTTCCGAGACGGGCCCTCGTATATCATCCGAAATCGCCTCTGATCCGTCGCCCCGCAGGATCTCGCCCCGCAGCCAGATCTCTTCACCCTCCAGCATCGCAAGCCCCGCAATCGGTGTTTCGCACGAACCATCCAGCGCCGCCAGAAACGCCCGCTCGGCTGTCAGTCGCTGTGCCGTTGGATGGTCGTGGATCGCCGCCAGCATTGCCTCTGCCCGCGCATCATCGGACCGCCTTTCGATACCGATCGCCCCCTGCGCAATCGCCGGAAGCATCTCCTCCGGCGCGACCGCAACATGCGGAACAGCCTCGGTCATCCCCAGCCGCCTCAGCCCCGCCATGGCAAGGAACGTGGCATCCGCCACACCGTCTTCCAGTTTCTTCAGACGCGTCTGAACATTGCCGCGGAATTCCACGACGGACAAATCGCCGCGCCGGTTGAGAAGCTGCGACTTGCGCCGCAGACTCGACGTTCCGATCACACCGCCCGCAGGCAACTGCTCAAGTGTCTTTTCTCCAAGCGAGACAAAGGCATCGCGCACGTCCTCGCGCGGCAGATACGTATCCAGAACCAGCCCTACAGGCTGCTCTACCGGCATATCCTTCATCGAATGGACAGCAATATCAATGCGCCCACCGAGCATGGCCTCTTCGATCTCTTTGGTGAAAAGGCCTTTGTTTCCAATCTCTTTCAGCGGCCGGTCCGCAGCAATCATCGACCGGTCGTCGCCCGTGGTCTTGATCACCACGATCTCGAACGCCGCTTCGGGCAGATCAAATGCCTGCATCAAACGGCGGCGTGTCTCATGGGCCTGCGCCAGCGCCAGCGGCGATCCGCGGGTTCCGATGCGAAGCGGTGCGGCGGGGGAGGGAAGGTCAACACTCATGGCCCGCTTCTATTACCGGTTCGTCAGGCTGACAACTGCCTTGACATCGCACCCCGCAGTTGGAACGAACAACCGGAATACAGGAGCACCCATGGCACAGCAAAAAACCATCCTTCGCGCCCTCGCCGGAGAAACCCTCCCCACACCGCCGATCTGGATGATGCGGCAGGCGGGGCGCTATCTCCCCGAGTATCGCGCCACCCGTGCCAAAGCCGGTGATTTCCTCGCCCTGTGCTATAATTCCGAACTTGCCGCAGAGGTTACCCTCCAGCCGATCCGTCGCTATGGCTTCGATGCAGCGATCCTTTTTGCCGACATCCTCCTGCTGCCGCAGGCCCTCGGTGTCGATCTGTGGTTCGTCACCGGCGAAGGGCCACGAATGTCGACCACGACGACACCATCCGAGCTTGCCGCGCTTAAACCCGCCACCGACATCCATGACCACCTCGCACCGGTCTATGAGACCGTGCGTATCCTCTCTCGCGAACTGCCCACAGAGACCACGCTCATTGGCTTCGCAGGCGCGCCATGGACTGTTGCAACCTACATGATCGGGGGGCGCGGCACACCAGATCAGGCCCCGGCTCACGCGTTGAAATCGGATGCGCCGGAGGTCTTTCGCGGGATCATCGACCGCCTGACCGACGCCACCATTGAATATCTCTCCGCACAGGTCACAGCGGGCGCCGAAGTGGTCAAGATCTTCGACAGCTGGGCCGGCTCCTTGCAGGGTGCGGACTTCGAGGATTTCTCTCTTGCGCCAATGCGCAGGATCGTCACCGAGCTCAAGGCGCGGCACCCCGGCATTCCGGTCATCGCCTTCCCCCGTGGCGCAGAGGAGCGCTTCACCGGCGCCCACGCCGCAACAGGTGCCGACTGCATAGCCCTTGATGACGGCGTCTCACCGGAATGGGCCGCAGCCAATGTCCAGACCGGCGGATGTGTACAAGGCAACCTCAAAAGCAGCCACATGGTCACCGGCGGTGCGGCACTGGTCGAGGAAACCCGACGCATTGTCGATGCATTCGCAAATGGCCCGCACATCTTCAATCTCGGCCACGGCATCACCCCTGATGCAGATCCCGAAAATGTCCAGCTGATGATCGATACCGTCCGAAACGGCTAGAAACGCGTCTTCCACGCAAACCAGACTGCGACTGCAGCCAGTGCGAGCGACAGTGTGCGACGGATGATCAAGCTCCGCCGCGGATCCTCCAGCAGCCGTCGCGCCTGCGACGAGAGCGTCACAATAGCGAGATGGATCGCAGTCGCGGCCGCCACAAACGTCAACGACAAGACAAAGGTCTGCCCCCCGATTGAACCGCCCGGAACGGTGAACCCAGGCAGAACAGCGATATAGAACACCGCCGCCTTCGGGTTCAGGAGATTGGTAATCAGCCCGCGCCGAAAATAGACCCTAAAAGCAGAACCGACGGGCGCGGCATCAACATCTTCAGCCGCATCGCGCCAGGCGTCGAACGCCAGCCACAGAAGGTAAATTACCCCCGCCCAACGCAGCAATTGATAAAGCGCGGGCGAGTTGTTGATCACCGTCGTGAGTCCCGCCGCCGCGAGCAAACCGACCGTCGCGAGCCCCAGCGCCACGCCAGCCGTCACGGCATAACCTGCCCGTCGCCCGTCACTCGCGCCAACAATCGCAAGATAGACCATGTTCGGTCCCGGTGTCAGTTCAATCAGGATGGAACTGATCAGAAACAGCCACCAGTTCTGCGCGAACCCTTCAACGAAAATACTCAAACCCACTTTGCCATCGGCGGCAGGCTCATCAGGACCGCATTCGTATCATGTCCCGTCGCCAGCCCGAACTTTGTGCCGCGATCATAGACCAGATTGTATTCCGCATAGAGCCCGCGATGCACGAGCTGCGCGTCCTTGTCCGCTTCAGTCCACGGCGTATCGCGCCGCTTCTCTGTCACGGGCAGGAAGGCCGGAAGGAACGCCCGACCAATATCCTGTGTCAGCGCAAAATCCGCCGCCCAGTCACCGGTGCAATAATCATCCATGAAGATGCCACCAACCCCACGCGCACGCCCCCGATGCGGGACGAAGAAATACTCGTCCGCCCAGGCTTTCAGCTTGGGGTAATGGTCCTCTCCATGTGGATCGAGGAACTGCTTCTGAACACCGTGGAAATGTGCGGTATCCTCGTCATATTCGATACACGGATTCAGATCCGATCCCCCACCAAACCACCAAGCGTGCGGGGTCCAGAACATGCGTGTATTCATGTGAACTGCTGGCGTATGCGGATTCTGCATATGTGCCACAAGCGATATGCCCGAGGCCCAGAAACGCGGATCTTTCTCCATGCCCGGAACGCCCCGCGCGGCCATCGCCTTCTGCGCCGTCTCACCCAACTCCCCATAGACGGTTGAGACATTGACACCCACTTTTTCGAACACCCGGCCACCCCGCATGACAGACATCAATCCACCACCCGCATCACCGCCGTCCGGAGCGGACCGCTTGGTTTCGGTGACTTCAAAACGCCCTGCCGGGCGGTCGGCAAATGGTCCGGTGCACTGAGTGTCCTCAAGACCTTCAAACGCGGCGACGATCTCGTCTCTCAGGCTTCGGAACCAGTCCGATGCGGTTTGTTTTTCTATCTCGAACGCCTCGCCCATCGCGGTCGGTATCCTCTGTTATTGCCTAGCAAGCTCTCGTATCATCCTTTCTAGCAATCGACCACATGACCTGATCGGAGTCTCTTATGCGTCCAGTTGTCGCCCTGATGTTTCCTCTCGCCCTCGCCGCCTGCGCCACTCAGCAGGAAATCTGTATCTATGATGCGCAGCAGGAATCAGAGGTTCTCCGCGAGCTGATCCGCGACACGCGCGCCAACCTCGCGCGCGGCTATGCGGTTCGCACCGAACAAGTCGTTGAAACCGTCGAAAAGGAATGCGTCGTGTCTGACGGGCTCGGCGGCACGATGACCGATACCTGCAGCGAAGTCGAAGTCACCGAAGAGATCGTCCCTGTCGCCATTGATCTGGACGCCGAAGCCGCGAAACTGGAAAGCCTGGAGCGCCGCTACGCCCGCGAGAGGGACAATCTGCAAGAAGAGATCGCCCGCTGCCGCGCGCTCTACCCTGAGGAAGAAGCATAATTTAATGGGCTGCGACGGCCACCGGATCAATCAGGGTCCGACCACCGTCCACGGTAATCACCTGCCCTGTCACAAAGCCTGACGCGTCAGATGCCAAATACTGAACGGCATCTGAAACCTCTCCCGGATTGGCAATGCGGTTCAGCGGCGTGTGGCCGACGATTTCTTCACGGAACTCGTCGTTTCCTTTCAGAACCCCCTTCAAGCTGGCGCTCATCACGCTGCCAAAAGCCACGGCATTCACCCGAATACCTTTCGGGGCGAGGGCGACGGCCATAGAACGCGTCATCTGCTCCAGCGCGGCAGTACTCACCGAATAGGCCATCAGGTCAGGATGGGTCCGACGCGCTGCAATCGAGGAGAGATTGATGATCGACCCGCTGACATGCACGTTGCCATCCCCGTCCGGCTCCGCTTGTTTCAGCATCCGCCGCGCAGTTGCCTGGCTCAGCCGCAGCGCAGTCATCAGGTTCTGCTCCAAGAGCGTTTCAACAGAGTCATCATCCGGGTTGAGCGGATCGGAGCACATCACCTGTCGCGATGCGTTCACCAGAATATCAATACGTTCAAACGCATCAATCGTGGCAGACAGCAGATTGGCAATCGTCAGCTTCTTGCGCAGATCACCGGAAAACAGGCGGACCTGACCCTCTTCTTGGGCCTTTTCCCCCATCTCATGCTCCAGTTGCGCCTCATCCATATCGGCAAAAACAACGTTCGCGCCATTCTCGACAAAATG
>JAEPMR010000046.1 GCA_017643845.1 Marivivens sp. | reverse complement strand
GAAAGCATCATCATGCCAAGCGCCATCAGGATGGACGCGATCACGAGGTCGATGACGAGGAAGGGGAGGAAGAGTAGGAAGCCGATCTGGAAGGCCGATTTCAGCTCCGATGTCATGAAGGCAGGCAAAAGGACAGAAAACGGTACTTCGTCAGATGAGGCATATGGTCCTTCGCCTGCGAGGTCGGAAAACATGAGCAAGTCGTTATTGCGGGTGTTTTCAACGAGGAAGCCCTTCATCATGGATGCCCCGTCAGCAAGGGCAACGTCGGCTGCCAGCTGCCCGTCGAGATAAGGCGCGACGACATCCGCGTAGAGCGGGCCAAGCGTCGGCTGCATGACGTAAAAGGTTAAGAAAAGAGCCAGAGCAATCAGAACTTGGTTTGGTGGTGTTTGCTGGGTGCCAAGCGCTTGTCGTAAAATCGAAAGAACAATGATGATCCGCGTGAAGGCCGACATGCCGAGCACGATCGACGGCAATACCGTTATGGCCGTCATCAATGCGAGTATCTGGAGGGACAGCGAATAGGTGGTGCCGTCCTCGCCGCCGTTTACGGAAAGGGCGGGGAGGCCCTGGGCCTGGGCAATACTGGACGTAACAACCAGTGTCAGGAATGCGAGGGGCAGGGAGCGGATCATGCGCCGTCCTCCGACTGTGGGGAGGTGCCCAGCGGTGTCACTGTCATGGGGGTGTTTTTACCGCGCAGGACAAGCCATTCCTGGCCGTTTACGCGTAGAATGGTGCCGCGTTCGGTGGGCGAAATAGCCGTTGTCTCGACCACTTCGATCCGGCGGCCGCCCGCGATCTTACGCGACAGGCCATCCCTGTTCATCCGCACGAAGGCCCAAACACCTCCCAGAACAAGTAGGAAGAGAATGAGCGTCAACCATTGTGAATATGAAATTGTTTGCATGATGCAGATCCCAGAATTTCTCTGGAACCTGCATGTTTCGTGCCATCATATCGGGTCTTAGATGGATTCAGCCCGCTGTTCGGGGTCGATGATCTCCCCGAAGCGAATTCCGAAGCGCTCGCCGACGACGACGACTTCGCCTTTCGCAATCGGCGTCCCGTTGACCAGAACATCAAGTGGATCGCCTGCAAGGCGGTCGAGCTCGATTACCGAGCCTTCCGAAAGGCGCAGGAGTTCGCGGATGGTCATTTCGGTACGGCCGACTTCGACCGTGAGCATCACGTCAATGTTTTCGAGGAGGCGCAGGCTCTCTGCGCTGTCGCGTTCGGGGGCGGTCGCTGTCGCGTCGGACATTGGTTTGGTCCTTATTTGTTGTGCTTGGTGATGGGTTCAATGATGTTGAGCGCGGCGTTGTTTCCGACCTCGCCCGCCTCGGCGTAATAGTAGTCAATATCGGCCACCTTGAGCCGGACCTTTTCGGGGATCGTGACTGGCACGACATCGTCGCTTTTCAGTTGCATCAGGCGGGTCAGAGAGACCCGTGGGTGGGCAAGCTCTGCCGTAACGGGGAGCGGGATTGATAGAACCGCTTCGTAAAGGCGACTTTTCCAGCTCTTGTCGTCCTCGACATAGTCCGACTGCACGCGCGAACGGAGTTGCGAGGATATCGGTTTGAGCATCTGCAACGGGTAGAGGATATCGAAACTGGCAGGCTCGCTATCGGGAAGTTGCACCATGAAGGAGCAGTTCACGATCATATCGTCATTATCTACGAAGGCGGCGAATTGGAGGTTTTCCTCCCGCGAGGTGATCTGGATGCTGAGCTCCATCAAGTCGCGCCACGCGAGGCGAAGGGCCTGAACCAGGCTGTCGGTCAGGATCTCGATGACGCGCTGCTCGGTGCTGGTGAATTCGGTCCGGTGGTTGCGCACTTGGCGCAGGGAGCCGCCGTAGTAGGAATCTGTGAGTAGGGAGATGAAGCTCGGTGGAATGGCAAAGAGGAGATTGCCGCGCAACTGTTCGATTTTGGCGTTCGACAGGCTGATGAAATTGTCCTGGCTGTCGCGGTAGTCGTCAAAGCTTTTGATTTCCGGCGGGAACGAGGAAATCCGCGGCTGAATGCGCAGCATTGGCAGAAAGCTCGCGCGCGCGATCCGGCAAAAACGGTCGTTGATCATGCGCAGGGCATGGAATTCCCCCATAAGGGCGAGGTCGTCCGATCCGAATTTATAGGAGCGGTATTCGCCGTCGCCGCCTTTGGACTCGTTATCGAGGTCCATCAAGCCGCCGACGAGGGCGGCGACTTCGTTCGAGGAAAGTTTATGGGTAGCCATCTGGCGATCCTATTGAAGGACGAAGGTTGGGAAAAATACGTCTTCGATGCCGCCGAAGCCTTCGAGCAACTCGAGGCGGCGGTTCGTCGCGTCACGGATTGCGGCGCTCAGGAAGGCGCGGCCTTGCGGACCACGGACGTCCTCTTCGGTGAATTCACTCAGAACAGCCAGAATATCGGAACGGATCGCCAATTCGTGTTTCTTGATGTTGTCGACAATCGACTGGTCGTACTGGGTGGAGAAACCGATCCCGACCTGCAGGTAGCGTCCAGAGCCGGAGAGATTGGTCGTCAGGGGGTTTTCCATCTCAAAATAGCTGGTCTCGAACGCGGCTGTTTCCGGCACCTCCCGCGAGACGCGCTGGGGCGCGGTCCCGTCGTCTGCGGATGTGGCAGCATCGTTGTCACCAAGCAGTTCCAGAACCTGATTGGACGGGGCCAGCGGGTTTGCAAAGTAGAAATAGCCTGCGCCAAACCCCGCACCTACCAGGACCAGGACGAGGATCAGCCTGATGAGATATTTGAGTAGGGTCTTAACCAAACCGGGTTTGGCCGGGGCTTCGATATCTGTAGCTTCTGCAGTCATTTTTCAATTCCTCAGGCAATTAGGTTGATCTGGGTCGTCCCAGATTGTGATTGTTCGAGGGTAGGTGTGTCACCCGCGGGTGCGTCGCTACCGTTTGTGCCTGCCGCTGATTGGCCACGCGCGTTGCGGCCGTCGCCAGCTTGCTCACCGCGCTGGCGGCTGTCGGCGGAGAAACTTTCGAGCGACAGACCGCTGCGTGACATCATTTCGGAAATGCGCGCTTCCTGCTGCGAGAAAAGGCGGGATGCTTCGGCTGTTTCGGTGACAATCATCACCTGTGTCGCGCCTTCGCGGGCCTCAACCCTGATCTGAATTTTCCCAAGCGTCTCAGGGGTCAGAGTAATTTCGATTTCCTGAGTGTCGCCATTGAAGGTGCTCGAGATGTTCTCGACAAGCCGTTCCGTCCACGCTGGCGTGGTCATGTTCAAAGTCGGAGGTGCAGAGGGCACTGGCGCTCCGGCCGTGAGCGGCTGGCTGGTGGCGGCTGTAACAGAAGCGGCTGGAGCCGGGGATGAGCTTTGCCCCGCGTTTGTGGGCTGCTCAAGCGACGCCAGACGTTGATCGACTTTGGGCGTTTCAGGCGCCAAGACCTCGGCGGTGTTCTGCTCGAGGTAGATCATCCGTTCTGTGGTCGGCACAGTCTTGGCGCGATCTGTCGTGTCTGGCGTGGAGGTAATTTTGGGGGTGTCGGTTTTGCCATCGGTCACTTCGAGGTCGCCGGTCTTGGGTCCGACCGGGCTGGAGGCAGGAGGAACAGTTGCAGCGGGGAATTTCCCGAGGCGCTTTTCGGTGGTCTCGGCTGCGGCTCGCAGCGGGACGGTCAGACGTGCGGCATTCTCTGCACGAGGAGCGGTGTCCGGTGCAGGGTTTTTGGTCTGGTCGGCCGCGACCTTCGAAGCCACGATACCTGCTGCGATCGGAGCCGCGATGGCGGCTGCCGCCTGGTCATTCTGTGTGAACTCTGCCGTTTTTGCTGTGGTCGCTATCTGATCCGATTTCGGGTCCGCGCTCTGCTTGGGCATGTATTCCCCGCCCGGCTGGGCAGGGATTGGCGTTTCCGCCTCTGTCGCAAGCTCCGCAACTGCCGTCGACGGAACAGTTTCAGCGGAGGATTTAATCGCGGTTTCGCTGGATGTGACGAGGGCGAAATCAGCGTCGATTTGCGGGGCAGTTGGCCCGCTGTTCGGGGCGAGTAGTGCCTGTTCAGGCGCGGCCGTCTCTGGCAGGAGGGTATCTGCTGAAGAGGCCTCAAGTGCCTTTATTGGCAGTTCTGTCGTCGAAAGAGCTGCTATGTCCAGCACTTGAGGCGCGGTTTCGCCTCCTTCGGCTGTGGCAACGGCCAGCGGCGCGGCCTCACCCTCTGGAGACGGCAGCACCGAACCGTCCGCCGCTGTCATTGCGAGCATGAATCCGTCGCCGGAGGATTTCCGCGGGGCGGCGGTCGTCATTGCCAGCGCTGACGTTTCGCCAGTGCCAATGCGGATAGTTTCGATCGCTGTCATTTGTCGAAGCTCGCTCCGAATAGGTGAATTTGATGAGGTGACTTCAAATCCCGTGCCAAGTGCTAGTTCGACCGCCCCTGTGACGGCATTGCGGCTGCGGCGCGGGCATCGCGTTCCTCGACCGAAGTGCGGCGGGCGTCCTGCGCAGCGTCAGTGTATCGGCGTGTTTTGATATCGTGACGGGACAGGGTGACTTTTTGCTCATCGGCGAGACGTGTCAGCTCGTCCTTGGAGGAACGGATGCGCTGGGCTTCCTGCGCAATGCGCCCTGACAGGTGTGTGTCGGCCCGCAGGCTCGCGACGCTGACCGGCGCGCCGAGTTGGTGGCTGCGTTCGTTCAGGAGCAGTTCGAGGCGCTCAAGTGCCGATTCAGCAGCGACGCGCCGCTCCTCGATCACTGCCAATTCGCGGCTGGCACCGGCAAGGGCGGCCTTCTCACGGCGGGACATCAATTCGAGCATACGTGCGCGCTGGGTCATCTATTACTCTCCATTAATGAAATAAGCGCCTGCCGTGCTTCTGCGAACGGCGCGGGCGCGTGGGGGGACTGACGAATGAAATTTTCAATATGTGGCCAGAGCTCGACGGCGGCGTCGAGGTCTGCGTCCTGACCTTTGACGTAACCGCCCATGAGCATCAGGTCGCGATTGTCCATATAGAGCGAAATCAATTTGCGGAGCCGCTGCGCGGACGCCAGATGCGCAGGATCAACGATGTCGTTCATCACACGGCTGACTGATTGCGGCAGGTCGATAGCAGGGTAAAGGCCCATCTGGGTCTGACGGCGGGACAGCACAATGTGACCGTCCAGAATTGCGCGGGCGGTATCGACGACCGGATCGTTCGTCGTGTCGTCACCGTCGGCAAGCACGGTGTAGATCGCTGTGATTGCGCCTTCGCCTGGCAGACCGGGACCAGCCCGTTCGATGAGCGAGGGGATCATCGCAATGACGGAGGGCGGGTAGCCTTTGCTGGTCGGCGGTTCGCCGAGCGCAAGGCCGATTTCGCGCTGAGCATGGGCGACGCGGGTGAGGCTGTCGATCATCAGGAGAACCTGTTTGCCCTGTGACCGGAAATGTTCGGCAATCGCGGTGGCGCGCCGTGCCCCGCGAAGGCGGAGCAGTGGCGAGCGGTCCGCCGGAACCGCGACCATACAGATTTTGCGGGCGGCGTCATCGGTCATGAGGGCGCGGGCAAAAGCACCAACCTCGCGGGCGCGTTCGCCGATCAGTCCGACAACGACCACGTCGGCCTCCGTATAGCGGGCCATCATCTCCATCAGAACCGATTTTCCGACGCCGGAACCGGCGACAATGCCGATGCGCTGACCGCGCCCGACAGTGAGTGCGGAGTTAATCATGCGCACGCCGACGTCGAGCGGCTCGGCGACAGGGGTGCGTTTGAGCGGGTTCATGAGCTTGCCCAGCAGCGGCCAAGTTTCGGTCGTGCGGATCGGAGCGTCTTCGATGTCCAGAGGTAGGCCGTCAGCATCGGTCACGCGGCCAAGAAGAGCGTCGCCTACCGGAATATTCTTACCGCCGGGAAGTAGCGAGACCTTGTCGCCGATCTGGATGGGGGAGAACGGCTGATCGAGAAAGATCGTGTTGCGGCGGTTGTTAAAACCGATGACCTCGCCGCGATACCGGCTTCCGTCTCGCGTGTGGATTTCGCATCGCGCACCCGGAGATGCCGGAAAACCTGCGCATTCGACCAACTGACCGTCGAAGCGGATCACCTGTCCGGTGATCGACGGAGCAGGGGCTGCGATGTTGGCAGCGTCGTTGGCAAGCTGTGCGAATATGGTGCTCATTTGGCGGCCTTCTTGCGCGCGGGGGCGGGTGGCGCCATGGGCGGGGTGACCGACGCGATGACATCATCCATGCTGATCCCACCCGCGCTGATCCTTATGTCGCCGCGTCCCAGCGAAAGGTCGATGCGGATGCGGTTTTCAGCGAGTTGAGGCTCGTCGCCGATATGTGGTTCGATGGCGGCGAAATCGGCAGGATTCAGGCTGAGGGTCAGTGCCTCGGTCGAAGTGCCGAGCGCATGCGCCATCGACATGATACGCTCGAGAAAGGCTTCGGGCGTTCCGTCAATGGCTGAACCTGCCCGCTCGCTCGCCAGCCGCCGGATCGCTTCGGCCATTGCTGCGCCGAGGTCTTCGATGTCGGCGGTGGTGACATTTTGCAGGCGGTTTGTCAGAGACAGAAACGCGGATCGCGCGGTGCTGAGCGCATCGAGTTCGTTCTGTTTCATGTCCTGAATTCGGCGTTCGTAATCGGCGGAGAGTTCGATCCGAGCGGTTTCGAGCCGTTTGTCCAACTCGGCTTGGGAATAGGTAACAGGCGCGGCGGGCGCTGCACGCACGTCTGCTGGCTGATCTGCTGCGCGTTCAGGTGACTCGGTCCCGATGATCTCGGCTGCAAGATCGGCGGCGGTGTGGTCGTCTTTGATCAGAGAGCGGGAGGCAAAGCCGGTTCCGTTCTGATGCCGTTTCAGATGCCCATTCGCGACGAAGCCCTTGGCCGACATTTCCTTAATCCGCGCGAGCACCTCTTGTGGGGTGAGGGCACGGTCTGCGTCTTTGATGGCGGATGCTTCGTTCATCAGACCATCTCCTCGCCGCCGCGACCCGCGAGAACAATGGCGCCTTCATCTGCCATTTTACGGGCAATCGCGATGATCTGGCGCTGTGCCTCCTGCACTTCGGTCAGGCGGACAGGGCCCATGGCTTCCATCTCGTCGGTGATATTGGCGGCAGCCCGGGTGGACATGCAGCCCAGAAGCTTGTCGCGCAGTTCCTCGTTGGCGCCTTTGAGGGCAAGGGTGAGCAGTTCCGGCTCGACGCTGCGCAGCAGAGTTTGAAGGGAGCGGTCGTCGGATTGAACGAGGTTGTCGAAGACGAACATGTTGTCTTCGATCGCTTGCATGAGCTCTTTGTCCTCTTTGCGGATGTCCTTGAGGATGCGCTGCTCCATGTTCTGGCGGGTAAAGTTGAGGATACGGGCCGCGGCCTTGATCCCGCCGATCTGCGAGGCGCGGCTGGTGGAGCTGGCCTTGAACTTGCGTTGCATGACCTCTTCCAATTCCTTTAACGGCTCGGGTTGGACCGTGTTGAGCGATGCGATGCGATGCAGGACATCGGGCTGCATTTCGTCAGGGAGAAGCGCGAGGACATTGGCGGCGAGGTTGTAATCCAGGCACGCGACCACAAGCGCGATGATCTGGGGGTGTTCATCGAGAATCAGTTCGGCAATTGCGCGGGCATCCATCCAGTCGAGGATTTCGATGGGGCGTTCGCTGATGCCGGGGTTGATGCGGCTGAGAACGGACTGGGCTTTGTCCTCTCCCAAGGCATCGTTCATCACGCTGCGGATGTAGTTCGGGGCACCCAGACCCATTCCGGTTTCGTTGTTCAGATCAACGAGAAATTCATTGATGATGGCATCGACCATTTTCTGATCGACATCTCCGACCGTATACATCGCCGCGCCGAGGTGCTGGACTTCGCGCGGCGAAAGGTTGCGCAGCACGTTTGCTGCGGGCTTCTCGCCAAACAGCATCATCAGGACTGCCGCTTTCTGTGTGTTCGAGATTTGCGCCATGTTCATCATGTTGGCCTATCAATTCACTTCTTCGACTTCGTGCGCCATCATGCGGTGCAGAACGGAGGCGATCCGGGCCGGGTCATCATGGGCGATCTGACGGATTGCTTCGTATTTCGCCTCGCGCGATGCGCCGGGGGCGATGGCATTTTCCGTCAACTGGATCCGGCGGCCGTGGAGTCGGGCCTGAACATCATCCAGACTTTCTCCCTCGCCGACTTCGACAGCGGCGGCGCTGAGGCGCGAGCTGTCCGACAAGCTCTGTCCGATTGGAACGAGAACGCGGTCAAGGAGCGGGCGGACGACGCCGAATGCGATGACGGCGAGGATGGCAACAATGGCGAGCTGACGGATCACTTCGGGCAGCCATGTCATCGATGAGATCGGTGAGACCGCCGGAATGTCAGAAGTCACGAACGGCTGTGCCTGAATGGTGATGCTGTCACCCCGCTCGGCCTTGAAGCCGATGGCAGACGCCACGAGTGATTCCAGATCCTCTACGGGGGGCAGGCCTGCGCCGTCTTCGGAAGCGGCGCGCACAAGAACCGCTGCGCTGATGCGTTCGACCCGCGCGGAGGGGCGCTGTGTCGCGGTGACTGTGCGGCTGACTTCGTAATTGCGGGTGGAGGAGGAGGAGCGGTTGCTGACGTTGGAGGAGGCCGGACCGATTTCGTTGCCGTCAATGGTATCGAGCGTTTCGGTGTCGGTCATGACCGGCTGCTGGGGAGGGGTATTGGCGATGGTGCCGGGGATGCCGCGAGCAGGACCGTTCATGGATTCGGTGAGCTGCTCCTGCTCGCTCAATACCACAGTCGCATTGGGATCGACGATTTCCTGTGTTGTTTCCGACCGCGTGAAATCCATGTCCACGTTGACCTGAACAGAGATATTCTCCGCGCCGGCGATGGGGGCGAGAAGTGCTTTGATCCGGTTCTGATAGAGGCTTTCGAGCTGGATGCGGTGCTCCAGTTCACGGTCACTCACGGCGAGGGCGGGATCGTCGGAGCCGCGCGAGAGCAGGCGGCCCATCTGATCCACGACGCTCACATCGGCGCGGGCCATGCCGGGGACGGAAGACGAAACGAGGTTGACGATGGCGTCGACCTGACCGCGATCAAGCGTGCGTCCCGCGGCAAGCTGAAGAAAGACAGATGCCCGGGGCGGTGCCGTTTCGCGCAGGAAAGCCGTGCGCTCGGGCAATGCGAGATGCACACGCGCGCCGGTAACCGTTGCGATCTCGGCGATTGATCGGGAGAGTTCCATTTCCTGTGCCTGACGCAGACGCGCGGTTTCGACGGAGCGGCTTGTGCCCATTGGAACATCGGCCAGTGCAGATTGGCTGGCAGGAACGGTCTGCGGTAGCCCTGCGGCGGCAAGCGCCATCCGTGCACGGTAGTAATCCCCGTTGGGGACTTCGACGTCGCCGGTGGATGTATTGATCGTCGCGGTAATGCCGTTTCCGGTCAGAACATCGACCATCTGCGATTTCTCGGCTTCGGATACGCCAGGATAGAGGGCTTTCTTTGCCGGTTCTGAAAGAAGTGCCCATGCGAGCAGGCCGAGAATGCCGACAGCAACAATGATAATTGCTGGCAAGGCCCGCTGGATGGCGGGCTGGCGAACGATCACCATGAAATTCGACAAGGTGCCGCCCATTTGCGAGACAACGCCCTGCGAGCTGAGATCATTCGAGCGAGAAGTGGGAGCGAGAGCCATTCAAATATCCTGTCGGGTCAAACCGGCATGTTCATAATGTCGCGGTAGGCGCCGAGCGCCTTGTTCCGGACGTTGAGGGCAAGTTGCATGCCGAGTGACGAAACCTGTTGCGAGACCATGACCGACGCGAGGTCGTTCACCTCGCCTGCCTCGAATGCTTTTGCAGCTTGAGAGGCTTCGGCTTGTGCGGTGTTAAGTTCCTTGATCGCGCCGCCGATGCGTTCAGAAAACGCGGGGCCGTCGGTGCGCTCGGACGGGCGCACTGGCTCCGGTTTTTGCAGTCCGACGGTTGTAATCGTCGATCCGGCTGGGTTGATACCCGTCACGCTCATTTCCGTCTCCTAGACCGCTTCTGCGAGTTCCGGCAGCTCCAGGCTGTCACCGGCATCAATGATAAGGTGCTCGGGTGCAATTTCCGTGCCTTCACACATCACCAAGGCGCGCTGCATCACATTTTCCAGCTCGCGAACATTGCCGGGCCAGCCGTGGCTGCGGAGCGCCGCGATGGCTTCGGCAGAGAGAAGAGGCATGGGCGAACTCTCGACATGGTGTCGCTGTAGGAGCGCCATTGCGAGCACCGGAATATCTTCGCTGCGGGTGCGGAGAGCCTGGGTGCGGATCGGGAAGACATTCAGGCGATAGTAGAGATCCTCGCGGAAGCGACGCGCGGCGACTTCCGCGGCCATGTCACGGTTCGATGTTGCGATGACGCGGACATCGACGGGGATTTCCTTTTGTGCGCCGAGCGGGGTAACAGAGCGTTCCTGAAGCACGCGCAGCAGTTTTGATTGCAGACCAAGCGGCATTTCGGAAATTTCGTCGAGCAATAGAGTGCCGCCGTCAGCTGCGCGGATGATACCTTTGTTCGGCGTCGAGGCTCCGGTGAAGGCACCTTTTTCGTGGCCGAAGAGCATGCCTTCGAGCATGTTTTCAGGAATTGCGGCGCAGTTGATGGCAATAAACGGCGCGTCGGCGCGGCGGGACATACGGTGGATCTGCCGGGCGAGAACTTCCTTTCCGCTGCCTGTCGGCCCGTTGATAAAGACGGTTACGTCTGTGGCGGCCACGCGTTGTGCGAGGTCGAGGAGGCGGGAGGTGGACGGATCCGCGGCAACCATGCTGCCGAGACGAGCGCCGATCAGGTTGGCGACCGCTATGAGAGCGGGGTCATGTAGGGGGGAAGTTGTGCCCGCGACCCGCGCGGGTGTCGCGATGCGCAGCAGGCGGCCGCCCAACTCTGAATTGACAACATAGGTAGTTGCCTGTTCATCAATAATGATGACTTCCTTGAAGCCGGATTTGCGCACCAGCGCGGTTAGCGCTGCGGGGCCACCGATTTCCTGTTCGTAGCGGGCTGAAACGACCAGTGTTTCGCCGGAGACTTCGGCCAATTCTGTGGTAATCGAGGGGATGCGCCGTTTGGACAGCAATTCGTCCAGAGCGGTGGCGCGTTCAAATGCAGATTTGAAAATGACGACCTTTTGCATCGTAGTCTCCTGAAGCTTGTCAGGATTGAAGAAGCAGGAGGCGTGCCACATCGGAGGGAAAGCGCAAATTTTTTTCCGCGCCCTCTAAAATAGGCCTCTGAAACGTCGTCATCATGAAGTCAGCCAAAATTTTTCGTTGTTTTGACGGCTGTCGCGAAATTGACAGCTGACAAATCTCCGGTTCTGACACCCTGATTTTGCGGCTAATTATCCGAATGGATATGCAGAGATCTCGATGGTCTACATTGCCGGTGGCTCGCTCTGCTATCCGAACGGATATTTTTGAATAATTCGCTGGCGAGCCTCAAATTCCGCGACAATCAGCCGTTGTAATGACTGCAATCAGCTGAGGATGGTACGACGTCATGCTTTCAAAGACATATCATTTGAAATTTCCAACGCTCGATGCTGCCCAAGTCGCCGCACCATATGTGATCGAGGCGCTTGGGAATGCGATCCCTGACTGTAATCTTTCGGGTTTGAACGTATTGATCAGCAAAGACGGTGATATTTCTATCAATGTATTTTTCGCATCTTCGAACGAGTTGAAGCTCTTCGAGAAGAAGCATGGTGGCTTCCTCGACTCTATGAAGAAGACCTTCCTGTTTAAATCCACCGGCTTTGACGGGGTATGCATTTACCAGTTCGACGGAGGCTCGGAGGCGGCCTAGGGGCGTATGGCCCAATTTTTGCATTCTCTAAACGCAAAGGCGCGGAGAATGCGGCGCAACCTTCGAGGATCAAGAAATGAACGCTGCTGTTGAATCGAGCAAAGATACCGGCCTTGTAAGGGTTTCGTCCGACAAGATCGGGAGATTGATGGATCTCGTTGGGGAGCTGTCCCTGAGTGTGTCGGAGACCGTTAATTCGCCGGATCTGGAAGGGCTGGAGCTGGCGAGTTTCGAAACTGCCGTGCATCGACTGACCATGATCGTCAGAGAGGTGCAGGATGTTGCGACGGAACTGCGGCTGGTGCCGCTGGATGACGTTTTCAAGCGGCTTCGCCGGATGGTTCGGGAGCTCGAGCGCCAAACTCACAAGAAGGTAAATCTGGTCGTCGAAGGCGCTGACACGCCGATCGATAAGATGGTCGCCGATAAGCTTTATGATCCTCTCTTGCACGTATTGCGGAATTCGGCGGACCACGGGCTCGAGGGGCCGGAGGAGCGTGTGGAGGCCGGTAAATCCGAGCGGGGCACAATTACGCTCTCTGCGACGCAAATTGGCAGTGAAGTGCGGATCACTGTTGCGGATGATGGTCGCGGTCTGAACCGCGAGAAGATCCTGAAGCGGGCGCGCGAGCGCGGTATGTTCGGGCCGGATGAAGAGCCGGAACCCTCCGTGCTTTGGCGCGCGATTTTCGAACCTGGGTTTTCGACCGCTGAGAATGTGTCGAACCTGTCTGGGCGCGGTGTCGGGATGGACGTGCTCAACACCACTATGAACCAGTTGCGCGGTCGCATTACGGTCGACAGCGAGCAGGGAAAGGGCACGCGCGTGTCGCTACATATCCCGGTTTCGCTCGCGTTTCTTGACTGCATTATTTTGCGTCTTGGTGTGCAGCTGTTCGCCGTTCCTGTGGATTCTGTTGCGGAAATCGTCCGGCCGACCAATGGTGAGGTGACCTCCATCTCAGCGGAGTCCTACCGTGAGATGCTGAAAATCCGTGGCAACCATATTCCGGTATGCCGATTGGACGAGTTTTATAACGGTGCGACGGGGGAAAAGCCGGACACGGATCTGCCTGAGATATTGGTGGTGTTCAACACCGATACCGGCGAAATCGCCATTCCTGTGGATGAAGTGCTCGACCGGCAGCAGGTGGTCATGAAGCCGCTGACTGGCAGGTTGATGAATGTGCGGGCCAGTTTTGGCTGCGCGCTTCTCGGCACGGGCGAAGTGGCGCTTGTCCTGGATTGTGAACGCATTGCGGCAGGTGCCGATATATGAATGCTGCACAAGAAATAGAGTTGGAAAACATTCGCGGATGGCTCAGCACGCGCTGCGGGATACACTATCCCGACAAAAAGCGCGAGCTGCTGATCCAGCGTTTGTCGCGTGTGCAGCGCGCCTTCAATATCGACTCGATCGCGGATCTGGGTCAACGAATTCGCTCTGGCAGTGACGGTGAAATCGAGCTTGCCGTGATGCATGCGGCATCGACCAATCATACCTATTTCTTTCGCGAGCTGGATACGCTGGACCAGTTCCGTAACATGATTCTGCCGACTTTGCAGGGTAAGCCTGAAATCCGGATCTGGAGCGCTGCCTGCTCGACCGGCGATGAGGCTTATACGATTGCGATTTTGATTGCTGAGGCTCTCGGTGACGCCGGACTTGCGCGGACGTCGATCCTCGGCACGGATATAAGCCAGCCTGTCGTTCAGCGTGCCGAGGCAGGCGTATTTGGCGAGCGGCAAATCGAGCGGGTGCCTGATTATATCCGCAGAAAATATTTTTCACCGATCGGTGTCGGCCAGTTTCAGATCGTCAAGAAAATCCGTGACCGGTGCACCTTTCGGCGGCTGAACCTGAAGGTTCAGCCCTATCCATTTCGCAATAAATTCCAAGTCGTCTTTTGTCGTAACGTCCTTTATTACTTCGATATTCCGGACCAGAAGGCCACGCTTGAAGCGATCCACAACGTCACCGAAGACGGCGGCTGGCTTGTGACGAGCGTGACGGAGCGCGTGCGCGACCTCGGCACACCTTGGAAAACCATTTCCTCAGGATTGAGCCGAAAGGGCAACGTATGACACAGCGAAAGCCACACGTTCTGATCGTCGACGACTCGCGCATGATTCAGCATGTCCTGGGCTCGGGCCTGCGAAAGTCCGGCGAATTTGCGAGTGTCAGAACAGCAGAGGATCCAGAAGCGGCGCTCTACGCAATCCGCGAGCAGAGGCCGGACGTGATCACGCTGGATCTCGAAATGCCTAAGATGGACGGGCTGACGTTTCTGAAGCGGCACCTCAAGCCGATGCAGATACCGACTGTCGTAATTTCGTCTGCGACGGCAGGAAACCGGACAATCACGATCCGCTCGATGGATGCTGGGGCGGTGGACATTATTGCAAAACCTGAACTGACCCCCGGCACCGGGCTCATGAATATGATGTCTGAAGTGGTGGGCCGTATCAAAGCGGCGGCTGGTGCAACGACGCGGGATTATGACGAGGACCGCCCTCTTCCTTCGCAGGCATTGCCCAAAATGTCTGCAAATATGCTGGCGCGTCACATGATCGCAATCGGGGCATCAACGGGGGGGGTGCAGGCGCTGAACCACATTTTGCCGAGCTTCGGTAAAGATGCTCCGGGAATTGTCGTTGTACAGCATATGCCACAGGGTTTTACAGCATCCTTTGCCGCAAGGCTTAACAGACATTCCGAGGCCGAAGTGATCGAAGCACGGGATGGTGATGAGGTTTTGCCCGGGCGGATCATTATCGCACCGGGAGGAGAGAAGCACCTGATTGTGCAACGAGAAGGCTGGCGCAGTGTCGTTCGTTTGGTGGACGGAGATCTGGTGAGCTATTCGAGACCCTCAGTGGATGTGATGTTCCAATCCGCGGCGCAAACCTTTGGTCGTCATTGTATCGGTGTCCTGCTGACTGGCATGGGGCGTGATGGTGCGGACGGACTGCTGAATATCCGCAACTCCGGTGGCCGCACATTCGCGCAGGACAAGCGGACCTGTACCGTGTTCGGAATGCCCGCTGCTGCTGAGAAGATCGGTGCGGTAGAGCGCATGTGTTCCCTTGATGAAATTCCTGGCCGCGTGATGCACGCGCTTCAAAGCGGCCGTTCGAAAATTCCCGTTTAGCCCGCTTTTGGAGGTGGATTATGACCCAGACAGAAACAGCAACTGTAGCCAAAGCCCCGGAAGTGGCGGCGATCTCTGATGTGAACCCGACACAGAGTGACAACATCGATCATATGTATCTGACCTTTGCCTTGGGCGGTGAAGAGTACGGAATTGGGATCAATGTTGTGACCGAAATCGTCGGTATGCAGCGGATCATGTCCGTGCCGGATGTGCCGCATTACGTGAAAGGCGTGATCAACCTGCGCGGTAAAGTGATCCCGCTGATGGACGCGCGGCTTCGTTTCGGGATGCAGGAGCAGACCTATGACGAGCGGACGGTAGTCATCGTTATGGACGTGTCAGACTCGCTGGTGGGTCTGATCGTGGATGGTGTGCGCGAAGTTCTCGAAGTGCCGCCCTCTCAGGTGGACCGCCATGGACAGTTCGGGCGTGGTGGCAGCCGGTCGATCATTTCCGGGATCGGAAAGGTCGGTGACCGCGTCTCCATCCTGCTGGATACCGATGTTCTGGTCTCGGACTCAGAAATCAACATCGCCGCCGAAGTCGCTCAGGCCTAATGCGCCGAATTTCCAAATACTGATTATTAAGGAGCACCCAAATGCCACATAAAGTCATGATCGTCGATGATGCTGCGATGATGCGCCTCTATATCGCCAGCTTCATTCGGACATTGCCGGATTTCACGGTCGCTGCGCAGGCGTCGAACGGTCAAGAAGCACTCGATAAGCTGAGTGAACTGGATGATATTGATCTGATCCTTCTCGATATCGAGATGCCGGTGATGGACGGTCTGGAATTCCTGCGCCACGCCAAGCTCAAGACCCGCGCCAAGATCGTGATGCTGTCGTCGGTTGCCGTTTCCGGATCGGCCCATGCTGCCAAAGCACGTGAGCTGGGAGCGGACGGTGTGGTTGCCAAGCCTTCCGGCACGGTGTCGCACGACCTCGAAGAAAAGTCGGGTGAAGAACTGGCACGCACGATGCGTGATCTCCTGGTCGCCGCGTAATCGCGGCGGCGCTTGTCAGAAATCCACCAGCGAAGGAGGTTTCCGTGTCAGACGAAATGGACGAAATTTGGGCCCTGTATCAAGATGACGGGAGCCAATCGCTGGATGCGATGGAGGCGGCACTTCTCGCGCTGCAGGACGATCCGACTCAGGAAGGGGCGAGCGAGCAGATCGGCGCTCTGTTCCGTGCGGTTCATACCTTCAAGGGAAACTCGCGTGTTCTCGGTCTCGCAACCGTGGAGAGCCGGGCGCATGTATCTGAGGATCTGATCGGTCTCGTACGGGACGAAGGCGTTCCGCTTGATGACGAGATCATCGATGTCCTGCTACTTGCTGGCGATGTTTTGCGGGACATGCTGGAAGAGACGTCCGCTACCAGGGCAGATGTCGATCCGGCAAAATCCGAAGACCTGATGGCGCAGTTGCAGGACAAAATTGCGAGATGCAAAGGCGAGGCGCCCGCTGAGGCTGAGGCTCAGGCCGAGGTTGCCGTCGTTGAAGACGTGCCGGCGGAAGCGGAAGTGGTGGAAACCCAGCCTGAACAGGAGGTGGCCGAGGCCGCAGCGGAACCTGTGGAAGAGGTGGCCGAGATCGCGCCTGAAGTCGCTGAAGAGAGTGACGAGGAGCCGGTGGAAGCTTTAGCGGAGCCCGCATCCGCAGCCGATGAATGGGATGAACTCCTTGAAGAGAACGAGCCGGTTGCTGACGCGCCCGTACAGGCGACCCCACAACAGGCGATGCCTGCGCGGAGGTTGGTTGACGATCCGAGCTACCGCAAGATTTTCGAGGGAATGATCGACGACTGCATCGGTAAATTGCAGGCCGCGATGGGCGGATTTGCCGAGGATACGGAGGCCGCTGAAAAGAAAGTAAAGCGCGCCTTGGGTGATCTTTCCCATGCAGCGGGCCAGTTGGGGCTGGACGAGTGGGTCGGCGTGCTCGACGCATTCGCGCGTGACGGGCTGGCGGAAGGAACGCCGCCTGAGGAGAGCGTTGCGCAAATGATCCTCAAGATCGAGGAACTCGCTGTTGTCGATCTGGGACGCGGCGAGGTTGTCGATGCTTTCGATGGCGACGGGAATTTCTTTGATGAGCTTCAGCCGAGCCTCGTTGTCCTGTCCACGATCGGGCTTGATTGGAGCGTCGGCCAAGCGCCTGAGGCTGGAGCAATCGCTGCGGAAACTGACCGCGTATCGTCGCTCGCGCGCTCCAAAGGATTTGTGCGGGTGGCCGATTTTGCAGGTCGTCTTGCGCAATCGGAAACTGTGGCGGACTACCGGCAGACGGAGCTGCGGCTCTACGAAGAGCTCAGCGCTGTGGAGTCGGTGCTGCTGCAGGAAGCACAGGGCGGCAAATTCAGCCCGACCAAGCTGTTGCGGAATTGGTGTGCGGACCATGCGTTTGACACGCTCGAAGCCATTGATGCCGCGCTCGATGGGTTAAAGCGGGACGATGAGCGGGACGCACATTACAGCAGTCTGAAGCGCCAGATGCGGCTTGTCTTTCATGCTTGTTCGCATCACGAACTGGAGACCGCTGGGCAACTCGCGATGTCGCTGGTCGATCTGTTTTCGCGAATGGAAACGAGCGGGCGGGCGCCAGATAGTATTCTGACCCATATCGCACGCGGTTATATCGACACGCTTGAGCTGGTATTCGATGCGCTGGCGCAGGGTGAAATTCCCGACACCCAAAACCTCGAAATCCTGTTTGAGCAGGCTTCGAACGCCGCATTCCTATCCGAAGGGCTGATGACCGCGACGGCGATTGAGCGCCGTCTTTCCTTGCCCGAGGAATTCCACAGGGTGCTATCGCCTGAGAGTGTGCGGGCGGCATCAGAGGCAATTGACGACGGTCAGAACTTCTACATCATCAGCACCGATATCAACGAGCATGTCGAACTGGCGGAGAAATTCCTGGATTGGGTCGCCTCCGATCATGTGACGAATATCACGAACGTCACTGTGTTCCGCGACGGAGACACTCTGTTCGACTTCCTCGTCGCCTCGCCACTGGACGAATCCGAGGTGGTCGCGGGTCTGAGTGAAATGGACCCGGCGGGGAAGCTTGTCTCGCTTAAGTTGGCGCTGCACGACAGTGCGGCCGAGTCCTCAGGCGGGGCAAAGGAAGGGTCTGCTTCTGAGGAGGAGACAGCTTCGACCCAAGCGATGGCGATGCCTGCCGAGATGCTGGAAACGCTTGGCGAGGTTGCCGCGACACAGGCGATGGTTCACCACATGCTCAGCGAACTGGGCCATGGGGACATCGTCGGGCAAATTTCATCGCTGTTCCAGCAGTCAGGCGGAGATATCGCACGCGCCCGCTCAGATGTTCTGGCGATGATGTCTGAATTTTCCGCGAAATTCCACGAAGCGGTTCAGGTCGAAACGCAGCTGGTGTCTCAGTTGACGGATCTGCAGGAACAGACGGTCGCAATGCGCAACCGTCCAGTGGAGCTGTTGGTGCGTCCGTTGGAGGCATTGGTTGCCAGTATCACGCGGCGCAATCGTACTGAGACAAAGCTGACCTACACGGGGGGCGGCATTCAGATTGATGTCACGCTTATGGACACGCTCCGTAAGGTCTTGCGGGCCGTGATTACCTCACGGCTATCAGACGCCGAGACTGCTCCGAATTCGATGCATGTCGTATTCGTCAGGGATGAAGAGAGGGTCCAGGTCACGCTTGAGGACGATGTTGACAATCAAGGTAAGCGTTTCCTGACCGACGATGCGATCGAGATGGTGAGCGCAGCCGGAGGCACGATCCGCGAGGTGGACCTTCCGCGCAGCGGCGTTCGCTATCATATCTCGCTTCCGCTTTCGATGGTCGTACTTGAAGGGATGGCTGTTGGCTATGAGGGCGTGCGGTATGTAATCCCCGTCGACTCGATCAAGTCCATCGTCCAGCCGGATGAAGGGTCGGTCACGAGTATCTCCGCAGCTGATGGCACCAAAATGTTACGGGTAGACGAGGGCGCTCTGGTGCCAATCTATCGCCTGTCCGGCCCTGTTGATGGCGCTCAGGTGGGACGTCAGAGCGCCGTGGGAAAACGCGATATCTTTGTCATCGTTTCGACGGGGAACGGCCAGCTGGCAATCCCTGTCGACGAATTGCAGGGACAGCAACTGGTGCTCTTGCGGCCGCTCAAAGGTGTGCTTCGCCATATGCGCAATCTGATGGGAACGGCACTGCTCGCAGGTGGTGAAGTCGGTATGGTGCTGTCCACCTCATCCATTGGCGAGGATATTGATCGGGCGGCTTAGAAGCCGCCCGTTTCATTAAACAAATCGGCATTTCCGTCGTCTGATTCAACAAGTGAGACAGAGTGCTTGGGAGCCAAAAGATGACATTTGCCAACGCCCGCAACATGTATCGCCGCAGTGAAGCGGCAGCGCCTGTTGAAGCGACCGACCCGCACGAGATTATCTCAGTGACATTGACGGAACTGAAGCGTGCGCTGGAAATTCTCGCCGCGGCCAAGGAAGAGGGCCTGCCGTATCCGGGGCACTACCTGAACAGGGCATTTACCGCGATTTACATTTTGCAGAGCAGCCTGGATTTTGAGAAGGGCGGTGAGATCGCGTCGACGCTGTTTAGCGTATACGAGTTCTGCCGGCTTCAGGTTGCTGATGCGTTTGCACGGAAAAACGAGGCTAAGCTGAGAGAAGCCGCGGGCCATATTGAAGGCATTCTACAGGCGTGGTCGGAAATGAAGCCGCGACTGGAAGCAACGGACGCGCGCTGAGATGGACGGGGATCTGGAAATTCGGATACGTCTGGAGGAAGGGCGGGAGCGGCTTGAGCGCTGCATTCGTGACGACCGGATGATTTCTGCAGCCAGACAGATTGGAAAACTGCGAGATCTTTGCGCTCGTCTCGACCGGACAACACCGCCTACTGCCGAGGTCCGCACCGTCGTTGAGCGCGTTCTGTCGACCATACAGTGGGCGGAGACCGTCCTTGGACAGCCCGCCCGAAAAGGCGAGCCACGCACGCCGATCACCGCAGCCTACAGGCGCGTGGACCGGATGCAGGTCGCTCAATGAGTGGGTGCGTCTACTGTAGTTTCTTGAGGATCTTTTTTACGATCGCGGGAGGGTTGATATTCGTTTTGGCTTTCCTGCCTGACGTTGGTGGAAAGATTGCGAATATCGTCCCTCCGATCAACGCGATCGCGGCGCTGTTCGTTGTCGCTGCAGCCGGTGGTTTCGTCCTAAAATACAGAGCTTTTCTCGCGGCTCAGAGTGCGCGTAATCCGCGCAGGGTCAAGAAGTGACCGGAGAGGCCTCGCGTCCACTTTGATCGCATTTTCATTTTCGTCGAACACGGTGACTTCGACGCCGACCATGTCGGCGGGATGGGAGACCGGATGGAAGCTGGTGCGCAGGGGCTTTTGTTCAGTCATGACAACCTCGTTGTTTACATGACTGACGCAGCAAAAAACATGCCAGAAGTTATTGGTAACTGAAGTCGACGACCAGAACCTCTTTGACAGGGGTGGGTTCTTCTGGAGTGCCAAGTTCCTGATTGAGCGCGGATCGTGTAACCTGCGGGATCGAGCGCAGGAGTGCGGACTGATTTCTGGTCGTGTCGGCATAGTCGCGGATCGCTTCGGACAGCACTGCATTCAATCGCGTATCGAGAGCGATGATCATGTCATCGACAGTGTCGGCTGCGTCACTTCCCTTTTCCATCGCAAAGACGAGCATGACCGAGACGAAACGATCTATTTTGGGCAATGACGTTGCGACCGGTAGCGACATGCGGATGTAGGTCAGCTCGGGTGTTTCGAGGTCAGTGGAAGCGACGTCGCCGTCGGTGACCTCATACATGCGTGGCACTGGAGCGAAGGCGCTAACCGTCAGTGCGGCAAACGGCGCAACAACGGCCAAGAACCCCATCGTGAACCATAGCGGCCCGAGGGTGCCGGGTATTTCTTGGGTAGCGGATATTGGTGCGGTTTTGCTCATGCCAAATAAGACGACGCCATTTCTGAAACTGTTAGTGGAAGGCACGCTAAACGATCGGCGTTTTACGCCGTTTCTATGGTCGTAATAGAAAGAATGGATCGCTATGCCACTGCCTGTCAGCCGATCGCTTATTCCGGTTGATACCAGCACGCCTGAGCGTGCGGGTCGGGAAGAGTCGCGCCCGAACGATGGTTTCGACCTTGTCCACCGCGAGACGCATCTAAGGGACAGCGTGGATGTGGAGCGCTATCTTCCTGACATTTTGGGGCGGGCACTGGCGCGTATATGGATAGATCCGATTTTCCGCGACCAGTTTGCTGCCGGGCCGGTCGAGACATTGGCCGCATATGATGTGCATCTGCCGGAGTCGATTACCATTGATTTCGTGACCGAGAACACGCCACGACCGCAAGTGGTCGTCTATGAACAGCGGCGCCCCGGCGGACCGCGCCGACGCCTGCTGTATCTGCGCCTGGTTATGATGGCTGGCAGGTGATGGGTGCGCGTCATGGAATACGCGCGGCCTTGCTCGCGGGGGTGGTTCTGTCCGGACCCGCGCTGGCTGATGACCTGGCAGACGCGCAACGGGCATATGCGGCAGGTGACTATGCAACGGCTGCGATTACTTACCATGGGCTTGCTCAGGCGGGTAATGCCGCCGCGCAGTATAACCTTGGCCTGATCTATCTCAGGGGGCGCGGTCTGCCTCAGAGCTTTGAAAATGCCTTGTTCTGGGGCTGGAAGGCCAAACTTTCGGGTTTGTCAGATGCTGATAGCCTGCTGTTGACCTTGAAAGATCTGACCGCCGAAGATGTCATTCGGCGCACGGCAGACCGGCTGCTCGAAAGCTATATGATCGAGATAGATGCGGGTGAACCGGCGGCGATGGTGGCTTATGCGCGGGTCTTGGTGGATCTGCATCCCAAGCCGGACATGGAGACGGCTTTCGTGTGGCTGTCCATCGCAGCGGCACTTGGCGCTGACGGCGCCGAACGGCGGCGCGATATCGTGCTCTCGCAGATTGAAGAAGCAAAGCGTGCAGCCGCGCAGCAAAAGACGACGGACGAGATGACTGCGTGGTGTGAGCGGACAAGTGCTTCGGTTCCCGTCTGCGCATTGTTGTTCTAAACTCTACAAACAAAAAACGCCCCGAAAAGTCGGGGCGTTCCTGAGTTGGCTGTTTGGCGCGCTTAGTGCTTGCGGAATTCGGCAATTGCCTGCGCTGCGTCGACGGACATGCCCAGCTCCGTGCTGATATCATGCGCATCGCGGCCGCTGCGTGCCATGGTAATCGCCTCGTCGATCATGCGTTCACCGGCAAGCCAGTCCATGTCACTTTGAAGCACCCGAATGTCATCGCGGACGGCGGTGATCGCTTCCTGTTGGGTGTTTGACAGTGTGTGTTTGACTTCTGCCAAGCGGGCATCGATCAGACCGTAGAGGTCTTCGTTCGTCAGCTCTTGCGACTGGTTGCGGCGACGCAGGTAGAGGGTCGCTGCCGTTGCAAGGGCCAACATGCTGCCTGCTAGCAGAAGGAGTGAAAAGCTCGATGGCATTGCCAAAAGTCTCCGGCCTTAGGATTGTAGTTCAAGGTAGCTTTCGAAAAGGCTTTCCGTGATCGCATCGATGTCGATCGGGTAATTGCCTTCTGCGATTTCTTTTTGAATCCGCGTTACCGTCTCGAGTTCGATCGGCGGCGATTTCGCGAATTCCTGCGGCATCTCTGTCGCTGTCGTCTTGATGTCAGCGGCGGCGCCTGCGTTTCCAGTCGCAGCAGCAGCGCTGCGCGTGGATTTAATCGTAGCGTCGTCGGCTAATCGTTTGATGCCGGGGACCGACCCCGATCCTGATATTGAGTCAACCATGCGAGCCTCCATTTGTTGCCCTTAACGGCATGGCTTCAATTTGTTTTAGCGGAGAGTGAAACTGAATTTCGGCCATTCACGACTCCTTTAACGACGCGACCGCTGGAAATGTTAACGACTTCGATAACATCTCCGAGGAGGCCATCTTCGGTA
>JAEPMR010000045.1 GCA_017643845.1 Marivivens sp. | reverse complement strand
CTTGGGCATTTTGCGGATACGGGCCATCACATAGATCGTAACCATGAGCATCCCGCCTGCCATCAGCCCCGGGATAACACCAGCAAGGAACATCCGGCCTACCGATACATCCGTCGCAGAGGCGTAGACCACCATGACGATGGATGGCGGGATCAGAATTCCCAGCGTCCCTGCGTTGGCGATGACGCCAGCAGCGAATTCCTTAGTGTAGCCCACCTGCTTCATCGCTGCGATGACGATTGTGCCGATGGCCACCACGGTCGCCGGTGACGAGCCCGAGAGCGCCGCAAAAATCATACAGGCAAACACACCGGCAATCGCCAGTCCGCCTTGCAAATGCCCCACACAAGCAATCGCAAACCGGATGATCCGCTTTGCCACCCCGCCTGTCGACATGAACGACGAGGCCAGAATAAAGAACGGGATCGCAAGCAAGGTATAGTGGCCTGCCATCGCCTGATAGAGAGACTGTGCCATCGAGGCCAGCGACGTGTCTGAAAACACCAGAAGAAAGACAATCGAGCTAAAGCCCAGTGAAACTGCAATCGGAACCCCGATCAGCAGCAGCCCGACTATCATAAGAAAGAGAAGCACAACATCCATCGGGTCAGTCCTTCTTATTGAGGGCAGCCGCTTCTTCGACGGCATCCTCGGCTTCATGGCTGACAATAATGCTGTCGGCGGCACCAGTGATGACACGAACGGTTGCCTGCACGACCCTCAAGGTCATCAGGGCCACGCCGAATGGCAAAACGGAATAGGGAATAAATCTCGGGAGTTTTTCGTATTCCTCACCGAAATTGAACGTGGCCTCCAGCCAGTCCTTGAAAAACGGGATCGGGATCTGCTCCGTCTCATACCAAGCCTGATCGCGACTGTTGGCGAAACCCGTCGGGAACCAACGCCCCTCGGTTGCATTCAGCCCCGCGAACGGCGCCCAGTAATCCCACGCCCCTTTCAACAGCAAGAGTGCGTAGGCAAGGCACACGGCACAGGCCAGGAGCGTCATCGCCCGCCGCAAAGAAGGCGAGACAATATTCAGGACGGCATCTACACCCAGATGGGCCGTGACCTTAAAAGCGTATGAAATCCCGAGGATCACCAGCCAGGCAAACAGGACGAGCGTCAGTTCAAGTCCCCAGATCAGCTGACTGTTGAATGCATAGCGCAATACAACGTTGATAAAGGTGACCAACGTCATGGCCCCGAGGATGAACGCAATCAGCGTCTCCTCGACGTTATTAATGAATGTCGCCCAGCGACCCACCGGATGATGTCGTCCACTGCTCATCGCAGCCCCCAGCTCTACAAACCCGTTTTCGAATGAAACGGGGCGGCAGTAGCCGCCCCGCAAAAGTCGCTTTACATCGACTCGTTGATCGCCTGAGCCGCGTCGATATTTTCCTGACCGACATCATCCACGAACTGTTCCCAGACCGGCTTCATCGCAGCAACCCACGCCGCACGCTGATCAGCGTCGAGCGTCCGCACGACACCACCGGCGTCGATGATGGACGCTTTGTTGGACTGGTTCACCGCCGAAGATTCCGCGTTCCGTACTTCGGTAACTTCCGCAAGGATCGTCAGGAACTGATCGCGCACATCCGCGTCAAGGCTATCGAGCCAGTCGACGCTCGTGACCACCAGATAGTCGATGATCCCGTGGTTGGTCTCGGTAATGCCGTCTTGCACCTCAAAGAACTTCTGACCGTAGATGTTTGACCAGGTGTTCTCCTGCCCGTCTACAACGCCGGTTTGCAACGCGCCATAAACTTCAGAGAATGCCATCGGCTGCGGGCTCGCGCCCAGCGCTTCCATCTGAGCGACCAGAACGTCAGACGTCTGAACACGGAACTTCAGACCAGCCGCATCCGAGGGATCCACAAGAGGTACATTGGCAGAGAACTGCTTCATGCCATTGTGCCAGAACTGAAGCCCTTGCAGACCACGACGCTGCATGGAGTCTTTCATCGCCTGACCGGTCTCGGATGCCTGGAACGCATCGACAGCATCAACGTTCTTAAACATGAACGGCAGGTCGAAAATGCGGAACTGTTTCGTAAAGGCTTCGAACTTTGACAGCGACGGCGCAGCAAGCTGGACATCACCCTGCAGGATCGCTTCCAACACCTGATCGTCGTTGTAGAGCGTCGAATTCGGGAAGACTTCGAGGCACATTGTACCGTCCATCTCGGCGTTCACGCGCTCTTGCAGCAGGCTCGCGGCGATACCCTTCGGATGACGGTCGGTGTTTGTGACGTGGCTGAATTTCACAACGATCTCGCCATCATCACAGGCAGCAAATGCTGCACCTGCGCCCATGGTCAGCGCCAATGCGCTCGCGCTCGCAAGTTTGATGAATTTCATTTCTGATCTCCTCCCATTTGAGACTTCAACATCCACAATGTGGTGCGCCCCCAATCAACTCCGCACGATTTGCAGGCGCAACAGCACATTGCGCCGCTAGATCAGAATAGAATTTCGACCATTTATTCAGTTACTTAGGAGGTGACACTTATAAAATTCAGGCTTTGACCAGCGTCAGCCGCGCGAAGTTTCACACAGGCACACCTCCGCAATGTGTGGCAATCCGCACACTCCATTGACAACGATCACGACGACCTAGCGATAATCCTCGGCCTTCAAGCCATGACGCGACAGCTTGTCATAGAATGTCTTGCGTGGAAGCTTCAGCGCCTTTGCCGTTTCCGTCGCATTTCCGGCATGACGCCTCAACGCCTCGGCCAAAAGCGATCGTTCTACCTCCGCCATCTGCTCACTTAGCCCAAGGCTTCGGTTTTCCTCGCCATCGCCCAGCCCCATTGCAAAGCGCATCGCCGCATTCATCAGCGCTCGTGCATTGCCAGGCCAGTCCTGCGCCATCAGGCGGGCAATTGTTTCCTGTGTGATTTCAGGTTCCGGCAGGTTCGCCTGTTCGCAGGCTTGCGCCACATAGGTTCGGAACAGGATCGGAATATCTTCGGTCCGCTCCCGCAGCGCCGGAATATGCACACGCATCAGATCGAGTCGATAGAAAAGCTCTGCATTGAACCGCCCTGCCGCCACTTCTGCCTCCAGCTCCCGCGTAGTGCCCGCAATTACTCGCGCCGGTCCACCGCCACCTTCCAGAATGTCGTGAAGTGCGAATTGCACGCCCGATGGCAGCAGGCTCACCTCGTCCAGATAGAGCGTCCCGGCCTTCGCTGCCGCCAGTGCCTCGGTCAGCCCTTCGACAGTCAGAGAGGCCGCAGCCCGTTTCACAAATGGATAGCGCGCCGCTGCGGACAAAAGATGGATCACTTCAGCAACTTTCGGAGTTCCGGTCCCTGACTCGCCCGTAACCAGCACTTCGGCATTGGCACGGGCCACCGTCCGCACCCTACGACGTAATTCTTCGGCCAGAACCGAGCGGCCAAACAACATGCGCGCCGCTGCATCGCCACTCTCCATTTCCAGCTTGCGCCGACGATTCTCCAGCACTTCCCGCCGCGCGAGCGCCGCTTTCTGCACCATGGTAATCAGTTCGTTCGGCGCACAGGGTTTTTCGAGGAAGGAATGCGCGCCTTCCTCCATTGCCCTGACAGCCATCGGAATATCCCCTTCACCGGTTAGCAGGATCACCGGAAGCTCCGGGTCAATGCCTCGTGCGTAAGATAACAGGTGAAATCCATCCCGCCCGGGCATACGAATATCAGTTACAATGACACCGTCATAATCGGTCGATATATGGTCTTTCGCCTCGATAAATGACCCTGCCAGCGTCGGCACCATATCCGCCAGTTCCAGCGACTGACCGAGCGCCTCGCGCACTTCCCTGTCATCATCGACCAACAGCACCCGATGCATCATGCTGCCTCACTTCTGTCCACTAGGTCCAATTCGACGGTAAATACCGCCCCGCCGTCGGGATGGTTCCGCCCACGGATCGCACCACCGAAACTTTGCACCAACCCGTACGAAATCGACAAACCCAGCCCCATCCCTTCGGAATCGCTGACCTCTTTGGTTGTGTAAAACGGATCAAAGATCTTTTCCGGCTCGGCAATCCCCGGCCCGCGATCCCGCACGCTGACCTGTACCCTTGCCTCGGCCTGCGCGACCGAAATTTCCATACTCGGATGGGCCTGACCGACCATCGCGTCTATCGCATTGCTTACGAGATTGAGGATTACCTGCTGCAGTCGGACTTCCCCTGCACGCACATAAATCGGCGTTTTAGGTGCATCCCACGCGATCACGACGCCCGCAGCCCCCGCCTTTGCCTCGGTCATTTCCAGCACCGCTTGGATTACGTCCTGCAAATTGACATCGGAAAGCGCCTCGTTCTCTTGCCGCGCGAAAGCCCGAAGATTGCGAATGATCCGCCCCATTCGGCGTGCAAGCTCCCCTATCCGTCCCAAATTACTGATTGCGGCGTCGGCATTCCCCCGTTCGAGAAACTTCTCAGCGTTCTCGGCAAAAGACCGGATTGCCATAAGCGGCTGGTTCAGCTCGTGACTGATCCCTGCTGACATCTGCCCTAATGCCGAAAGCTTTCCTGCTTGCACCAGATCATGCTGCGCCTTCTTGAGCTGAGCCTCTGCCGCCGTGCGGTCGGCAACTTCGCGGCGCAAGTCTCGGTTGAGCCGCTCCAGCGCCTCCGTGCGTTCCGCCACCCTTGCTTCCAAACGGACATTCGCCTCCCCCAATGCCCGCCGTCGCTCTGTCGCAAGGAACAGCAAGGCTCCGAAGGCAAAACAAACCGCCGCCGCGACCGCCGCCTGTAGGGCCGCCAGCTGCCGCGCAGGTTCGACATCTACCAGAGCCTCGCCCGTTAGCCCAATGACAGGCAGGTCCAACTCCAGATGGAGCGCTGCCGATGGCAAATAGCGCCCTGCATCCAGCACCCACAGGCGATGCCCCCACCGCTCCCGCTCGACATACGGAACAAAGTTCCTGCCCTCTTCGCGGCGCGAGAGCAGCACCAGCTCAGACCGGTTAGACACAAAGACCACTCCCGCATCGTCAGTGAAAAACACCGTCGGCCGGTCACCTCGCCATGACGCCTCGACCTCCTCAATATCTGCCGTCACGATAATTGCACCCAGCACTGGCCCTTCATCGGAAAACACTGGTGCCGCAAACACATAGGCGCGCCGCCCGAACGCCTCGCTCCGGAAATGATCCAGCCCCAGCGCCCCATCCATCGCACGTCGGAAGTAGAGACTTTCACCATAGACCATCGGTCCATTCTCATGTGCGCCGGCTTTGCGCACCCCATCCTTTCCGACCGCCACAACATCGAGAGAGCCGGATTTGTCCGCTATCTCCTGAAGCACATCCGCCAATGCAGACGCAGGCATATCCCCTCGTAACACCGGTGCCACATAGGGATGATCCGCCGTCAGGACAGCGAGCTCCCGATACCGTTGCAACTCGCTCGTAAGTCGATCCGCTGCAAGCGCCAAATCCGACTGCCCCCGCTGCGCCAGCCCATCGAGCGCGGACCGCTCGGCATAAAACCAAACACCGCCGGTCAACAAAGCGACCAGCGCCACAAAGCCGGACACCGCAAAAAATCTTTGGCGAAGGTTCGTTAACATAGCGTCAGATTAGAAAGCCGCGCTTGCAATGACCAGAGCCGCTGTTCATCTTGCGCGCATGAAAAGCCTGTCCCAGAACCCGACCGAAGAGTCCTTCGTCCAGAATCCCTACCCATTCTATGACCGTGCCCGTCCGGCAGGCGATCTCTTCTTCTGGACTGACTATGACATGCATTGTGCGGTTTCCCACCGCGCCGTGAGCGCCCTGCTAAGGGACCGGCGATTTGGCCGTGAAATACCCGCGGAGGCCGCGACACCGCCGCCTGCCCATTTACAACCTTTCTACGACATCGAAGCGCATTCGATGCTGGAACTCGAGCCGCCCCGCCATACCCGCTTACGCGGTCTCGTGCTCCGCGCGTTCACCACACGCCGAATTGCCGGTCTCGCTCCTGAAATCGATGCCTTAGCCCACCAATTGATCGACGGGTTCCCTGAAAGCGACTTCGATATCATCGACGCTTTCGCAAAACCAATTCCCGTCATCATTATTTGCCGCCTTTTGGGCGTCCCCGAAGAACACGCCGATGAACTATTGTCGTGGTCAAATGCCATGGTCGCAATGTATCAGGCCCGCCGCACCCGGCAGATTGAGGATGACGCCGTAGCCGCCACGCGCGCGTTTCGTGATTTCGTCACCGATTATATAGCCCGCAAACGCAAAGCACCCGCCGACGATCTGCTTTCACAACTCATCGCAGCCGAAGAGCAGGGCGAGAAACTCTCCACCGACGAATTGACAACCACTTGCATTCTCTTGCTGAACGCAGGCCATGAAGCCACCGTTCACACCTTGGGCAACGGCATAAAGACCCTGCTGGAAAACGGCCATCGCACGATCAGCGACACCGCCGTCGAAGAAATAATCCGTTACGATCCGCCACTCCATATGTTCACACGTTGGGCCTACGAGGACGTTACGCTCTTCGACCATGAGTTTAAACGCGGCGATCAAATCGGCCTTCTTCTGGCCGCCGCAAATCGGGACGCCGCAGCCTATCCTGATCCCAACACCTTCGACCCGTCCCGCAAAGGGCCGCAAAACACCTCGTTTGGCGGCGGCATCCACTTCTGTGTCGGTGCGCCTCTTGCGCGACTCGAAGTTCTCCACGCCCTTCGCGTCTTATTCGAGCGCTGCCCGAATCTCGCGCTCGCGCAGCCTCCCCGCTACGCAGACCTCTACCATTTCCATGGACTGGAACGCCTGATGGTCCGCCACTAAAGCGGGAGCGAAACCGTCGATTTCAGCTCTTCCATCGAGAGCAGCGCCGTCACGTTATAGACCCGCACCTCCGAAATCAGAGCCTGATAGAAGGCATCATATGCCCGCGCGTTTTTGACCCTGACCTTCAGGATGTAATCAATATCACCCGCCAGCCGGTGGGCCTCCTGAACTTCCGGTCGTTTCTTCAATGTATCCAGAAACTTGGCCTGCCAGTCTGCCTCGTGCTCTGATGTGCGGATCAGCACGAAAAACGTCGCCTCAAACCCAAGCGCATCGGCATCAAGCAAAACAGTATGCTGCCCGATGATGCCAGCCTCCTTCATCTTGCGAATCCGGTTCCACACGGGCGTCTTGGATGAGCCGACATTCTTGGCAATATCATCAAAAGACTGGCTCGCGTCCCTTTGCAGCTCCGCAAGAATCTTCCGATCCAACTCGTCAATTCGGATATCCATCCCGCTTTCTCCTTTCACGAGGAACGTTCGTTACGCCCAATGCAATACTTGGAACATACGTCCTTATTAACTGCCTGCAATAGCAATTTATCGGGAAAATATTCTATATTAACTGCAGAATTCAATTGGAGCCGCCCCAATGCAGCACTTTCCGATCTTCATGGCCGTCGCCGGTCGCCGCATCGTCCTCTCGGGCGGTGGCGACGCCGCATTGGCCAAGCTGCGCCTTTTGCTGAAGACCGAGGCCAACCTCACCGTTTTCGCGCAGGAGGCCGCACCGGAAATTCACGCTTGGGCCAAAGAAGGCAAACTCCGCCTCATCGAGCGCCCGCTTGACGCAGGTGATGCCCTCTGCGCCGTGCTCTTCTACGCTGCCAACGAGGACGCCGACGAAGACGCCCGCGTGTCCGCCCTCGCCCGCGCTGACGGCGCTCTCGTAAATATCGTTGACAACCTCCAAGACAGCGCCTTCATCACACCAGCGATTGTCGACCGTGATCCCGTCACCGTCGCAATTGGCACTGAAGGCGCAGCGCCAGTGCTGGCACGCGCAATCAAGGCCGACCTCGAAGCCCGCCTCCCCACTTCCCTCGGCCTGCTTGCTCGGATCGGCAAATCCTTCCGCCGCGCCGTCGAAGTACTGCCGATGGGCCGCAAACGCCGAGACTTCTGGGCCGACTACTATTTCAACTCCGGTCCAAAGGCCGTTGAACAGGGCGGTGAAGCCGCCATCGAAGCAACGCTTGATAATCTATTGACGCGTCACAAAGAAACCGAGGCACGAAACGGCCATGTCGATCTTGTCGGCGCCGGCCCTGGCGACCCCGAGCTTTTGACGCTCAAGGCCCGCAAGGCGCTAGATGAAGCCGATGTGGTGATTTACGACCGCCTTGTCAGTGCCGAAATCCTCGAACTCACCCGCCGCGAAGCGACCCTGATCGACGCAGGCAAAGAAGGCTTCGGCAAGTCCATGCCTCAAGAACAGATCAATGCGCTGATCGTTGAGCATGCCCAACAGGGCCTTCAGGTGGTCCGCCTCAAGTCCGGTGATCCGACCGTCTTTGGCCGCCTCGACGAAGAGATCGAGGCGATCCAGTCCGCTGGCATAAGCTGGCGGATTGTTCCCGGCATTACCGCCGCCTCCGCCGCTGTCGCCCAGATCGGTCAGAGCCTCACCCGTCGCGACCGTAATTCCTCGGTTCGGTTCCTCACAGGCCACGACATGAAAGGCTTCGCCGAACATGACTGGCGCGCACTCGCCCGCGAAGTCGAAGTCGCCGCGATTTATATGGGCAAGAAGTCCGCGCGCTTCATTCAGGGCCGTTTGCTAATGCATGGCGCCCACCCCGATACGCCCGTGACGGTCATCGAAAACGCCTCCCGCCCCGAGAGCCGCGTACTCGCGACCCGCCTCGCGGAGCTGGAGCCAACGCTAACCAATGCTGGGCTGTCCGGCCCCGCCCTCACCTTCTACGGCCTCGCCCCGCGCGATGCCGCCGCCCTCGCGCCAACGATCGAGCAAAAGGAAGCCATCCAATGAGCCGCCGTTTCACCCCCAAAGTTGTCACCGCCAACGCTCTCATCGAGGGAGACGTGGTTTGGCTCACCGAAGATGATCGCTGGACCCGCACCATGTCAGAGGCAGAGCTGATCGACGACGAGGCCCATGCCGAAATACGTCTGCTCGACGCACAACGCCAGGCCGATGTCGTGGTTGGCGCCTATCTCGCAGACGCCCGCGCAGGCGAAGACGGCCCCGAGCCGACCCATTTCCGCGAAGCGTTCCGCACCCGCGGTCCGTCCAATTACGCCCACGGCAAGCAAGTGGAGGCCTAAGATGTATAGCTATACCGATTTCGACGAAGCCTTCGTCCGCGAGCGCGTCTCCCAGTTCCGTCATCAGGTCGAACGCCGGATCAGTGGCGCCCTGACAGAGGACGAGTTCAAGCCGCTGCGCTTGATGAACGGCCTCTACCTGCAACTGCACGCTTACATGCTGCGTGTGGCTGTGCCCTACGGCACCTTGAACCCCGCGCAAATGCGCCAGCTCGCTTATATCGCGGAACGCTGGGACAAGGGCTACGGTCACTTCACCACCCGCCAGAACATCCAGTTCAACTGGCCGAAGCTGAAAGACGTGCCCGACATCCTCGATGCGCTGGCCGATGTGCAAATGCACGCGATACAGACCTCGGGCAACACGATCCGCAATGTTACGGCGGACCATTTCGCCGGTGCTGCCGCTGACGAAATTGAAGACCCGCGCCCGGTGGCCGAATTGCTGCGCCAGTGGTCCACCGACCACCCCGAGTTCCAATTCCTGCCCCGCAAATTCAAAATCGCGGTCACCGGCAGCCCGAACGACCGCGCCGTAACCAAAGCGCATGATGTTGGCCTCCGCATGGTCCGCGACGCCTCTGGTGAGCCGGGATACGAGGTCATTGTTGGCGGCGGTCTCGGCCGGACGCCGATGGTCGGCAAGGTCATTCGCGACTTCCTGCCAAAGGCGGACCTCCTCCCTTATATCGAGGCGGTCGTCTCGGTCTGGAACCTCCTCGGTCGGCGCGACAACAAGTACAAATCGCGGATCAAAATTACCGTCCACGAAAACGGTCTGGAGAAAATCCGCGATCTGGTCGAAGAGCGTTTCAATGCCCTGCGCCCCGAATTCGGCGGCGTCGACCAGACATTGCTCAAAGAAATCGAAGCGCAATTTACGCCTCCCGCTTTCGTCAGCAAACCGACAGACGCGTATGAAGCAGCACGCGCAAGCAATGCAGCTTTCCGCTCTTGGACCGATACCAACCTCGCCGCACATAAGGCCGACGGCTACGCCATCGTGTCCATCTCGATCAAGAAACACGGCGCCACACCCGGCGACGCCACAGCCGATCAAATGCGTGTCATGGCTGATCTCGCCGAGAGCTACGGCCATTCCGAACTGCGTATCAGCCACGAGCAGAATGTGATCCTGCCGCATGTGCACAAGTCCGATCTGCCCGCAGTCTATGCAGCACTGCGCGACGCCGATCTGGCGACGGCCAATATCGGCCTTGTCAGCGACATCATCGCCTGCCCCGGCATGGATTACTGCGCACTCGCGACCGCCCGCTCGATCCCGATCGCACAAGAGATCGCCACCCGCTTCGACGAACTGAAACTCGAACACGATATCGGCCCGCTGAAGATCAAGATCTCTGGCTGCATCAATGCCTGTGGGCACCACCATGTCGGCCATATCGGGATTCTGGGTCTCGACCGCGCTGGCGTCGAAAACTACCAGATCACGCTTGGCGGCGACGGCACCGAAGACGCCGCGATCGGCACTCGCACCGGCCCCGGCTTCCCCGCCGAGGAAATCATTCCCGCAATCGAGCGGCTGGTTCTCGGCTATCTGGATCTTCGGAGCAGCCCCGAGGAGACATTCCTCGAGACCTATCGCCGCCTCGGAATGGAGCCTTTCAAGGCCATACTTTATCCGCCGGAGGACAAGGCAAATGCCGCATAAAACAACTGTCCAGGAGCGCGTCGATGCGCTCAACGCCCGCTACAAACACCACGGTGCCACCGCTGTGCTGGAACATGCACTCCGCGACGCGCAAGTTGGCAAAACCGCGCTGGTCTCGTCTTTCGGAGCGGAATCGGTAGTGCTCCTGCACCTCGTTTCGATCCTTGACCGGACGACACCGGTCATCTTCATCGACACAGAAATGCTCTTCACCGAAACGCTCGTCTACCAGCAGGAAGTTGCAGAGCGGCTCAACCTGAAGAACGTGCGAACCATTCGCGCCGACCGCAACGAGATTTTTACGCACGACAACGAAAGCCTCCTGCACCTGCACGACCCAGACGCCTGCTGCCACTTGCGCAAGACGGTCCCGCTACAAACCGCGCTCGAAGGGTTTGACGCATGGATCACCGGCCGCAAACGGTATCAGGGTGCCACTCGCGCCACCATCGACTTCTTCGAGAACGAGGACGACAAGCGGATAAAGATCAATCCGCTGGCGCACTGGGACAGCAGCGATCTGCAGGAATACATTGCCGAAAACAGGCTGCCCCGCCACCCCCTCGTGGCGAAGGGGTATCCTTCCATCGGTTGTGCGCCCTGCACCACCCGAGTCAACGACGGCGAAGACCCCCGCGCAGGGCGCTGGCGGGACACGGAAAAGCAGGAATGCGGTATCCACTTCGTCAATGGTAAACTGGTCCGCGCAGGCGGCACCGGAACCGGCAACGGCGGGGTCGCCGCATAGCGGCACCCCAGCAAAGGAACAGAATATGTCCGTCATCATCACCGATCAGGGCTTCCAGACCGAAGACTGGACCGGAAGCTTCACCCCTGTCACCGATCTGCCCGCCAATGCGGCCAGCGTCGAGGTCGCCATTGATCTTCCCTCCGATTTCGATCCGCTCAAGCTGGCAGACCGCCTCGAAGAGATCGATTTCATCCGCGTTGATTTCCCCAGCTTTTCCGACGGGCGCGGCTTTACCATCGCCCGCCAACTGCGGCTGATGGGATTTGGCGGCCGCCTCCGCGCGCGCGGTCACTTGATTTCTGACCAGTATGCGATGGCCCGCCGCGCCGGTTTCGACGAGGTCGAAATCAGCGATGAACAAGCCGCCCGACAACCGGAAGCAGACTGGCTCCGCCGCGCCAATTGGCAGGCCCATGACTATCAGTCGCGGCTGCGCGCCCGCGGCTGACCTTTTCACTCCCCAGAATTACCGTTAGGAGAAGGCGCGGCCCGTGAGGCCGCGATGGACGAATGACCGAGCAAAAACCAGTGACCAAAGCCACCGCAACCAAAGTCCCCACACTGCCCGATGCGCAGACGGTAACGTCTGTCGAACATTACACAGACCGGCTATTTTCCTTCCGTGTGACCCGCCCGCAATCGCTGCGGTTCCGCTCTGGCGAGTTCGTGATGATCGGCCTGATGGGAGACAACGGCCGCCCGCTGCTGCGCGCATACTCAATCGCCTCCCCTTCGTGGGACGAGGAGCTTGAATTTTACTCGATCAAAGTGCCTGACGGCCCGCTGACCTCCCGCCTTCAGCATATCAAACCGGGTGATCAAGTAGTCTTGCGGCCAAAGCCCGTTGGGACTTTGGTTCATGATGCGCTCCTCCCCGGAAAGCGCATCTGGTTCTTTGCAACCGGCACCGGCTTTGCCCCCTTCGCCTCACTCCTGCGTGATCCGCAGACCTACGAAGACTATGACGAGGTCATCATCACCCACACCTGCCGCGAAGTCGGCGAGTTGACGTATGGCGCGCGCCTGATCGAAGACATCCGCAATGATGAATTGCTTCAGGAGCTGATTGGCGCGGAAAACCTCAAGAAACTCCGCTACTACCCGACCACCACACGCGAAGAGAGCCCCAAAATGGGCCGCATCACCGATCTGATGCGCTCGGGTGAGGTTTTCGAGGATCTCGGCGTCGCGCCGCTCTCGCCCGAAACCGATCGCGCGATGGTCTGTGGCAACCTCGCCTTCAACCTCGAGATCAAAGAGCTTCTGGAAAGCTACGGCCTTGAGGAAGGCGCCAATTCCGATCCAAAGCACTACGTTGTGGAAAAGGCGTTCCTCGACTAAGCAGAACAGGCTGGCAGCAGAGATTCGGCCTCGCATTTGCGGTTGCACGCTGGCGAGGCCGCGTCTAGTTTGCCATCCAGAATTGAAACACCGAAAGGACCAAAGCCATAGCTCGCAGACCACACAACGCGCCCCCGACGCGTGACACCGGCCCCCGTGTGAATGATCGCATCCGCGGAACCGAAATCCGCCTCATCGGCGCAGAAGGCGAAAATGTCGGGGTCGTTTCCCCCGAGCGGGCACTTGCCCTCGCCGAAGAAGCCGGCCTTGACCTCGTAGAAATCTCGCCCAATGCCACACCGCCCGTGTGTAAAATCATGGACTATGGCAAATACAAATACGAGACCCAGAAGAAAGAGGCCGAAGCGCGCAAAAAGCAGAAGATTATCGAAGTCAAAGAGGTCAAATTCCGCCCGACGACGGATACTCACGACTATGATGTCAAAATGCGCAACGTCTTCAAATTTCTCGAGCACGGCGACAAGGTCAAAGTCACACTTCGCTTCCGTGGTCGCGAAATGGCTCACCAGGATCTTGGCCGCCAGCTCCTTGAGCGCGTCGCCGAGGACATCAAGGAACTGGGCAAAGTTGACAACATGCCCAAGATGGAAGGCCGGCAAATGGTCATGATGATCAGCCCGCTGAAATAAACCCCATCAACCCGTTAAACGAGCCCGCCACTGGCGGGCTCTTTTCTTCAGGAGCGACGCAATGCGCACTTGGGATCATCGCTACGACCGCCCCGATTATCTTTTCGGGACCGCCCCTGCCGCATTTCTCGAACGGCATATCGGTGTTATCCCGCCTGCCAGCACCGTTCTTGCCATCGCCGACGGCGAAGGGCGGAATTCAGTTTATCTCGCTCAGCGCGGCCATCAGGTCACCGCGTTCGACACCTCCACCGTCGCCCTTGAAAAGGCTCGCGCGTTGGCCCTGACGAAATCCGTCACTGTCCGCCACGAGGTCGGCGGTATCGAGGACTGGGACTGGAGCCGCCCCTACGACTGCGTTCTGGGCATCTTCATCCAGTTCGCAACGCCAGAGCAGCGCGCCACGCTTTTTCAGGAGATGAAGCGAGCAACCGCCCCGGGCGGCCTGATCCTCCTGCACGGCTACCGTCCCGAGCAAGTCGACTACGGCACGGGTGGCCCGCCGTCGCGCGAAAATATGTATACCGAAGGGATGCTCCGCGATGCATTCTCAGACTGCCAGATCCTGCACCTCTCATCCTATGACGCGGTGATTGAGGAAGGCGTCGGTCACAGCGGTCGCTCGGCCCTGATCGACCTGATCGCGCGCAAACCGGAAGCCGCCTAGCTCTTCTCCCGCGCCTCCCGGGGAGCACGCCGCTCTGGAATATCCTTGAGCAAGCCTCCCACGCCCATTGCAGCGATGTCATCCCCCGTGACCGGCACGCCGCAAAGGATGCGCTCCAGCACCCAATCCGCGCCGTTGAGCGCAGGCGACCGCGCACATCCGGGCAAGCCGATGACAGGACGCTGCTGCAGCTCCCCCAAAAACAGCAGATTGCCGGGGTCAACCGGCATCCCGAAGCGGGTGAGATGCCCCCCTGCAGCCCGCAGAGCCTCCGGCCCGACGTCATTGGCATCCGATGTCGCTGTCTCTGTCAGCAAAAGCAGCAGGTCCCCCTCAGCTTCCCGCATCGCCGTCGATATTGCACCAGCCTCGTGCGGCGTGGCTCGGTGAGTCAACAACTCCACCCCAATCCGCTCCAACCGCCCCCCGATTGCAGCCGCCGCCTTGCGCGATGGCGCTGGACCAGTTTCAATCAGGTCCACCCGCCGCAGCTGCGGCCGCCTCAGTGACAGCGCCCCTTCCGCCACCAATTCGACCCGAGACAAGACTTCATCCGACACCGCATAGGAGATGATCTTTACCGTCGCGACCAGCCCGTCCGATGCCACACGCCCCCATTCCCGAACCGTCGCGATTGTCACCATCGGGTCAATCTTGTTCAGGGCATCAATCGCCCCCCTATCAATCGCCACAATACCGGGCGCCGTCGCATAGAGGTTCACTCGCCCCGTTGCAGCAGGCGCACAGCGCAAACCATCTCCGCAGACCGCCGCTGCTACCCGTTCCGCGGCCCGATCCTCATGCACATCCCCTTGCTCGAGCAGCGCCACCGTCACGGTGCGCACCCCCGCGCGACGCAGTTCGGCCAGATCATCAACTGTCAGCGTAACGCCCTTGCGCAATCGCCGCCCCGCAGCAATCCGCATGGAATGCGCCAATATCGCGCCCTCAGCCGCGTCGATGGGGACAGGCCCGAATTTCATGTTCGTTTCGGTCCTCTCAGGCTGCGCGTGACCTCAGCCATAATACTCACAGCAATCTCAGCCGGAGACCGTCCTCCCAGATCAATGCCGACAGGCGCGTGAATGCGCGCGAGCTCCGCTTCGGAAAACCCATCCTCAGTCAGCCGCGCGATCCGTTTTGCGTGGGTGCGCGTCGATCCCAGACATCCCAGGTAATATACCGGCGCTTTCAGCGCACTACGTATCGCCGGATCGTCCAGCTTCGGATCATGCGTCAGCGTGATAACACTGGTGCGCTGGTCCAGTCCAATCTCGGCCATCGCCTCGTCGGGCCACCCATCTCGAATGTCTTCCGCAGGAAACCGCGCCTGAGCACCGAACGCAGGACGCGGATCCACGATGATCGGCGCGTGTCCACAGGCCCGCGCCATTGCCGCGAGATGTTGCGCAATATGCACCGCCCCCACGATCACCATTTTCAAGGGTGGATTGTGCACGGCCACAAAATGACGTCCGTCCGCCTCGATCCCCGACCTATCCAGCCGGAATCGCTCCTCGAATTCATCAGCGCCCCTCAGCGTCCGGTCGTCGCCCTCCAGATCCGCGACATAGGCCACCGCACGCCGCGCAGCCCGCGCATCGACCAGCGCCTCCAGCAGGGCCACCGGCATCACGCCCCCTACCGGCTCTATGAGCACACGAATGCGCCCCCCGCAGGCCAGCCCGACCGCAAACGCGTCATCATCCGACACACCAAATTCCAGTACGCGCGACCGCCCGTCGTCGATAGCCTCCATCGCCTCCACGATCACGGCACCCTCGACACAGCCACCCGAAACCGATCCCTCCATCGCGCCGTCCGCGTCGATAACGAGCTGGCTGCCCACAGGCCGCGGTGCTGACCCCCACGTCTCTATCACGGTCGCCAAAGCAACCGCACGCCCCTCTCGGTGCCATCTCAACGCAAGTTCAGGGGCCTGATCAATCATCGCGCATCCTCCACGCCCGCGATCCTAGACCTCCTGCAAACGGGGGCAAGCAGTTGATCACGTCAACCGCAATGCAGCCCGTTTCGGCCGCCTCTCAGAAGACGGGATCAGTAATTATATTCCGTAAAAATCAGGCGGCCCGGATTGCGTCGCGAGCCATCATAGGTGCCAATCCAGATATCATAGAGCCCCTCCTCTGGATCGAAGAATGTGATTGCAGGATTGGTGCCGCGATAATCATCGCTGTAAAACCACTCTCCGTTCGGATCGTTCACCAGCAGCACCGCATCGGCAGACGCCTCCACCGCAATCGTCAATTGCGACGAGTTGCCGTTCCAATACAAATCAAAATCCGGGCGGGTTGTAACATACCCTGCATATCCGCCGGTAAAACACCGCTGCAGGTCATTAAAACCACCCGCTGTAATATTTCTCACATGGGGGTCGGGTTCAAATCCGGCCCAAAGATCAATCTGACCGAAATGTGGGGTGCCCTGCCAGTCGGGACAGGCCGCAGCGGGAGAGGCTGCCATTCCCACCGCCATAGCCGCTGCAAAAATACCATTCTTGTTCATAAGTCGACCCTCCGAACTCTTTCCCCACCTCCCCATTAGACCTGTTGCGCGGAAACGCTGTCAAGGCGCGCCAATGTCGCCCCGCATTTCGTCCTGTCGCAACCATCCGCGCAACGCTTCGAACGCGGGCAGGCCGCGGCTGCGCTCAGGATAGGACAAGACGTAAGGCGTATCACTCAGAAGCGAACGCGCGCTTACCTGTCGCAACGCTCCGCTCGAGAGGGCATCGCCGACCAGTATCTCTGGAACCAGCGCAATGCCCATGCCTGCCCGCGCCGCCGCCAAAACCATGCCAAACTGCTCGAAACGCGGCCCGCGCGCGATTGTAACCGGATCGAATCCGGCATCCACAAACCAATCCAGCCACAGATTTGGGCGCGTCGCCTGCTGCAGAAGCGGCAGGGTCACCAACTCCGCATCCGAAATCGTTCCCGCACACAAATCTGGTGCGGCGACCACGATCAACCGCTCCTCAACCAAAATATCCCCTGCCTCCCGATCCTCGGAACGGATGACCGCGAAATCCACCTCGTCGCGCGTGAAATCTACTGCTTGCAATGTCGAGCGAATATCGAACGTCACATCTGGGTGGGATCTCGCAAATGCAGCCAGCCTTGGCACCAGCCAAACCGCTCCGAAGGTCGGTAATGCCGAGAAACGCAGAACATTGCGCCGTCCGCCAAATGACATGATCCGCAACGCGGTTTCATCGAGCGCCTGTAACAACGCCCGCGCCTCTCGCGCGAAAAGTCGCCCGGCATCCGACAGCACCAGCCGCCTGTTCTGCCGCAGAAAGAGCCGCACCCCAAGCCGGTCCTCCAGCCCCTTGAGCGACCGGCTTACGGCGCTTTGCGTCAGCCCCAATCGTCGCGCCGCAAGCGTCGCCGATCCACTGTCTGCTGCCGCGACAAATGCCTGCAACTCGGTCAGGCTCGGAGTATAGTTCTGCCTCATGCCGTAACCATGATTAATTATCATGTATTATCAAGACTAACTCATTTGTTTTTTGACCTTCACATCGCTAAACGATGCAAAACCCGACTGCGAATGGAGAATCCCATGGCGAATGACACCCCGGAACTGTCCAGCTTCGACTGGCAAGACCCGTTCCTGATGGAAGGTCAGTTGACCGAGGACGAGCGGATGCTGCGCGATGCCGCCCGTGAATTCGCCCAATCCACACTCCAACCCCGCGTGATTGAAGCCTACCGAAACGAAACCACAGACCCGGAAATCTTTCGCGAAATGGGTTCCGCGGGTCTCCTCGGTATCACCATCCCCGGGGAATTCGGCGGGCTTGGCGCAGGCTATGTCACCTATGGCCTTGTGGCACGCGAGATCGAGCGCGTAGACTCGGGCTATCGCTCGATGATGTCGGTTCAGTCCTCGCTCGTGATGTATCCAATCAATGCCTACGGAACCGATGCCCAACGTAAAAAATACCTCCCCGGTCTCGCGAGTGGCGCGCTGATCGGCTGCTTCGGCCTGACCGAACCTGACGCGGGTTCCGATCCCGCCGGCATGAAAACAGTCGCTCGACAGACCGCAGATGGCTACGTTCTGAACGGTTCCAAAATGTGGATCTCCAACGCCCCGATCGCCGATGTCTTTGTCGTCTGGGCCAAGTCCGAAGCACATGGCGGCAAGATCCGTGGATTCGTGCTCGACAAGGACACACCCGGCCTGAGCGCCCCGAAAATAGGTGGAAAGCTCTCGCTTCGCGCCTCGATCACCGGCGAGATTGTGATGAAGGACGTCGCCGTAGGCGAAGACGCTCTCCTCCCTGGCGTCGAGGGTCTGAAAGGCCCCTTCGGCTGCCTCAACCGCGCCCGCTACGGCATTAGCTGGGGTGTTATGGGCGCGGCCGAATTCTGCTGGCATGCTGCCCGTCAATACGGGCTGGACCGTAAGCAATTTGGCAAGCCGCTCGCCCAGACCCAGCTTTTCCAGAAAAAACTGGCCGACATGCAGACGGAAATTTCCCTTGGTTTACAAGGCTCTCTACAGCTGGGCCGCCTCCTTGACGCTGGCACTGCCGCCCCGGAACTGATCAGCATGATGAAGCGCAATAACTGCGGCAAAGCCCTCGACGTCGCCCGCGCCGCACGCGACATGCATGGTGGTAACGGCATCTCCGAAGAGTTTCAGGTCATCCGCCACATGGTCAATCTGGAGACAGTGAACACCTACGAAGGCACCCATGATGTTCATGCGTTGATCCTCGGCCGGGCGCAAACGGGGCTACAGGCGTTCTTCTGAGTCCAATTATATCCCAAAATCCGACTTGGGTTTCGCGCATTTTCGCCGCAAACTGCTGTCAGTAAGTGAGTGACGGGGTAGCAGGTAGCGAACAAGGCTGCGACAGAATGAAAGATGTCATGACCGATTTCGAGCCCGCTCTCGCTGGGCTCGGGCTGGACGACTGGCTGGACCGGATCGAGGAATTCGCCACGGAACATGGGCGGTTCGAAGATATCGGCGCCGACCATGCCGCCGCGTTTATCGACGCAGGCTCCAGTCTGATTGTGACCTTCGAAAGCTATCCCGAGATTTGCCAGCACGGTCAGGACCGCGAGCCCCGCGCCTTTTCCCTCGTCCGGCGCAATGGCTGGTCCTGCCTCACGATCCTTTCCGAAGGGCCGAGCTGGTTCCGTGATCCGGCGCTCTACGAATATTTCGATGCCTTGCAGGACGACGGTTTTTTCGACCGCTTCGAAAACATCCTGTTTTTCGGCACGCATGCTGGCGGTTATGCCGCCGCCGCCTACTCTGTCGCGGCCCCTGGCGCCCGGGTGCTGGCGCTGCGCCCCGTTGCTTCGCTGGATCCCCGCGTCACCGGATGGGACCAGCGCTACCGCGAAAACCGCCGGATCAGCTTTACCGACCGCTACGGATTTGGCCCCGATATGATCGAAGCCGCCTCCGAAGCGTGGATCGTCTTCGATCCCGCCTCGCTGGAGGACGCTGCCCACGCAGCCCTGTATCGCCGCCCGAATGTTACCTTCTTGCCCACGCCGTATCTCGGGCGTCAGGTCGATGGCGCGCTCGCGGCCTTTGGCATTCTGCCCCGCGTGATCGAAGCCGCCATGCGTGGCGGACTGGACACGCTCGAATTCGCCCGCCTTTATCGAAACCGTCGCAAGAGCCAGTTTTACCTGCGCACCTTGCTCCGCGCCCTCGAGGATGCAGGTCACCCAGATCTCGCGATTCAGCTTTGCGAATACGTGCTTGCGCGCAAGGATGTCCCGGCATTTGCCCAACGGCTCGATCGCCTGCGCGCACGCAACACAGGCCGCCCATAGCCTATGGTCAAGCCTGCCCGCTTCGGTGTAAGTGGGCATTATGAGCGACAAGACACCCATCACCCGCCTGACCATCCGCCGGCCCGATGACTGGCACCTGCATCTGCGTGACGGAGACATGCTCCAGGGCGTTCTCCCCTACACCGCAGCCCATTTCGCCCGCGCGATCATCATGCCGAATCTGGTTCCGCCAGTTGTGACCGCGCAACAGGCCACCGATTACCGTAGCCGCATCATGGCGGCACTGCCCGATAGGATGTCTTTTACCCCGCTGATGACGCTCTACCTGACCGAAGACACCGATCCCGAAGACGTCGCCCAAGCGCACGCTGCGGGGATCGCCACCGCAGTCAAGCTCTATCCCGCTGGAGCCACCACCAACTCCGCCTCCGGTGTGCGTGATTTCGAAAAGGTCCGCCCCGTTCTGGAAAAAATGGCCGAGATTGGTATGCCGCTTTGCGTGCATGGCGAGGTGACAGATAGCCAGATCGATATTTTTGACCGCGAAGCCGTTTTCATCGACCGCGTGCTCAAGCCGATCCGCAAGAAGGTGCCCGATCTGCGGGTCATCATGGAGCATGTCACCACGCAGGATGCTGTCGACTATGTGCGCGACACACCGAAAAACCTTGCCGCGACGATCACGACCCATCATCTGATCATCAACCGCAACAACCTCCTCGCTGGTGGCATTCGTCCCCACTACTACTGCCTCCCCGTCGCCAAACGCGAACGGCACCGCATCGCTCTGGTGCAGGCCGCAGTCTCTGGCGATCCGCGCTTCTTCCTTGGGACCGACAGCGCACCCCACACCGATCCGGCCAAGCTTCAGCCCTGTGGCTGCGCGGGATGCTTCACCGCGCCCAATACGCTCTCCTGCCTTGCAGAAGTCTTCGAGGCGGCGGGCAAGCTGAAAGCGCTTGAAGCATTCACCTCTCTCAACGGTCCCGCCTACTATCGCCTTCCGCCAAACGAAGAGACCATCTCATTGGTCAAAGGTGACCCCGTCACCTACCCCGAGCGGATCGACACAGGCGCCGGCCCCGTTACCGTTTTCGATCCCGGCTTCTCGCTGCACTGGCACGTCGAAGCCTGACCACCCCCTAGAACAAAGGACCGCTCATGATCCCCTCCTCTTTCCCGCCAAAGGAAGAAATCGCCCGCCTGACCGCAGGAATGCTGATCGAGATCGGAGCCATCCATTTCAACGCCCGCGAGCCTTTCACCCACGCCAGCGGAAAAAAGGCACCGACCTACATCGACTGCCGCAAGCTGATTTCCTTCCCGCGCATTCGCTCGACCCTGATGGATTTCCTCGCTGTGACCATCATGCGCGAAGGCGGATTTGAAGCCTATGACAACATCGCAGGCGGCGAAACCGCAGGTATCCCCTTCGCCGCGTTGATTGCCGAGCGTCTGGCTCTGCCGATGACCTATGTCCGCAAAAAGCCAAAAGGCTACGGTCGCAATGCGCGGATCGAAGGTGCTATGTCCGAAGGCCAGCGCGCCCTCCTTGTCGAAGACCTCACCACTGATGGCGGCTCCAAGCTTTCTTTCGTTGAGGCGATCCGCGACACCGGCGCCAGCTGCGATGCAACGGCGGTCATATTCTTCTACGGTATCCACAAAGGGGTCGAGCAAACCCTTGCCGACCACGGCGTATCACTGATGTATCTCTGCACTTGGTGGGATGTCCTGGCCGAAGCCAAGCACCGTGATGCCTTCGACGCGGAGACCCTGTCCGAAGTCGAGGCCTACCTCAATGATCCAAACGGCTGGTCCGAGCGCAACGCCTGATTTCTTTTCCACAGCCCTGTGAATATCTGGGCTGTGAGAATCGCATCATCGCGCCAAATGTGGTATGCACCTTCAAGCGCGCCACAAGATACCGCCCACCAAGAGGGCGGTTCAGCCTTTCCACACGGGTATCCTCTGGATTGTCCACAACTATATCCAGATAGCCTTCTCGCGCTCACGTCGCTACATAGACGCAACGCGCGTGAGGCGGGAATTCTGGGGGAAATATGAACGAGATCACGTCTTTCACATCCGGCACATCTCCCGACAGCACCGAGGCCGACCGCGTCCCCCATTCGATCGAGGCCGAACAGCAGCTTCTCGGCGCAATCCTCACCAATAACGAGGTCTATGATCGCGTTGCCTCGATCATCAAACCTGAGCATTTCTACGAGCCGGTTCACGCCCGCATCTACGAAACCGCCGCAAACCGTATCGCCAAAAACGCGCTTGCCAGCCCCGTAACGCTCAAGGCCTTTTTCGAGGAAGACGAAGGCCTGCAAGAGCTGGGTGGCCCTGCCTATCTCGCCCGTCTGGCCGGAGCCGCGATTTCCGCTTTCGCCGCTCGCGACTACGCTCAAATGATCTATGATCTGGCCGTGCGTCGGGAATTGATGCGGCTCGGTCAGGATATCTCCAGCAAGGCCCGCAAGGTGGAGGTCAGCTCCGAACCGCGCGAGCAGATCGTCGAAGCCGAACAAGCCCTCTACAAACTCGCCGAACAAGGCACATCCGAGAGCGGATTTCAAAGCTTTCTCAAGGCAGTAACAGACGCTGTTGAAGTGGCCGCAGCCGCCTACGCCCGCGACGGCGGGCTGGCCGGTCTCTCCACTGGCCTTGTCGATCTCGATAAGAAACTCGGCGGCCTCCACCGCTCCGACCTTCTGATCCTCGCGGGTCGCCCGTCGATGGGGAAAACCTCGCTCGCCACCAACGTCGCCTACAACATCGCCAAGGCCTACCGCAAAGGCCCTGACGGATCGGCAGCAAATGGTGGCGTCGTCGGTTTCTACAGCCTCGAAATGAGCGCCGAACAGCTTGCCGCGCGTATTCTGTCCGAGGCCGCTGAAATCCCCTCGGAAAACATCCGTCGCGGTGATATGACCGAACCGGAATTCCGCCGTTTTGTCGAAGCCGCCAAAGAGCTGGAAAGCTGCCCTCTCTTCATCGACGACACACCTGCTCTACCGATCAGTCAGCTTGCCGCACGCGCCCGTCGCCTGAAGCGCACCCACGGGCTCGACGCGCTCTTTGTCGACTATCTCCAGCTTGTCCGCCCCGCTACCGCCAAAGACAGCCGCGTCAACGAGGTCTCGGAAATCACCCAAGGCCTCAAGGCCATCGCCAAGGAACTCGACATCCCCGTCGTCGCTCTTTCCCAGCTTTCCCGTCAGGTCGAATCGCGTGACGACAAACGCCCGCAGCTCTCCGATCTACGCGAATCCGGCTCCATCGAGCAGGACGCCGATGTGGTCATGTTCGTGTTCCGTGAGGAATACTACAAAGAACGCGAAAAGCCCGGCGATCACGAGATGGAAAAAATGGCGCAGTGGCAGGAAGAAATGGAGCGCCTGCACGGTAAGGCCGAGGTCATTATCGGCAAGCAGCGCCACGGCCCGATTGGCACGGTCGATCTCTCGTTCGAAGGCCAGTTCACCCGCTTCGGCAACCTTGTTAAGCCTTGGCAGCAGGGCGGTGGCGACTCTGACAGCTTCTAGGGGCTTGCCGCCCTGCCATCCCCCTGCCAAAAGGCGATCATGAGCGCAGCACATCTCAAAATCGACCTCGACGCCCTTGTTGCAAACTGGCGCAGCCTTGCCGACCGCTCCACCGGCGAGGCCGCGGCAGTGGTCAAGGCCGACGGCTACGGCCTCGACTCTGGTCGCGTCGCCGCAGCCTTGGCCCGCGCCGGAGCGCAGCGCTTCTTCGTTGCCGTGGCCGAAGAGGCGATACAACTCCGCGCCACTATCGGCCCTGAACCGCAAATTAACGTTTTCGCAGGGCT
>JAEPMR010000044.1 GCA_017643845.1 Marivivens sp. | reverse complement strand
CGCCTTGGGACAGGCCGGAGCCGCGTGCATTCGGCAATTGGTGCATCAATAGAACCATTGGGGCGCGGCTCAGAGCGCCCGCGGCGATCAGTGATGTCCAGACGTAACCTTCGGTGAACAGCGCAGCAAGCGCGGACCAGCGCAGAAGAAAGCTGAGGATCAGGGCGATCACCCCATAGGCGCCGATATGGCTGTCTTTCATAATCTCGAGGCGGCGGGCCCGATCCCATGCGCCCCAGAAACCGTCGGCGCAATCGGCAAGGCCGTCTTCGTGCATGGCGCCTGTGATGACGGTGAGAGTGGCGAGAGCGAAGGCGGCGGAAATCACCGGGCCAAGGCCGAGCCAGAGAGAAATGGTGGCGACTGCGGCCCCGATGGCACCGAAGAGTCCACCCGCGACCGGCCACGCCCATGACGCGCGCGCGCCGCGGGCCTGCGCGCTGTCGGGATCGACGCGCACCGGCAGTCGGCTGAGCAATCCGACGGCGCGGGCGATGTCAGCCCGTTCGAACCCTTGGAAGCGAATGTCGCGGTTGCGCATCGGTGCGACCTTTCCGTGCTTTTCATCCCTGTGCAGAGCGTTAGACAGGTGCAGCACAAATTTCAATGAGGTCGACATGACAGCCCCTTTCCGCACGCTTGAAGAATTCCGCTCGGTTCTCGCCGACGCGCCCAATGTGGACGGGGCCGCCAAAGCCGCCGCAGAGGCGCGCAACGGCCAGTTGACCAAGCCGCCAGGAGCATTGGGGCGTCTGGAGGATCTGGCGATCTGGTATGCGGCGTGGCGGAGTGATGAAAAACCGCAGCTGAATGCGCCGCAGGTGATTGTTTTTGCTGGCAATCATGGCGTCTGCGCACAAGGGGTATCGGCATTCCCACCGGAAGTGACGGTGCAGATGGTCGCGAATTTCGAGCATGGCGGAGCCGCGATCAACCAACTGGCAAAGGCCTTTGGCGCCAAGATGGATGTGCATGCGCTTGAGCTGGATCGGCCGACAGCCGATTTCACGCAAGGTGCGGCGATGAGCGAGGCGGAGGTCGTTGCGGCGCTTGCAACGGGTTGGGACGCTGTAGATCCATCAGCGGATCTTGTTGTCACCGGAGAGATGGGGATTGGAAACACCACCGCAGCGGCAGCGATTGCAGCGGCTGTCCTTGGGGGCGATCCTGCGGATTGGACAGGGCGTGGCACGGGTGTGGATGACGCGGGGCTTGCCCGCAAGACGCAGGCTGTGGCCGCCGGTTTGGCACAGAATCCAGAAGCGCGCGAGGATGCGCTGGAGGCTCTACGTTGCCTCGGGGGGAGAGAGATTGCGGCCATGGCAGGCGCGATGGCTGCTGCGCGGCATCATCGCATTCCGGTGATCCTTGACGGCTTCATCTGTTCTGCTGCCGCACTGGTCCTGGCGAAGAGTGCGAAGGGGGCGCTGGATCATGCTGTTGCGGGCCACAAGAGCGCCGAGGGCGCGCATATGCGGATCCTCGAGGCGCTGAACAAGGCACCGCTTTTGGATCTGGGTCTGCGTCTGGGCGAGGGTTCGGGCGCGGCTTTGGCAATCGGGGTGCTCAAAGGGGCGATCGCCTGCCATTCCGGCATGGCGACCTTTGCCGAAGCAGGTGTGAGCGACGGCTGAGCCTCAGGCGTCGCCCTTGTCCATCGCGGGCGGGGTGGCGCTGTCGTCGCCTTTGGGTGGGGCGTCGTCGGGCGCTGGGGGCCTGGCCTGACTGCCGCGGTCCCTGCGCTGCTGGCGGGTGGCCAGAGCGGTCTCCAGATCGTTATTCAATGCGCGGGCGCGTTCGACATATTCGGGGATTTCCGAGATCGGAACGCCCGGTTTCCAGAGTTCGGCCAGTTCCCTGAGGTTTTCGCGGTCGTGGTGGTAGAACAATTCCTCGGCTTCTGATGCTTCGTATTCGGACAGGCCAAGATTTTCGAGCGCGTAGCGTCCTGCACGAAGCGAGCTGTCAAACAGCTCTCGAACGATGTCATTTGCGCCTGCTGCGTAGAGTTCATAGACGTGCACGCGGTCGCGGGCGCGGGCGACGATATGCAGATCAGGGCGCAGTTTTCGGGCGTAGGCCACAAGCTTGACCGCAGTTTGCTTGTTGTCCACCGCAACGAGGAGGACGCGGGCGGTCTCAATCCCTGCCGCCTTCAGCAGATCGGGGCGTGTGGGGTCACCGAAGAAGCCCCGCGAGCCGAATTTGCGCATCATCTGCACGGTTTCCAGATCACTGTCGAGGACAACGGTGCTGAAGCCCGCGCTCTGTATCAGGCGGTTCGCGATCTGACCGAAGCGGCCGATCCCTGCGATGATCACTGTGCCTTGTTTGTCGATCTCGTCAGCGGGGGTATTGGTGGTGTCCTCAGTGGTGCGGCGGCTGAGGTATTCGTAGAGAATAAACAGGAGCGGCGTGATCAGCATGGACAGCGCGATAATCAGGATCAGACGCTGGCCGAGCCCCGCGGCAAGCACGCCGGTTGCGAGCGCAAAAGACACCAGCACGAAGCCGAATTCACCGGCCTGGCTGAGACCGAGAGTGAAAAGCCAGCGATCCCGTTTGCGGATTTTCCATGCAAGCGCCAGCACAAAAAGCACGGCGAATTTTAAGACGATCAACAGGAGCGTCAGGCCGACGATACGGAAGGGATCCTGAAAGAAGGCTGCGAAATCAAAGCCGGCGCCAACGGTGATGAAGAACAATCCGAGCAACAGGCCCTTGAACGGTTCAAGGTCGCTTTCCAGCTCGTGGCGAAATTCCGAGTTTGCCAGCACGACACCTGCGAGGAAGGTGCCGAGCGCGGGAGAGAGGCCTACGAAATCCATCAGTACGGCGATGGCGACGACCATCAGAAGTGCGAGCGCGGTATACATCTCGCGCAAGCGGGCGAGGTGGATATAACGGAATACGGGACGGGTGAGGAACACACCGGCGAGGATGATCGCGGCAATGGCCGCGACGGTTACAAGCGTCACGCCCCAGCCGGGCAATCCCTGGACGAAATCGAGCGCGGCCGAATGGGCACCATCGCTGCCGTGATCCGCGCCATGTGCCGCATCTGTGCGATTGATCGAACCGTCCGGCGTGATCGCGACCGGCAGTGCCACCGCCAATAGCGGGAGTGCGGCGATCATCGGGATAACCGCGATATCCTGTGACAGCAGCACCGAGAATACGTTGCGCCCGCCGGATGTTTGCACCAGCCCCTTTTCCGAGAGGGTTTGCAGCACGATTGCCGTCGAGGAAAGGGAGAGGATCATGCCAATCGCGAGGGCTGTCGAGAGCTGGTAGCCCATCAACATTGTGCCGCCCGTGATCGCGGCGGTGGTTAGCAGGATTTGCAGCCCCCCAAGGCCCAGAAGACGTGTGCGCATGGCCCAGAGAGTACGGGGTTCCAGCTCGAGGCCGATCAGGAAGAGCATCATGACCACGCCGAATTCGGCGAAATGCTGGAGGTCTTTCGTCTCTGATCCGACGAGACCCGTCAGGGGGCCGATGACGATCCCAGCAGCCAGATAGCCCAGCACCGAGCCAAGGCCGAGTCGTGCGGCGAGAGGAACGGCGATAACAGCGGCGCCAAGGTAGATAGTGGCCTGAAATAGAAAGCTTTCCATAGACGGAGTATCGCAATCACTTGGGGAGAAGACAACGGGTCGGGCGTGGGGTTATCCCATCAAATAGCGACAGATCAGGGTAACTCAAGTGTCTCGGTGCGGCCGCCGGCGCGGTAGGTGAGGCTGGTTTGACCGATCGAGGCGATCTGTCCGCCATCCAGCCTGTCACCCACACCGACACGGGAAATGCGACCGTTGGAAAGGCGCACGAGAGCTGTGCGCCGGCCGCCGCTTTCGAATATCCCGAGGAGCGCGAGGCCGCGAAGGGAGACTGCGTTTTCCTCCGTCGCGGCGTTGGCGACCGAGCGCGGGACAGACCCGGAAGGTGCTGCCGTCTGGGCGGGCGGCACGGGGCGACTGGCGGCAATTTCGCGGACGTTGGAGACGATCCGGTCAAAGTTGCGCGGGCGCGGCTGGGGGACGATGGTGAGATCAGGAACCAGTTCGCTCGCTGGTGCGGCAGCGGCGGTGAGGGCGGCTGCAATGGCATCCACGTCACTGTCGGGCAGGGCGGATGCGATCAGATCGGCAGGACGGGCGGGAGGCGAGCCGGTGCCGACGTCGGCGCGGGTCCATGAGGGGGCTGTAGCGACAAGGCCGGTGGGACGCGTTGGCGGCTGGAGTGCGCCGATCCCGATACCGCCGGGATTGTCGATCAATGCGGCTAGATCGGCGTCTGCGATGGCTTCGTCATTCTCGATAGCCGCATCGGTGGTTTGCCCGTCTTCGGGCGCTTCGAGTTCTTGCGGCGCGATCCCTTCGGGGCGGGTGGGAGGCTGAATGTCGGGTGCGCTTTGCAGCACCGGAACCGGAAGCCCTGTTTCTGGGTCGATCACCCGTTCGGGCGCGAGACCGTCAGGACGGGCGGGCGGCAAGGTATCGGGTAAGGTCTCGGCGATCCTAACGGGCAGTCCCGTTTCCGGGTCAATCGGGGCGGGGCCTGTCTCTGGCGACGCGGCAGTTGAGACTGCTTCGGTGGTGGCGTCTGGCTCAGGAACTGGCTCCGCCTCCGGTGCGGTCGCCGCTTCGTGGGGCGCTGTTTCCACCGTTGTCGGGCGCTCGGGTGCAAGTTCCTCGGGGCGGGCTGGCGGCACAATCGCGGGGCGTTCTGCAGTGACCGCTACGACCCGACCCGTTTCGGGATCGATGATGTCGGGTTCTGGCGCAATGCCGGCGGGGCGTGGGGGCGGCGTCACCACCGGAGCTGTTGCGAGGATCAGCGCACCGCTTTCCGCCACTTCCGCACCCGGTTGCAGCGACGGCGGGTCGGGCGGCAGTTCAGTTCCCGGACGCGCGCGGAATGGGACATCCGGCTGGCCTGCGGTCACAACGACGCCATTCGGCAATACGGTTCCTTCGGGCGTGGCGAGGATGAAGCCGCGGGCGTCACGGGCAAATTCGGTGCCGGGGGGTGGTGGGTCAGGCGGTGTGAGAACCACAGGATCGGGGGCGGCCCCGTTTTGCGAGGGCAGAGCCAGCGGCGTTTGCGAGACAGTCGGAACTGAAAGGGGCTGTGGCGCGCCGCTTTCTTCGGACATTTGACGGGGCAGAGCCGCCATGCGCGGTGCCCGCTGCCAGACGCGGGTGCGGGCGTAGATCGCCTCGGCCTCGGCTGGTGTCAGAACGCGGCCCGTTGTGGCGGCTGTTGTCGCGGCGGACTCCGGCGCGACTTCGGCGACGGGCGCGACCGTGGCGGACGATGCAACAGCGCTTTCAGAGACATCGGGGAGGGTCGGTGACTGTGCGTCAGGGGCGCTGAGAGAGGGATCGGCAGCGGCAGTCACGGGCTGTTCTGCATCGGGGTTGGCGGGCTGGTCTGTCCCCTCAAACGGCAGCGGCGGGGCGCTGGGGGCGATCTCGATGATCGCGGGCTCTACATTCGAGATTTCGGGGGTTGAGGGAGTTGTCAGTTGATCCCAGCCGACGAACCCGAGATAGCCCAGTCCGAACGCCGCGACGATGCTGCCTGCGAGAAGGCCCAGATAGCGCGGATCGCGCAGCGTGCTTGGCTGTCGGTCTCGGGCACCAAAAACGGTGAGGCGGCGCTGTTCGCTTGGCTCCTTGGTCGCCGCCAAAGGTGTGCGTGACGTCTGCGGAGCCGGTGCGGGTTCGATGGGCTCACGGCGTAAATAGGGTTCGTTTCGTGTCTCGGGTGTGGTTGCGGGACGGGAGGAGCTAAAGAGGGCCTTTATACCGGATGTGTGCTCTTCGTCGCCATCTTCGGTCGTGGCACCTGACGCCTGGATTGTACGGGCCAGCCGTCCGGCGGCCGCAGATAGACGGCTGGCAACGTCGCTTGGTGCCGCTTCTTCATCGGGAGCCTTGGGGGCGGGGCGCTCGGCGCTGAACAGGGCATTGGCGTCTGGTTTCAGCGGTGCGGGGTCAGGCTTTGCGTGGCTGAAAAGGACAGGCGTGGGATCAGGGCCGGCGCGTTCCTCAGCGGTCCCTTCCTCCTGATCCCCGGCATCATGCGTCACAACCGGTGTGAAGCGCGGACGGGACGGTTCGCTATCCTCGGCTGCGGGCGCATCGGGTACCATCTGGTCGTAGATTTCTGAAAACGCCGCGGTTTTGGCAGGGGCATCCGGTGACGCCGCTGCCACTGCAGGCGCGAGCTGGGGATCGAGGCTGACGGGCACGTCATCCCGTTCGATCACCTGTCCCGGACCAAGCAAGCTGAGCGCGGCGAGAGTGCGACCGAAAAAGACCTCGCCGACATATGTGCCATCCTCGGGAACAGCGGCGAAACAGACCGGCATGAACCCGTGTTTCTCGGCAAAGGCTTCGGCCTCTTCGAGCGTCTCGCGGGCGACGGCGGCAACATAGGTGCTGCTATCGTCACGACTGTGATCGTGCACCAGTGCGTCGATCGTGTAGGGGGTCGCGTTTTCCAGCGCGGCGTCGATTTCCGCCGTTGTCGCAATCGGATTTGCCAGCGAGAGGTATTTGATCTGCTCGTTGGGAATCAGCAGCTTGGTGCGCAACCCGGACGGCTCGCGGGCGAGCGCCTCGCGCCGGAGCGTTGCCATCTGACTGGCGGCATCCGTATCGGAATGGGCAACCTCCCCGACAATCACCCAGCCGCGGGGAACCCGCTGAAACAGCCGGATGCCATCCTCGGTAAGCGATAAAGCGAAATTGGCCTTCATTCCTGCCCGATCCGTGCCTTCGGTGCCGCGTATCCTATCGGGCTGATATACCGAGGGCTAGTATCGTTTCCAGTAAATGCCGTTCGTGACAGCGTTTTTCCGCCCATCGGGGGGTGCAAAAAAAAGACCGCCTGCCGCAGATGCGGACAGGCGGCGCGGCCTACAGGGATTTGGCCGTCGGGAGGGGTCAGGCCACGTTCTGAAGGCGGAGGTCAGGCGTAATGCCAAGGGCAAAACAGACGTCGCGCGTCAGCTCGGGGCGATTGAGCGTGTAGAAATGCAGATGCTCGACGCCACCTTCCAAGAGGTCGTCGCACAGCTCGCTGGCGAGGGCTGTCGCCAAAAGATCGCTGGTGCCGTCGCGCTCGGCATTCGTGAAGGCGTCATTGACAACCGTCGGGATTGAGGTGCCGCAGCTCTCGGCAAAGCGGCGCGCGCCGGACCAGTTTTCGATTGGCAGGATGCCCGGAATGATGGGGGCGTCGATACCGGCTTTGACGCAGGCATCACGGAAACGGAAGAAGGTTTCCGCCTCGAAAAAGAACTGGGTAATCGCGCTGGTTGCGCCTGCGTCGATCTTGCGCTTGAGGAAGTCGATGTCAGCGGCTTGGGTTGCGGCTTCGGGGTGCTTTTCGGGATAGGCCCCGACGCGGATATTGAACCGACCTTCGTTTGCCAGTGCTTCAATCAGCTCTACCGAGGAGGCAAAGCCCTGAGGGTGAGCGACGAAGCCATTCGCGCCTTTGGGCGGATCGCCGCGGAGGGCAACGATATCCGTGACACCTGCCGCTGCATAGGTGCGGGCAATTTCGAGGGTTTCCTCGCGGCTGGCGTCCACACAAGTCAGGTGGGCCGCCACGTTCAGACCCGTGCGCTTATGAATCGTGCTTACGGCGTCATGGGTCAGTTTGCGGGTGGTTCCGCCTGCGCCATAGGTGACCGACACGAACTCCGGCTCCAATGGTGACAGTGTCTGGATCGTGTCCCACAGCCGGAAGGAGGCTTCCAGCGTTTTGGGGGGGAAGAATTCGAATGAGATCGTCGGGCGGGTCATGAACGGTATCCTGCGTTTGGTTTCCGCTCTTGTCTCCGAAAACCTCATGTGAGACAAATTCATAACTTTCACAAAGTTCATGAAGTAGGCTCATAAATGCACATCGAGTTCCGGCACCTTCGGACGATCAAGGCCATTCACGATACCGGCGGACTGGCGCGGGCAGCGGATCAGCTCAATATTACCCAGTCCGCGTTGAGCCATCAGATCAAGGGCATTGAGGATCAGGCGGGGGTTGATCTCTTTGTGAGACGGTCAAAGCCGCTTCGCTTGTCGGCTGCCGGTAAGAAACTACTGGCCGCGGCAGAGAAGATCCTGCCGCAGGTCGCCGCGCTCGAAGCGGAGTTTGCGGGGCTGGTGCAGGGGCGATCGGGACGTTTGCATATCGCTATCGAATGTCATGCCTGTTTCGAGTGGCTGCTGCCTGTATTGGAAGCGTTTCGAAAGGCGTGGCCGGAAGTGGATGTGGACATTCGGCCCGGTCTGGCGTTTGAGGCGCTGCCTGCCCTGAGGCGGGAAGACGTGGATTTGGTGATCTCTTCCGATCCCGAGACCATAGAGGGGATCGAGTTTACGCCGCTTTTTGACTACGAGCCCGTTTTTGTGGCCTCTGCGCAGAACCCGCTTGCGGCGAAAGAGGTTATCGAGGCCGAGGATTTTCGCGGTCAGACCCTGATCACATATCCGGTAGACCGTGCTCGGCTCGACGTCTTTTCAGAATTGCTGACACCCGCGCGGGTGGAGCCAGCAGCTCTGCGTCAGGTGGAATTGACCGCCGTCATCCTGATGCTGGTGGCGTCAAATCGCGGGGTGAGCGTGCTGCCGGATTGGGTAGTGCGGCAATTGCGCAAATCGAGCGATTACGTCACCCGCCGGATCACTGAGGGCGGACTCAGCAAAAGGCTCTATGCCGCGACCCGCGAGGATGACACGACGCGCCCCTACATGGCCCATTTCGTGCGTCTGGCAAGGAGCGAGGCGGTGAAACTGCAGCGCAGTTGAGCCTTAGCCATTGATTGCCTGTAGCCCTTCGGGATTTTTGGGCCGGCGGACGACTTGTCGTGACAGGATGCCGGACAGTGAGTCGGCCCTGGCGACGGACGGCCCGTTGAGGCCCGAAAACCCTGCTTTTCCGGCGCGTCGGACGACTTTTTTCGAGATCAGGCCGGTTGCGACCGGCGTGGCTTGCGTCGCTTTGACCAGCGCGACCATGCCTTCGAGCATGGCCTGCCTGCGGCGGGCTGTGGAAAGGGCCTCATCGCCGATGCAGGTGACGGCTTCCGGTGCGAAAAGAACAGTCGCGAATAGCCCCGACTCGACTGCATCTATGGGCATTTGACCGGAACCGAACCCGCTCATTGCGAAGGTAATGCCAGTCTCGGTCAAGTCCCGAGCACCGGCGATGACAGTCGCGGCTGTGCGATCGGTGAAGGCCGATTTCCGCACTGTCAGGATCAGCTGTTTGCGAATTGGACCCGAGAGGCGTTCGATGCAGGCGCGGAGTTCAGATCGTCCGTTTGGTGTCAGGAGCAGTCGCGATGGCAGGTCTACAAATACGCGCAGATACGGCTCGCCCGCTTTTTCGAAATCCGCTGCGACATGGCCGACGACCGTTGCGAAGAATTCAGCTTCGGCGCCAATGTCGCGTATCGCTTCCTTGAGGTCACTGACCTGATCATGGCCGGGTGGCTGCCGGTCCCACAAAGGCGCAGCGATCACGCCGTGGAGGGTGCCGTCATCGGCTGCCACAATCGGATCGTAAGCGGGTCTGATGTCCCCCTGGTGAACCGCTGCAAGGAGGGCAAGGCGCTGCTGCGGGGAGATCGACGGGGCGAAAATGTCGGAGGAATATAGGACGACATTTTCCGTCGCGGAGGTCTTGGCGCGATACATTGCTTTGTCGGCGGCGGCGCAAAGGGCTTCGACCTCCGCCCCTGTGTGGCGGCAAATACCGATGCCGATGCTGGCACTGACGCGGAGTTCGATTTCTTGATTATAAAAGAATGGCTGTTCGACCTCCTGAAGGATCAGCTCGGCCAGACGGGTTGAGAGCTCATCCGACCCCAGATCGGGCATTGCGATGATGAATTCGTCGCCGCCGAGACGCGCCGCAAGTCCGATTTCGCGGGCGACGTCTTTCAGGCGATGGCCGATTTCGCGCAGGAGTTGGTCCCCAGCGTCATGGCTATGGGTATCGTTGATCGGTTTGAAACCGTCGAGATCAATGAGCATCACGCCCACCCTTTCGGGATGGGGGCTCTGCGCGAGGAGTTTGGCCAGATCCTCGTCGAAGGCGCGGCGGTTGAGAAGCCCTGTGAGGGGATCGTGCCGCGACATGTATTCCAGAGCCTTCAGGCGCTGCTGCGCCTCCTCGCGGGCGGCTTCGAGTGCGCGCTGCGTGTCTTTCTGTTTGTGCAGGGTGTCGAGGCTGTTGAGAATGTAGACGCCCATCAGACCTGTGGTGAGTGCCCATTCAAAAGAGGCTCCGGGGAGGAACTGGTTGCGCGCGGCGAGGTAGAACACAACGAATGCCGAGGCAAAGGACGGGATCATCAGGCTCCAGTTGTAGAACGGCAAGGTCGCAAAGCTGTTGGAGATGTGGACAAACACACCAAAGAGCCACAGGAAGCCTGCGAGGAGTAGCGCGGCGGACGGTTCTTTCGCCAGAACGAACGCCGGCCAGACATAGGCGATGACGGAGCTCCAGTTTACCAGCCAGACCGCAAGGATATATCGGGGGCTGATATCTTCGTCCCGATCCGCGATCCGACGATAGAGCAACGCCCCCAGCAGCTCGTACAAAGCGATCACACTGCCGATTGCCGTCGCGCTGACGGGGCCATCGACCCACAGAACCAGCAGAAGGATCAGAACGGCCGTCGCGAGCCGTTTGGCTAGGTCACGCGCGGCGATGTGAACGGCGAAGCGCGTCTGATACCTGAGATAATCCATTTTCGGCGGGAACATGGTGCCTCTCGCTAAATGGTTTACCTTTGGGTGCGGAGTGTAAAGAAATGGTTAACGCGTGGTGCGTGATGCTGGCGCTCATGCGTTTGGCGCATGGCTGAGGCGCATTGTTTGGCCTTGCTCCGGCGGCGGCGAGCGCCTATACGCGCGGCCTGATCCCGCCACTACGGACCCGAACGGAGTTTCTCATGCCCGGAAGCGCAAATCTTAACGTCATGATGAAAACCGCCCGCAAGGCAGGCCGTGGCCTTTTGAAGGATTTCGGCGAGGTCGAGAACCTGCAGGCCAGCACCAAAGGACCGGGGGATTTCGTCAGCCGCGCGGATCTGAGGGCTGAAGAGACAATCCGCGAGGCGCTGATGACCGCCCGCCCGACCTATGGTTTCTTCGGGGAAGAGGGCAAGGAAATCGAGGGCGAGGATCCGACCCGCCGCTGGATTGTCGATCCGCTTGATGGCACAACGAACTTCTTGCACGGTTTGCCGCATTGGGCGGTTTCGATCGCGCTTGAGCACAAGGGTCAGGTCGTGGCCGGTGTGATCTATGACCCGGTCAAAGACGAGCTTTTCTTTGCCGAGAAGGGCGAGGGCGCTTGGATGAACGAGCAGCGCATCCGTGTTTCGGGGCGGTCGCGGATGATCGAAAGCATTTTCGCGACCGGCCTGCCGTTTGCCGGACGCGCCGATCTACCCGCAACGCTCAAAGATCTTGGCCGCTTGCTGCCGGCCTGTGCCGGTGTGCGCCGTTTCGGGGCTGCGGCGCTGGATTTGGCCTATGTTGCCGCTGGTCGCTATGACGGATTCTGGGAGCGGGGTCTGAACCCGTGGGACATGGCCGCTGGGCTGATCATCCTGCGCGAAGCGGGGGCCTTCGTGGAGCCGATCCGTGAAGGCGGCGATATTTTTGCGGATGGCGAGGTTCTCTGCGCGAACGAGGCTATTTTCCCGCAATTCGCCAAGGTCATTCGCGGCTAGGCATCGCCGTCAAATTCGTGCCGTATTCGCCCGTTAGGGCGGGGGCATGATAGACCGACGCATATTCTTATCCCGTATGGAGACATTCGCCCGCGACGAAACCGGCGCGGCGACGGTCGATTGGGTCGTTGGGACGGCCGCTGCTGTGACGATGGGTCTTGCCGTCATGGAGACCGTCGGCAACGGGGTCGAGGCATTGGCGGACAGGGTCAGCGAGCACATCGCAAATATAGAGTTCGACTGGTCCAAAGAAAACGCGCCGCCCCCGACGAATGGGAGTGACGGCTAGCCCCGATTTCATCCCCACGGGCCGCGCTTTGACTTTCGTAGGTTTCGACGGCGAACCTGCGGTACGTTCGTGCGAACGAGCGGATATCTCGCCTCCGGGTTTGGGGGTGTGCCTTCAGTCCGTCCCCAGAAAGCAGGGCCACCCGCACGAATCCAGACAGGCACCGCCAGCGCAACGCCGAGCATGAAGCCGCCTGCGTGCGCCCAATATGCAACGCCGCCGGTGCTGGGGTCGGCGCCTATCCCGCTGACCAATTGCATCGCGAACCAAAGGCCGAGCATGAGCCAGGCCGGAACCGGCAGGATACGGATAAAGAAAATGAACAGGATCAGGATGTCGACCCGCGCGCGGGGGAAGAACAGGAGGTATCCGCCCATCACGCCCGATATCGCGCCCGATGCGCCGACCATCGGAACCTGGGACATCGGTTCGGTCGCATATTGCGCCCAGCCTGCACCGAGACCGCAAATCAGGTAAAAGATCAAAAATCCCAAACGCCCCATCCGGTCTTCGAGGTTGTCGCCAAAGATCCACAGAAACAGCATGTTGCCCCCGAGATGCGCAAGGCCGCCGTGCAGGAACATCGAGGTTAGAAATGCCTGCTGGTTTTCGCCTGCGGTAATGCGGGCAGGGATCAGGGCGTATTCGTAGAAGAGGAAAGCGACCTCGCGTTCCGACGTGAGTGGAAGCTGGGCAAAAAAGTAGACACAGACATTTGCCGCGATCAGAAGGTAGGTGATCACGGGTGTCCGTATTGACGGGTTATGATCGCGGATCGGAAGCATCGACCGCACCGTCCGCGATGGCGGGGGTGCGGTCAAGATGCTGATCTGCCTCAGGCCTCGGCAACGGCGGCGAGCAGGGCGGCATTGCCGCCAGAGGCGGTCGTGTCGATGCACACATGCCGTTCGTGCAGCACATGGGCTGCGTCGGGCATCGCCGTGACAAGCGCCACGATCGGGCCGGTGCGCGTCGCGAGCGCGGCTTCGAACTGCCGGCCCGTCGCCTCGTCCCCCCACCACAACACAGTGGCGAGATTGGGAAGGGTTGTCAGCGCTTCGGGTGCCAGCTGTCCGTCTGTTGCGACGGCGATGCCCCCGAGCGCCGTGACCGCTGCGGCCTGCGCCTTGGCGGCCTCGGCTCCCGGTCCAAGGCATAGCACCGGGCCGCGAGGCGCAAGGCTGAGGCGGTTCGATTCGCCGGTTGGGCCCGGCATATCCCGTTCGGGCAGGGACGCAGTGCCGTGAGCCGTCTCAAGAATGCCTGCGAGTTTGGCGGCATCGGCATCGCCGCTCCATCCGTCTGCCCCAGCGGGAGCGGCCCGCGGTGCGTGGAATCGGGGCAGGTAGTTTGGCCCGCCCGCTTTGGGGCCGGTGCCAGAAAGCCCTTCGCCGCCGAAGGGCTGCGAGCCGACGACGGCGCCGATCTGGTTGCGATTGACATAGATATTGCCGGCGTGAATGCGCTCGACGATTGTTTGCACGCGGTCGTCGATCCGCGTGTGCAGACCGAATGTCAGACCGTAGCCGGACGCATTGATCGTGTTGATCACGGTATCGAGGTCTTCGGCTTTGAACGTGGCGACATGCAGCACGGGGCCGAAAATCTCGCGTTCAAGATCCTGAATGCCTGAGACGCGGATCACTGTCGGCGCGACAAACGTGCCGGTCATGGGAGTGTCGAGCGCGTGGAGGATACGACCCTCTGAGCGGGCCTGCTCGATATGGGTTTGGATGCCCTGCTGAGCGGCGGCGTCGATCACCGGGCCGACATCTGTTGCCAGATGCCACGGATCACCGACCGAGAGTTCGTCCATCGCGCCTTTGAGCATCTCGATCAGCTTTTCCGCGACGTCTTCCTGCACATAGAGGCAGCGGAGCGCCGAGCAGCGCTGGCCGGCGGAGCGGAAGGATGACATCAGAATGTCCCGCACCGCATGTTCGGGGAGGGCTGTACTGTCAACGATCATGGCATTCAGGCCGCCGGTTTCTGCGATGAGGGGGGTTCCCGGGGCGCAGTGAGCGGCCATTGAACTGCGGATTTTCAGTGCGGTCGCGGTGGAGCCTGTGAAAGCCACACCCGCGATACGGGGGTCGGCGGTGAGGGCCGCGCCGACATTTCCTTCGCCCGGCAGGAGCTGGAGTGCGTCATCCGGCACACCTGCCTTATGCATCAACGCAACTGCACGTGCGGCGATCAGTGGTGTTTGGCCGGCGGGCTTTGCCAGCACCGCGTTGCCTGCCGCAAGGGCTGCTGTGATCTGACCCGTAAAAATCGCCAGCGGGAAGTTCCACGGGCTGATGCAGGTCCAGATGCCGCGCGGTGCGTGGTTGTCGCCTGCGCTTTCGGCCTGTGCCGCGTAGTAGCGGAGGAAATCGACAGCTTCCCGCACCTCACCGACGGCATCCGAGAGCGACTTGCCAGCTTCCCGCGCAACAAGGGCGAAAATTTCGAAGGCGTTATCCTCGTAGGCGTCGGCGACGCGGTTCAGGATAGCGGCCCGTTCACTGGCACTTGCCTGCCATGGGGTGGCGCGGTCGATCGCGCGGGCGACGTCCTGCGGCGTTGCCGCTGTCACGTGGCCGACGATGTCGTCCGGGCGCGCGGGATTGACCACGAGCGCGGCAGACGCTTCCGCAGAAAAGGCGCTTGCAGGCATCGGGCCGGATTCCCATTGATACGTCGAAAAGGGCGCACGACCCGCATCGATTGCGGTCAGGGTCGGTGTATGGGTAATGTCCCAGCCCTTGGAATTGCGGCGCTCCGGCGCGAAAAGATCCGGGCCGGTCGGCAGGTCCGGCCCTGCGCCGAGGGTGTCAAACGGGCAAGCGGCGACTTTTTCCGCTGGAACCGTCTCGTCAACGATCTGGTTTACGAAGGACGAGTTGGCGCCGTTTTCCAAGAGGCGGCGCACCAGATAGGCCAGCAGATCCTCATGCGCGCCAACAGGCGCGTAGATGCGGCAGCGGGTGCCTTCTTTTTTCAGGACGATTTTATGCAGCGCCTCGCCCATTCCATGCAGGCGCTGGAATTCGTAGCTGTCCGTCTGTTTGCCCATTTCGCCTGCCAGATGCAGAACGGCTGCAACCGTATGCGCGTTGTGTGTGGCAAACTGCGGGTAGATACGATCGGTCATCGACAGCAGCTTGCGGGCATTTGCGATGTAGGAAATATCGGTGGCTTGCTTGCGTGTGAAAACGGGGAAACCAGCCATGCCCTCGACCTGAGCACGTTTGATTTCCGCGTCCCAATAGGCGCCTTTGACAAGGCGCACCATGATCCGGCGGTCGAGCCGCGTCGCTGTTTCATAGAGCCAGTCGAGCACATAGCCCGCGCGCTGACCGAAGGCCTGCACGACGACGCCGAACCCGTCCCAGCCGCGCAGTCCCGGATCGGCGAGCACCTCCGCGATTACGTCGAGCGAGAGCGAGAGGCGGTCGGCTTCCTCAGCGTCGATGTTGAAGCCCATGCCAGCGGCTTTGGCGAGATGGGCGAGCGAACGGACGCGCGGCACGAGCTCTTCCATTACGCGGCTGCGCTGGGCCTCCTCGTAGCGGGGGTGCAGCGCGGAGAGCTTCACGGAAATGCCCGGATTGTCGGCGACGGCTTTTGAGGCGCAGCCCTCAGCGATGGCGCTGATGGCGCGCGAATAGGCCAGCTGGTACTGGCGGGCGTCATGATCGGTTCGCGCGGCTTCGCCGAGCATGTCATAGGAATAGGTGAAGCCCAGTTTCTGCATCCCGTCGGCCCGCTTCATTGCGGATTGGATGGTCTCACCCAGCACGAATTGGCGCCCCATTTCGCGCATTGCTCGGCCCACCGCGCTGCGGATTACTGGCTCACCAAGGCGGCGGATGGCGCCGCGCAATGCCTTTGCGGGGCCGGGCTGGTGGTTGTCATCGAGCACCCGGCCCGTGAGCATCAGCGCCCAGGTGGAGGCGTTAACCAAAGACGAGGAGGAGTGCCCCAGATGTTTTCCCCAGTCGGAGGGTGCGATTTTGTCTTCGATCAGGGCGTCGATGGTTTCTGCATCGGGCACGCGCAGAAGGGCTTCGGCAAGGCACATCAGGGCGATGCCTTCTTCCGTTGACAGACCGTATTCGGCAAGGAAGACTTCCATCAGGCCCGGTTCGGAGGAATTGCGGATCTCGCGGACCAGCTCGGCACCCGCTGCGCTGATGTCCTTGCGGGCAGCGTCGGAAAGGGCGGCTTCAGCGATCAGCCGCTCGATAACCGGATCTTCGGCGGCGTAGAGGTTGGCCTCGATGGAGCTGCGGATCTGGTCGTGGGTGTCACGGGGCATGTGGTCCTCCTTCGTTTGTCCCAGAATACACCATTGATAGAAGTCTATTTTCCTGCTAATGCGCGGGTGGTTGATTTTTGTGACCGATTTTTTAACGTGGGACTTGGCAAAATGGCTTCTGAGCTGGATCGTTTTGATCGCAAGATTCTCGATGTTGTCGCCATTGAAGGGCGGATTAGCGTGACCGAGCTGGCGCGGCGGATCGGGCTCTCGAAATCGCCCACTCAGGCGCGGCTGAAGCGGCTGGAAGATAGTGGTGTCATTCGGGGCTATCGGGCGCTCTTTGATCCGATCCGGCTGGGGCGGGATCACGTTGCCTTTGTCGAGATCAAGCTGACAGACACGCGAGAGGCCGCGCTTGCTGAATTCAACGCGGCGGTCCTGAAAATTCCCGAGGTCGAGCAATGCCATCTGATCGCAGGGCAGTTCGACTACCTGCTGAAGGTGCGCACATCCGGCATGGCGGGGTATCGGCTGGTTCTGGCCGAGAAAATCTCGATGCTGCCCTATCTGGCTCATACCTCGACCTATGTCGCCATGCAGGCGGTCAAGGACGAAGGGTTGGGCGCCGCAGCGTCGAACGATGGCGCTATCTAGCAGCATCGCTTGCGCGAAAATAAGATTTGGCGCACACTATCCGCAATGACGGCCCTCAAAGAGGCCGCATAAGGCGAGCAGCAATCCGTTTCAGGTGGTTAATTATGGGCAATCGGATTTATCTTTCTATCGGGGCTATTCTGGCCCTCTCAGGGTGTTTCGGGTCATCGGCGGATGTCGACGTTCTCTCGAGCACGCCATTTGGTGCAAGTGCGGGCGTGGCGCGGGCGGTCACGGGTGATGACCATTTTATCGCGATCATTCCCGATATCGAGAGCCCAGAGGATTACGCACATCTCTCCATCGTCCGGTCCGTTTCAGCGTCGACCGATGCCAATGGTCTGAGTTCCGGCACCATCGAAGTCGAATACGCGAACGGAGAGCGGGAAGAAGTCACGGCCTATTTCTATGACGATATTGCAGGGATCTACGGCACGTTCGGCTCGGACAATCCCGCGATCATCATTGGGGGGGCGGCACCTGAGGGGCTGCCGCTTGGTGCGTCATACAACTACGATGGTTTGGCTGTGGTGGAATTCCTGATCGACGGCGCAGATTATAATGAGACCGGCACATTTTCGATGACAGCCGATTTCATTGACCGCACGGCCAGCCTCAACGTGACGTCGGACAACGCGAGTTTCGATCATAGCAATATGCAAATTGAAACTACCGGACTTTATGACGCGACGGGTGGCACGCTGACCATTACTGCGGGCAGTGGTGATACACGGACACTTGATCTCTACGGCAGTTTCCACGGGGAGAACGCCGAATACGTGACCGGAGCGGGTGTAAGTGGCACACGATCTGGGGACGATTTCAGCTATATCGCAATCATCGGGGATCGGAACTAGCGCGGCCTCTTGCCTCGCTGGGTGAAACCTGCCAATTGAACGCGCGTGCCCGCGTGGTGGAATGGTAGACACTGGGGACTTAAAATCCCTTGGCCTTAGTGCCGTGCCGGTTCGAGTCCGGCCGCGGGTACCACCAAACAACTTTCTGTTGCTGCCGGTGATCGCCTGAGGCGCAAAATATTCACACATCCCTTTTGTTGAAGGTTATGTGCATCCCATTGAATACTGCGCGGACCTGCCGTAGCGTCTGCGCGATCACCAAATGGGAGAGTTTCATGACCAAACAACAAGGCTTCGATACGCTGCAGGTTCATGCCGGAAATACGCCGGATGCGGCCACCGGCGCGCGGCAGGTGCCGATCTATCAGAGCACGTCGTTCGTCTTTAAGGATGCCGATCACGCTGCCCGTCTGTTTAACCTGCAGGAAGTCGGCTATATTTATTCCCGACTGACCAACCCGACCGTGGACGCGCTGGCTGCGCGGATCACGACGCTTGAGGGCGGGGCAGGCGGCTTCTGCTGCTCTTCAGGCCATGCGGCACAGATCATGGCGCTGTTCCCGCTGATGGGGCCGGGCCTGAACATCGTGGCCTCCAACCGCCTCTATGGTGGCACGATCACCCAGTTCGGCCGGACGATCTCGCGCTTTGGCTGGTCCTGCAAGTTCGTCGATTTCGATGATCTGGACGCGGTTAAGGCGGCGATTGACGACAACACCCGCGCTGTATTCTGTGAGTCCATCGCGAACCCGGGCGGCTATATCACCGATCTGGATGCGATTTCGGCGATCTCGGACGCGGCAGGCATTCCGCTGATCGTGGATAACACATCGGCCACCCCGTATCTGTGCCGCCCGATCGAGCACGGCGCGACGATCGTCGTCAACTCCACCACCAAATACCTGACCGGCAACGGCTCGGTCACCGGCGGTTGCGTTGTGGACTCCGGCAAGTTCGACTGGTCCGCAAGTGACAAGTTCCCGTCCCTCTCGCAGCCGGAACCGGCCTATCACGGGCTGAACTTCCACGAAGCGCTGGGCGCGATGGCGTTCACCTTCCACGGTATTGCGGTTGGTCTGCGTGATCTGGGCATGACGATGAACCCGCAAGCCGCGCATTATACGCTGATGGGCATCGAAACACTGAGCCTGCGGATGGACAAGCATGTAGCAAACGCCGTGAAAGTGGCAAACTGGCTCGAAGCCGATCCGCGCGTTGATTATGTGACCTATGCCGGCCTCGATTCCAGCCCCTACAAGGACCGCGTCGCGAAGATCTGCCCGAAAGGGGCTGGGGCGCTGTTCACCTTCGCGGTGAAGGGCGGCTATGACGCCTGCGTGAAGCTCGTGGACAGCCTTGAGCTGTTCAGCCACGTTGCCAACCTTGGCGATGCGCGCTCGCTGATCATCCACTCGGCTTCCACCACCCATCGCCAGTTGACGCCCGAGCAGCAGGAAGCCGCAGGTGCGTCGCCGAATGTGGTGCGTCTGTCTATCGGCATCGAGGATGCGGATGACATCATCGCCGATCTGGATCAGGCACTGACAAAAGCGACCGCCTGATTAGCACGATAATGAAACGAAAAACGCCCCGGATTTCCGGGGCGTTTCTTTATTTAGGGTGGTGGTTTTAGTCCCGCTTGCCGGCGAAGCGCTGCTGCCAGTCCTCGCGCTGCTCGTCGGTAATCTTGGCAAAGAGAACGTCCGGCACGGTGAAGGCATGTCCGGCCTTGAGCTGGGTCAGAGCCTCGTCAACGGTAGCCGGCCATGCACAGTCGTCCGCCTTCATATCCACGAGCATCCGCGCGGCTGCATCCGGGATGAAGGGTGCGGAGAGCACGGCGTAGAACGGGATCAGGTTCAAGGCAAAGCGGATTTGTGCGGCGGCGGCCTCGGGGTCGGTCTTGAAGGTGGACCACGGTGCGGCTTTTTGAAGATATTCGTTGCCTGCCACCCACATAGCACGCAATTCGTTGGCGGCTTTGCGAATTTCTATTTGATCCATGTGGTTTTCGTATGCTTCCAGCCGTTCCTGCAACTCATGGAATAGCCAATGAGCTGATGCGTCAGTGGAATTACGGTCCTCCGCCGCTGTGGTTCCGCCCTCCGGCACCACTTCGCCGAACTTGGAGCGGCAGAACTTGGTCACGCGGCTGACGAAATTGCCGAGCACGTCCGCCAGATCCTTGTTCACACCAGATTGGAAGCTCTCCCACGTAAACTCGCTGTCCGAGGTTTCCGGCACATGGCTGAGAAGCCACCAGCGCCAGTAATCAGCGGGTAGAATTTCCAGCGCCTGATCCATGAACACGCCGCGCCCGCGCGAGGTGGAGAACTGGCCGCCATCGTAATTCAGGTAGTTGAAGGACTTGATGTAATCCACGAGCTTCCACGGCTCGCCCGAGCCAAGGATCGTCGCGGGGAAGGAGAGCGTGTGGAACGGCACGTTATCCTTGCCCATGAACTGGGTGTAGGTCACATCGTCCGCACCCTTGTCGGTGCGCCACCAGCGCTCCCAATCTGCGCCTTTGCCTGCATCGACCCATTCCTGCGCGCAGGCGATATATTCGATGGGCGCGTCGAACCAGACGTAGAAAACCTTGCCCTCCATGCCGGGCCAGTCGCTCTCGCCGCGCTTGACGGGGATGCCCCAATCCAGATCGCGGGTGATGCCGCGGTCTTGCAGGCCGTCGCCATCGTTGAGCCATTTCTTGGCGATGGAGGTGGTCAGAACGGGCCAGCCTTCGCGCGTGTCTATCCATTCCTCGAGCTGGTCCTTCATCTGCGACTGGCGCAGGTAGAGGTGCTTTGTTTCTCGCATTTCGAGATCGGTCGAACCGGAGATCGTTGAATGCGGGTTGATGAGGTCTACCGGATCAAGCTGCTTGGTGCAGTTGTCGCACTGGTCGCCCCGCGCGCTGTCAAAGCCGCAGTTGGGGCAGGTGCCTTCGATATAGCGGTCCGGCAGGAAACGGCCGTCGGCCTTTGAATACATCTGGGTTTCGCTGACCTCGCGGATCAGGTCCGCATCGGCAAGGCGGGCTGCGAAGTGCTGGGTCAGGCGGTGGTTCTGATCGCTGGACGAGCGCCCGAAGTGATCGAAGCTCAGGCGGAACCCATCGGCGATTTCAGACTGCACGGCATGCATTTCGGCGCAGTATTCGGCGACGGGCTTGCCGGCTTTGGCCGCGGCAAGCTCGGCAGGGGTGCCATGCTCGTCAGTCGCGCAGAGGAACAGCACCTCGTTGCCGCGTCCACGCAGGTAACGGGCGTAGAGGTCGGCGGGAAGCTGGCTGCCGACGAGGTTCCCGAGATGTTTGATCCCGTTGATATAGGGGATTGCCGAGGTGATCAGGTGACGGGCCATAGGGTATGCAACCTTCCAATTCGAGTTGCGAAGGATTTAGCTGTCTCGCGCCGGAATCGAAACCCCCTGTTTGTCTCTACTTCTCGCGCGAGCCGCGCATCAGCCGGCCAATCAGGAACGAGGTGCGAGGCGCATAGACATAGGGGGTTTTGTCCGTTGCAGTCGGGCGTGCACGCATCCGCGTCAGGCCGAACGCGATCAGCAGGACGTGACCGGCGGAAATCACCAGGAACAATGCGGACGGACCGAAGGCTTCGATCAGGGCGGAGGTCGCATAGGGCGCAGCTATGGCGCCGACTGCGTAGAAGAACATCAGCGCTGCCGAGAGCTCTACCCGCTGTTCAGAGGTGGCAAAGTCATGCGCGTGGGCCGCGCAGACGGAGTAGATCGGAAAGGTCGTAAAGCCGAAAATCGTTGCAGCGATCATTACAGCGGTTTCCCCCGCCTGTGCTGTGGCGATGGTAAAGGCGCTCGATAGAACCGCAGCGACGGAAAGGCCGATGAGCACCCAGCGGCGGTCGTATTTATCGGCAAGCCAGCCGACCGGATACTGCGCCACTGCACCACCGGCGACGAAAGCGGCAAGGAAATAGCCGATCTGGTCTGCGGCGAGGCCAACGCCCTGACCATAGATCGGACCGACCATTCGGAAGGATGCAGCCGAAAGGGCCGCCACAACGACACCCAGCGTCGCCAGCGGCGACATCTCCCACGCGATCATCGGGCGCAGGCGCGGCGCAGCGGGACTTTCCGGCTGTGCGACGCGCGTGATCGCGAGCGGCAAGATCGACGCACAGCACAGAATCGTCAGCAGGTTATAGGCGATATATGTCTCCATCGACGCGAGTGCACCGATCATGAATTGCGCGGCGAATGAGGCCGAGATGTCCACGACGCGGTAAGCGCCCATGGTCCGGCCACGTGTTTCATTGGTGACTTTTGACTGGAGCCATGCCTCGATCACTGTGTAGCAGCCCGCAACGCAAATACCGGACGCAACACGAAAAAGCGCCCACCAGACCGGATCGGTGACGAGCACGTGGGCCGCGAGACCAATCGCACCCATCGCTGTCAGGGTCGCATAAGCACGCGAGTGGCCGACCGATCCCATCAGCCGTGGCGCCCACCAGCAGCCAATAAAAAAGCCGACGAAATGTGCGGAGCCGAGCATCCCGACTTCTGGGGTCGAAAAGCCGCTGGCCAGTCCTGTCAGGGCATCCAGCGGGCCAACGCCCCCAGATGACAGCTGCAAAAGCACAACAGACATAAGAAGGGCGGCAAAAGAGAGCATCAGGCGCATAACGCCTTTATGCCGTGATCCGCCGCTGATGCCATGCCAAATTCGCCGCGCGGTGTCGCTGTAGGGCAATCGCACCAATTTTCTGCGCGATGTCAGGCATAGGTACTCAGGGTTGCAGTTCGTGGGGGGCGGGCTAAGGTTCTGGCGAAATATGAGGGACAAAGATGAAGAAAATCGCACTTGGCCGGTCAGGACTTGCCGTTTCGGAATGGTGTCTGGGGACAATGACCTTTGGCAATCAGACGCCCGCAGCCGACGCACATCGCCAGATCGATATGTCTTTGGAGGCGGGAATCAATTTCCTCGATACGGCGGAAATGTATCCGGTCAATCCGGTGCGGGCTGAGACCGTGGGCCGCAGTGAGGAGGTGATCGGCGATTGGGTCAGCGCCAGTGGCCGCCGCGATGAGGTGCTGATTGCCACGAAGGTTTCGGGAGACAACGGCGGATTTGTGCGCGGGGGCAAAGGCTATGACGGTGCCGTGATCCGCGAGGCGGTGGATGCATCCCTGCGACGGCTCAAGACCGATGTAATCGACCTCTATCAGCTGCATTGGCCGATGCGGGGATCGTATATGTTCCGTCAGAACTGGCGCTATGATCCTTCGGGGCAGGATCGGAGCCGCACGGTGGATCATATGCTCGATGTGCTTCGGGCCTGTGACGATCTGATGAAGGCAGGAAAGTTGCGTTCCATCGGTCTTTCGAACGAGAGCGCTTGGGGATCTACGATGTGGGTTTCCCTTGCCGAACAGCATGGGCTGCCGAGGATGGCATCGATCCAAAACGAATATTCGCTATTGTGCCGGATGTTTGACACCGACCTGGCGGAAATGTCGGTCAATGAGGATGTGACACTCCTGTCTTTTTCTCCGCTTGGGGCAGGGTTCCTGACGGGCAAGTATCAGAAAGGAGCTGTGCCGGCGGGCAGCCGCATGAGCATCAATCCAGAGATGGGTGGGCGGACATCCGAACGGGTCTTCGCGGCGACGCAGGCGTATCTCGATCTCGCGGCGCGGCACGGTCTGGATCCGGTGCATATGGCGATGGCATGGCAGCGTACACGTCCGTTTCCGATCTCGGCCATATTCGGGGCAACAACCAGTGATCAACTCGCCCATATTCTGAATGGTGCGAGTGTGATCTTGCCCGATGAGGTCATCGACGAGATCGACACCATCCACAGACAGCATCCGATGCCTTACTAGGCGATCTAGCTCAAGGGGCCGCGTGTGCGGCGGATGTCGCGGACCGAGTGCCCGAACTCGCGCCGAAAGGCCCGCGCGAATCCTGCGTGCGAGGCAAACCCGGTGGCGAGCGCAATGTCCTGTACTGGGCGGTTCGTGTCGGTGGCGAGCCGCCGTGCTTCGGCCAGTCGCAATGACAGGCCGTAGGCGTGGGGCGGGGTGCCGATTGCCTCGCGAAATTGCTGCTCTAACCGTCGCCTTGAAAGCCCGAGCTGCATGGCAAGCCGCTCTACGCTAGGCGGGGTTTCGAGGGAGTCCTCCATGATCTGGATCGCTTGGGCCACGGCAGGTGCGCGCTTCGCGAGCGCCGAGGATTGCGCGAGGCGCTGTGGGGTGTTCCCTGCGTGAACCGGATCGTAGATGAAGGCCGATGCGACACGCGTTGCCAATTCGCGCCCGTGCAGGCGGGAGATCAGGTGAAGCATCAGATCAAGGCACGGGCTGGCGCCGCCGGTGGTCATGGTCCGGCCCGAAAGAATGAACCGGTCACGGACGGCAGTAATTCGCGGAAACTGTGCGCCGTATGTTTCGAGGTCTTCCCAATGCGTCGTTGCGCGGAGGCCGTCGAGTAGTCCCGCCCGTGCCATAAGCTGGCTGCCGCCGTCGACGCCGGCAATCACCGCCCCGCTGCGCGAGAGGCGTCGTAACGTGGCACGGAGCGCGGTTGTGGCCTGCGCGTCCAGACCGAAGCTGGCAACAATGATCAGGAGGTCGGCGCCTGATATTTCGGCGATCGGGAGACCTTGCACAGGCAAGCCCGCGGTCAGGACCGCGGGGGCGGGTGTGGGCGTGGCGAACTGCCATTCGAAGAGGTCGCGCCCTGCACGGCGGTTGGCCGCGCGCATCGGATCGACAGCTGCGGCCAGCGACAGGATGTTGGTTCTGTCCATGACCAGAACAGTGACCTGCATCGGGCGTTGCCCCGACCGGACGGCGTCTGGGAAGAGGAGTTCTGCGGAATCGGTCATTTCAATTTCGTAAAATGGAAAGAAATTTTGCACAAGCGGGCAAATACTAACAGCGAGTCGAAGATCAAAGGAGGAAGCTCCCATGCCCCTGCAAATGAACCGTGAAGTCTTTATCACCTGTGCTGTTACCGGATCGGGATCGACACAGGACCGGAGCCCGCATGTCCCGCGGAGCCCCAAGGAGATCGCCGAAAGCGCCATTGCGGCAGCCAAGGCAGGAGCGGCGGTGGTGCATTGCCATGTTCGTGATCCTGAAACGGGCGTTCCGAGCCGGACGCTGGACTATTACCGCGAGGTCACCGACCGCATTCGCGATGCCGAGGTGG
>JAEPMR010000043.1:9788-26070 GCA_017643845.1 Marivivens sp. | reverse complement strand
CCGTCTTTCTGGATCATTGACTGAGCCGAAGCACGGGCAACGTCAGACTTTGTCTGGGTATCGCCGGTTACGAAGTCGACTTTCTTGCCGAGAATGCCGTCACCACCCAGCGCTTTCGAGCTGAAGGTGTTCAGCATGCCACCGTCGCCTTCGCCATTGAGGTGCTCGACTGCGAGTTCCTGCGCACGCAGCTCGTCGAGGCCTTCTTCGGCGTAGGGGCCGGTCTGCGGCACGTTGAAGCCGAATTTCACTGTCGATCCGGTAGGCTCGTTCGTGAAGGCCGAGGCCGACGAAGTGAAGATGGTTGGCAGCGCAAGGCCAGCACCACCGATGGCACCGGTCTTAAGCACTCCACGGCGCGAGAAGTTCGATTTGGACATAGATATCCTCCCTTTAATGGTTTGCCGATTGGGCCTCCTCACCCGCACGACGCGCATTTTACAATGCTGGTGTATTATCGGGCCGAGTTCGAAAAATTCGCAACAAAGCCTTTTGGTGAAACATTTTTTTTGTAAAAAATGTGGACAGGATTGCCGTCAAAAATGTAAATAAGTTTACAACATTCGCGCAAACGGCTGTAGTGATAAGGGATTCGTGTCATGGCTGGAACACTGACGGGAACCCGCATACGTGACTGGCGGCTCAGCAGAGGCTTGCGGCAGTCCGATCTTGCACAGGAAGCGGGCATATCGCCATCTTATCTCAATCTGATCGAACATAACCGCCGCAGAATCGGCGGGCGTATTCTGAATAAGATTGCCCGTGCTCTTGATATCGACCCCGCTCAGCTATCGGATGGAGGCGAGGCGGTCGTACTCGGTGGACTTGCGGACATCGCGCAGCGCAATTCGCTGGATGATCTCGAGGTCGGCCGTCTTGAGGCGTTCGCGACCCAGTTTCCCGGCTGGGCTCAGATGATGCTGGATCTGCAGGGGACGATTTCGGCACTAGAAGCTCGTATACAGGTGCTCAGTGATCGCTTGGCAAATGACCCGCATTTGGCAGATGCGCTGCACGAGGTGATTTCAGCCGTGACGGCCATTCGCTCGACAGCTTCGATCCTTGTTACGGGGGAGGAAGTTGACGCGGAATGGAGAGAGCGATTCCACCGAAATATATATCAGGACAGTGTTCGATTGGCCGAGCAAAGTCGTGCACTGGTTTCCTTTCTTGAGGCCAGCGACGACGGGCAAACACATCTGCTTTCCTCTTTAGACGAGGCGGAGCGATACTTTTCGGCGCTAGTTGATGCAGTTGGCGTCGATGCGCTGGAGAGTGGTGCGGAAAATCGGATGTCTAATGGGGAGCTCGTTCAAGGAATGAGCGAGGCTGGGCGATTTCGGTTCGACCGCATTATGAATGAGCTTCGGCAGGACGAGCGGTTATGGCCCATGTCAGACGTTGCCGGGCTATTCGGAGCAGTGGCGGGTGATTTGGGCGATTTTGTCATCCAGTCCGGGCGGGCGGTTCCGCTTGCGATCCGGCGTTTTGTTGCCTGTCAGCGGCTTGCGAATGGGGCAAAAGATTTCAGCTATTTTGAAATTGATCCGACTGGTGAATTGCTTCGGTGCGATGACGGCCTCCAGATCGGATTGGGCAGCGGAGCTGATATATGCCCCCGTTGGCCCGTTTTTGACGGGGCGTCACAACCTGGCCGATTGGAACAACGGGTCGTGCATATCGCAGGGCGAGACAAGGTGGAATATGAAGCGATTGGCGGAGTTTTCCCCGAGCAAAACGGAACTGGAATCCGAGGCTACTTGCTGATTTTGCCAGTCACCGGCGGTGAGGGGCCAGGTACAACGGATTCCGGGCGTGAGATCGGGCCCGGGTGCCGGATTTGCTCTGTTCAGAATTGTGACATGCGGCGCGAGCCGTCCCTGTTGGCAGCGGCGGCAATTGTGCCGCAGGCGACATCGCTTTGACAGCGGCTGCGTTTCTCATAATAGTCTGAGATGAAATATTCATGTCGGTGTCAGGGGAGGGGCTTCGGTATGGCAAAACGTGTTCTGGTGATCGAAGACGAGCCGAACATTATCGAGGCGATCAGTTTCATTCTATCCCGCGACGGGTGGACTGTTCACACGCATAGCGATGGGGAAACTGCTAATATGCGGATCAAGGCAACTCCGCCAGATGTCATTATTCTGGATGTGATGCTGCCGGGCAAAAGCGGGTACGATATTTTGCGCGATCTGCGGGCCGATCAGGATGTGTCGGGAATACCCGTTCTGATGTTGACCGCGCGGGGGCAGACCCGTGATCGGGAATTGGCCGAAGAACTGGGCGCAACGAAATTCATGAGTAAGCCATTTTCCAATGCCGAAGTTCTAGAAAACGTTCGGGGCCTTGCTGGCTGATGGCGGACAAGAAAGCGCCCATCTTCCTTGCCAGAAAATCCTATCAGAGGCGGCGGTTGAGAGATGCCTCGCGGGTATTGCCGATCGCGGGAGGCATCGCTTTCATGATTCCGCTTATGTGGCATGGAGATGATGTCACCGAGCGCGGCACATCCGATGCCATGATGTTTGTATTTGGTGTATGGATTGTGCTGGTTCTTCTGGCTGCACTTCTGGTCCGGCCGACCCGGGAGGAGGACGAGGGGCCGACGGGAGGAGAAAAGGAGCAAGATGTCCTTTAACCTCCTTATTTTTGTTGCGCTCCTCTATGCGGCACTACTTTTTGTCGTCGCTTTCATCGCAGATCAGCGGGCCAAGCTTGGCCGCGCGAGGTGGTTGGGATCACCGGCAATCTACACGCTGTCCTTGTCGATCTATTGCACGGCGTGGACGTTTTACGGAGCGGTCGGAAATGCCGCACGGAACGGGCTGGAATTCGTCACGATTTATCTCGGGCCGACACTGGTCATGGTTGGGTGGTGGTGGTTTTTGAGAAAGCTTGTTTGGGTTGGTCGGGCGCAGCGGGTCACGTCAATCGCTGACCTCATTTCTTCGCGGTTCGGGAAATCGACACCCTTGGGCGTTCTGGTAACCGTGATCGCGATTATCGCCGCGACGCCCTATATCGCGTTGCAATTGCAGTCCGTGGTGCAGTCACTTGCCGTCTTTGCCGATAGTTCGGGCGAGGCCTGGGGGAATTCAGACCTGAACAGAGCTGCGCTTTGGGTTTCCATCGGACTTGCCCTGTTCACGATCCTGTTCGGGACGCGGAATTTGGACGCCAATGAAAAGCACCACGGTATTGTGACAGCCATTGCACTCGAAGCGATCGTCAAGCTCTGCGCTTTGGTTGCTGTCGGTGTATTCGTCGTCTGGGGAATGACCGGGGGGGTGCGGGATACGCTGGCACTGATCGACGCATCACCGATTTCGGAGTGGGAACAATCTGGAGGGCGCTGGGCTGGGTTGATTTTCGTGTCCGCGGCGGCGTTTGTCTGCTTGCCGCGAATGTTTCAGGTGATGGTCGTCGAAAATGAGCAGGAAAGCCATCTGGCGACTGCGAGCTGGGCTTTCCCTCTCTATTTGCTTGCAATGAGCTTGTTTGTTTTGCCGATTGCTGTTGTCGGCTTGGAGGTCATGCCGGAAGGGAGCAATCCTGACCTCTTTGTTCTGACCCTGCCTTTATCGGCTTCCCAGGAAGGCTTGGCGGTCTTTTCGTTTCTGGGCGGATTCTCTTCAGCCACGTCTATGGTGATCGTTGCGACGATTGCCCTAGCGACGATGGTCTCGAACCATATTGTCGTACCGATCTGGCTTTCGAGCCAGAGGGAAGGGGCGTTGATGTCTGGAGATGTGCGTTCTGTGGTGATTGGAGCGCGGCGGTTCTCGATCGTGGCTGTACTGGTTCTTGGCTACCTGTATTTTCGAACGTCGGGCGGAGGCTCTGCACTGGCGGCGATTGGACTTGTGTCGTTCACCGGTGCGATACAGGTATTGCCTGCGATCATTGGGGCCCTGTTTTGGCGCGGTGCGACGCGTGTCGGCGCTTCGGCGGGGCTTACTGTCGGGCTTGCGATTTGGGCCTGGACTCTTTTTCTGCCGAGTTTCGGCCCCAATGCGATCATAACCGAGAGTGTAATGGCTTCGGGTCCGTTCGGGATTGAGTGGCTCAGACCGCAGGCGCTGTTCGGGATCGGCGGGCAGGATCCGCTGTTACATGCGGTATTCTGGTCGATGTCGCTCAACGCGCTGATTTTTGTAATAGGGTCCGTCTTCAGTTTTCCGACGCCGCTCGAACGGCTTCAGGGTGCGCAGTTTGTCAACGTTTTTGAAAATACTGGAGGTGCGCGGAACTGGACACCAAGTGCAGCCGCGTCAGAAGACCTGTTGATCATGTCGCAGCGGCTTCTCGGCGCTACAGAGGCGCAAAAGGTTTTCCAACAGGCGGCCGAGAAACAGGGAAAAACGGGATACCTGCCCGATGTTACACCGGAATTCATTCAGCAACTTGAAAGAGAGTTGGCCGGATCAGTCGGGGCGGCGACCGCTCATGCCATGATCGGGCAATTGCTCCCCGGGGCGTCTATTTCCGTTGAGGACCTGATGGCGGTGGCCGACGAAGCGGCCCAGATCATGGAGTATTCCAGTCGTTTGGAAGCAAAATCCAGAGAGCAGGAGAGAACCGCCCGCCAACTCCGGCAGGCGAACGAAAAGCTCACCGCGCTTTCTGTGCAAAAGGACGCCTTTTTGAGCCAGATCAGTCATGAGTTGCGCACGCCGATGACGTCAATTCGTGCGTTTTCGGAGATACTTCAGGATGAGAATGCAGATGATGCGCAGCGCATTCGGTACGCAGGTATCATCCACAACGAGACCATGCGTCTGACGCGGCTTCTTGATGATTTGTTGGACCTTAGTTTTCTGGAGAACGGACAGGTCGTTTTGAATAAGCGACGCATTTCGCTGCGGAAACTGTTGAATCAGGCGATCTCCTCGGCAGGGATAAACGCGGATGGCGCAGGATTGAAGATCAATCGCACGCCACAGGATGAGGATGTCAGCCTGACGACGGACCCGGATCGGCTATCTCAGGTCTTTATTAATCTTATTTCAAACGCGGCGAAGTATTGCGGTGCGGATGCTCCTGAGCTTTCGAGCATCGTGCGCAATCTCGGGGCCGACTTGCAGATCGACTTTGTAGACAATGGTGAGGGGATTTCTGTTGAGAACCAGACCATGATTTTTGAAAAGTTTTCTCGCTTGACCGATCATCGGAAAGCTGGAGGTGCAGGTCTGGGTTTGGCGATTTGTCGGGAGATTATGCAGCGGCTCGATGGAAGCGTCAGTTATCTCCCGGGGCAGGGGGGCGCGGCTTTCCGTGTGACTGTGCCTTTGTCCGATCCCGAATAGGTGAATCTTAACTTTTAAGGCTGACAGTTTCCCGAGCTATCGGGAGGAACTTCAGTCATGTCATCAGGCGCGCTTCGTACGCTGATAAAGGCCGGTGGCAGGAACAAAACAGATATTAGCTCCCCGGATTATTTGATTTCACGCGCGACGCGGCGTGCGTTCCGTGATGGGTTGGGTCTCGATGTGTCGGTCGGAGTTTCATTCGGCCATGGTACCCTAGAGGAAATGTGTTCCGGGATCAGCAAGGACGATCTGATTGGCATGTTTTGTCTGGAACAGCATGAAGAGGCGCCGGATGGATGTGTTGCGCTGACAAGTCGGTTAAGGGCTTTTGCTTTGGGCGGGATGCGCAGAGTGGGGTGCGGAATTCCCGACTCTCCAGCAGAACTCGAAAGAGAACCTACCCGTCTTGATTTTGTTGTTGTTGGGGTGACGATCCGGCGAATATTGGCAGAAATTGAAAGCGAATTGGCACCGGATGACCCTAATTGGCAAGTGTTGGCGGGGCGTTCGCTGGGACGTCCGATTGGGCCGATAGACGTGGCGAGAGATGAGATGCAATCCGGCCGTTATAAGTGGCTGATGATTGACGTGTCTTTTGCGGACGGCAGCCCCGCCGAGCGATTGACGCTAGGTGTCCTTAATGGGCATGGACACGGCGACGTAGATTTCACGTTAAAGAGTGAGGCCCCTGATGCGCGGCATCAAGGTGTTGATGTCGCAATGAAAATGGCTGTTCAGCTGCGAGCAGCAGTGACGTTGCGTGACATGGAGAAGGTGTCGGTCGGGCAGGTGATCCGACTGAAACAGCCGTCATGCTGTCCGGTGGTTGAAATCCAAACAGGGCCGAAAGGCCCGATGTTGAACGGGGTTCTCGGCGCGGAGGGATACGACCGTGCCGTTCAATTGGGAGATGTGGGGCGGCAGGATCAACTTCCCGACCGTTTCTTGAAGTCGGAGTGAATTTCAACCCAAATGCAGACTGTCTGACAATTTGCGCCGCCGCATCAATTGGACATTTGTGATTTTGTGTGCCGCCCCTTTTGCCTGAGCATCGGGGGCGGCGTAATCGATCAGGCCGAGGCGGGGGCAAGAGCATCCATTCGATCACGTAATTTGGGGGCGAACCACATGCCGACCGCCATCGCGACAACGAAAGTGATACCACCGATTCCGCCAAAACTGAGCGACGCAATCGACGGGCCGGGGCAAAGTCCGGCAAGTCCCCATCCCATTCCGAACAACGTGGATCCAACGATGAGGTTCCGGCCAAGGCGAGCTTCGGGGCGCGGTGGAAACAGTCCGCCCATAAGCGGGGTACGGCCCTTCGTTAGCCCCCATGCTATTGCCATGGGAATAATGGCGCCGCCCATGACAAACGCGAGGGTGGGGTCCCAGACACCGAAGATGTCGAGCCAGCCCTGTACTTTTGTCGTGTCGGTCATGCCAGAGATTAGAAGCCCCGCGCCGAATGTACCGCCCGCAATAAATGCCATTATGTTGCGCATCAGATGACTCCCAAGAGATGACGGAAAAGAACAACAGTCAGGCCGCCCGCGCCGATGTAGAAAACGGTGGCAACCATACCGCGGAGTGACAGCCGCGAGATTCCGCAGACGCCGTGGCCCGACGTGCAACCATTGGCGATACGTGTGCCAACGCCAACGAGCAGGCCTGCAATCGCGACTACGACGAGGTTGTCGCTGACATTTGTTTCGCCAATGCCCATAATTGCCGCGATCAAGGTCGGGACCAGGAAGAGGCCCGCAACAAAAGAAAGGCGTTCCTTGCTCTGGTTTCCTGCTGATCCATCAACAAGGCCGCCGATGATTCCGGAAGCACCCATGATGCGTCCGTTCGAGAGCAGGTAGATTGCTCCAGCGATGCCAATAATTCCGCCTCCGATCAGGCCGAGTATCCAGTCTTGCTCCATTCCGGCTGTCCGTCTAATTTGATTTACAAGGTTCGGCCCGCATGGAAGCGTGCCGCTAGGTGAAACCGTCCGTGCGCTGTTCGCGATTTGCGCTTGGGAGGGTCAATTCGGTGAAAAGTTAATTAGTCGTGTTTGTAAAACATTTCAAGTTCATTATATAAGTTTTTTGCAATGCAATCGGAGTTACCGCGGTATGGACGTTATTGATAAGGTGGATGCAATGAATGCGTCGGCCGACGAGGCGGCGGAAGTTCTCAAGGTTTTGGCCAACCCTGCGCGGCTGCGAATTCTATGTGCGCTTTTGCCGGGAGAGCAGTGCGTTGGTGACCTCGAGGAAATGCTCGGTGCGAGCCAGTCCTATGTGTCTGGACAACTCGCGCGGATGCGCTCGGAGGGGCTCGTGAGCTGCGTCAGGGATGGCCGATCAATCCGGTATCAAATCGCCGATGAGCGTGTGCGGCCAATTCTAGAGCGATTGTACGAGGTCTTTTGTGCGGTCGACTGAGCGGCTAGCTGAGAACGACGCCGACAACCACCATCATCAAGCCGATCACTGAAAGAAATAAGGCGCCGATATTCACGGGAAGAATACGGGACATGCGTGCGCGTAGTTCGGCATCGTCGAGCTTTGCTCGGCGGGCTGAAATGACGTTAAATATCGTCCAGATGATGCCGACCAAACCTACGGTCGAGATGATCGCACCAATATAGACAAGCCATTCCATATGCGTCTCCCAAGGTAAGAACCTGCGACGGCGTAACTGTGTGGCGCGGGTTTGGCAAGGGCGGGCTTGCGCGGCACAGGGACAGCGACTAGGACGCTATAAAATTTTCATCCTTGAGACCGGAGTCCATCATGAGCGATACCGATACAGACGTCCAGACAACCGTCGCCGCACAGGAACTGCGCCAGTTTGTCGAGCGTTTCGAGCGCCTCGAAATCGAGAAAAAGGATATCGCCGACGCGCAGAAGGAAGTCATGGCCGAAGCAAAAGGCCGCGGATACGATACCAAGGTCATGCGCAAACTGATTGCTATGCGTAAGCGCGATGCAAATGACCTCGCTGAAGAGGAAGCTGTACTGGATATGTACAAGGCTGCTCTGGGGATGTGATCCGTCAGGGAGCGATGAACCGAACGTTTGGCATCTGCTGGATCGTCAGAAGATCATCTTCATACTGATCGGTCAGTTCGTCTACCAGTGCGTCGTTCCACTCGGGGATAGGTATTTCCTGATCTATCTCGTCTTCGATCGCGAATTTGTCGAGAAAGGCTGAAATGATACGCCGTTTTTGAGCCTCGCTTTGGGGAGGGTGGCTTTTTAGGTAAGATGTGAAGCGCTGCATTCCTGTTTTCGACATGATCGAGGAAAGCAGATCAAACCCGCCGGTGATCCGAGTGAGCGGGTCAACGCCAGAGAGATCACGGATCAATTCTGCCCAGATGAGCGGCGTGTCTTCATTTGCCCAAACTGTAAGAGTGGCATCTGGCACAATCGACCGGATACGGGCGACAAGCACGGACCACCGGATATCCATAGGATCCATTCCATGCATGTAGGCTCCAAAAGTGGCCTTTTTGGACTCCATATACGCAGCGGGAACAAAGCTCGCCGGGTTTCGAACCGCGAAGTAGAGATCGAGCTCGTCATCTGCAAATATCTGGCGTAGCGCGAGCAGCTTGGCTTCGGCCATCTGGTAAAGGGATGCTCCCTCGAATATCCGGTTGGCAACTCCGAGAAACGCACTGTTTGAGAGCACGAGCCGGTCTGTATGGTGCGGATTGTCGATGATGGCGTCGAGCAATGTCTGACGAACGTTGGGATTTGGCGTGGAGCCTTCGACGCTTTGAACAGTTTCGCGGATCAGACGCCGATAGCGGCCGATTGGGGGCACGTGAATCCCTTCAAGCTCCAGTGCGGATGCATTTTTGCGAACGGATTTGATCAGTTGATCATCGTCTGTGCAATTGGCGCCGATGTGAAACGCGATCTGCATGATGTCTGCCTGTCTGTTGTTTCGATTTAATATAAGGACATTTCTGGACAGCGAAACCGGATTTCGGTAACGGCGTCATATGTCCGATAAAACGAGTCAGCTTTTCGGCGGTGGCAAACCAGTGAGGCGGGTGGACCCTTGGTCCGCCGGTTCCGTCATAATCGCGACAATCGTGTTGATGCCGATTCTGGCGGTGATCTGGTTCGCGTTTTTCCCGAGCGAGAACATCTGGCCGCATCTCCTGTCGACGACACTTCCGCGCTACGCCGGAAATTCGATTGTCCTGATGTTGAGCGTAGGGTTGGTGACAGCGGCTGTCGGATCGGGGGCGGCTTGGCTCGTTGTTATGTATGAATTTCCCGGGCGGCGCTGGCTGGAGTGGGTGCTCTTGCTGCCTCTCGCTGTCCCTGCCTATGTCGGGGCGTTCGCGCTTGTGGATTTTCTGGAATATGCAGGGCCGGTGCAGACAGGGTTGAGGGCTATTTTTGGCTGGGAGACCGCCAAGGATTATTGGTTTCCCGCGATTCGGTCCCGTGGGGCGGCTGTTCTTGTTCTGAGCGGTGCGCTCTTTCCCTATGTCTATATTCTGTCTCGGGCGGCTTTCCGCGAGCAAAGTGGCGCACCGTATGAAGTGGCGCGCGCGCTTGGCGCGGGGCCTGTTGCGCGGTTCTTCAAGGTGGGCCTTCCTCTTGCGCGTCCGGCAATTGTTGCCGGTGTAGCGGTTGTTATGATGGAGACCGTCAACGATTTCGGAACGGTTGATTATTTCGCCGTTCAAACCCTGACGACAGGGATCTTTACGGTTTGGCTCCAGGCAGGGAACCTGGGTGGTGCGGCGCAGATTGCAACTTGTGTCTTGGCGTTGATCATTCTGCTGGTGACACTTGAAAAGTTGAGCCGCCGCAGAATCAAGGTGTCGGCATCCGCTCGCGGTTTTCGTCCCGTGGTTCGCGTGCCGTTGTCGGGATTTCGTGGGTGGGGGGCGACGCTCGCGTGTTTTGCGCCGTTCTTTATCGGATTCCTGATGCCCGTGAGCGTGCTGATGTCACACGCGCTCGATGTCGGGGAGTGGACACGGCCGGGGCTTTTGAAAGCGCTATGGCATACCGTCACTGTGGGCGGGATCGCAGCGATCCTAACGGTGATTGGCGGGGTTTTCATGGTGTATGGTGTCCGGCTGAGTCAGCGCAGGATTCCGGCCCTGCTGATGCCGGTTACCGCTATTGGATACGCAGCGCCCGGAGCCGTACTGGGGCTGGGCATACTGGTGCCTTTGGCGGCGTTTGATAATTGGTTTGCTGACGGGATCCTTGCCCTGACGGGCTGGGATCCGGGACTGCTGTTGACGGGAACGGCGGCCGCTCTGGTTTTGGCCTATGTTGTGAGGTTTTTCGCAATTGCTCAAGGAACGGCGGACGCCGCGTTTGGGCGGATTTCACCCAGCCTTCCGATGGCGGCACGATCGCTGGGGCAAGGAGCCGGCGGAGCGTTGAAGCGTGTTTATATTCCGTTGATGCGGGCCTCGGTCGGGTCGGCGCTGTTGCTGGTCTTTGTTGACGCGGTGAAGGAATTGCCAGCGACGCTGCTTCTGCGCCCGTTCAATTACAACACCTTGGCGACCCTCGTGCATGAAAAGGCGTCACTGGAGAAGATTGCAGAAGCGTCGACCGCCTCATTGATGATTACGGCGGTCGGTCTCGTTGCTGTCATCTTCTTGGCGCGCGCCAATCGTTGAGGGTTGCGTCTGTCAGAACGAACGCGTAAATGGCGCTTAGTGCCCCTATAGCTCAGCTGGTAGAGCAACTGATTTGTAATCAGTAGGTCCGCGGTTCGAGTCCGTGTGGGGGCACCATTACCACACATTGATGCACTGCGGCGGGGTCATACTTCGAGGATTCGCGAGTAGACGTGGTCCAGAAATTCGGTTGCGCCGGGATACGGATCCGTGTCTTTCAGGATCGTCCTTACCTGAGTGTCGAAATCGGCATAGTGCTGTGTGAGCGCCCAGATCGAGAAGATCAGATGATAGGGGTCCACGTTTGCGATTTTTCCTGCTTTTGACCATGAGGCGATCACGGTCGATTTTTCATCGACCAGTGTCTTCAGCCCGCTACCGAGAATTTCCCTTAGCCTGGGTGCGCCTTGCAGGATTTCATTCGCGAAAAGGCGGCTTTCGCGTGGCATTTCGCGGCTCATCTCGAGCTTGCGATGCACATATTTAAGGATTTCGCTTCTCGGATCCCCTGTTGGATCGAGGGCGTGGAGCGGAGCGAGCCAGACTTCGAGCAGGTTCTCCAGCAAAGTCCTGTGAATATCTTCTTTGCCGTTGAAGTAGTATATGATGTTTGGCTTCGACAGGCCTGAAGCGCTGGCGATTTGATCGAGGGTCGTGCCGCGAAATCCGTGCTGAGAAAAGACATCAAGTGCCGCATCAAGAATTTTCTGGCGGTTCTGGGTCTGTATGCGGCTGTATTGCTTTTTGGGGTTCGTCATTGGTCTTCTTCCGTCGGAATATTCTTAGCATGTAGGGGCGGGTGCAGCGAGAGTGTCGCGCAATCTTATGGGAAGCGTGTCGAGGCTGCATCTATGGGGTTGCGGCTGGGGCATAGCGGGATTGCCGTTTCTGTCTCTACTCTGGTGGGTGAGGGTCGCTATCTCCGGTTAAAAGGAGATATGATATGCTTAACGTATTTGATGTTTTGTCCGCCTGGGCTGACCGTGTCATGCAGGATCGTCTGCGTGCGAACCATCGGGTCGAATACTATGCCTGACCTAGCGGCACCCTGATCATCAGTGGAAATCACGGCTGTGAGGGATGATCCGCTGGTTACGGGGGTGGTTTTGGCTGGGGGCGCTGGTGCGTTCGGGATTGGCGGGTGCTTCGCCGGATAATGCCCAGAGGCGATCCGATTTGTCCTCAAGGTGATCGACAATTACGTGAATGATCTCCACATCCCGTTGCACCCGTCCGTGAACAAGGAGCAAGCGAGATTGCATGACCTGTTTGCGGTAGGTTTCCATGATTTTAGGCCAGACAACAAGATTGGCGACGCCGGTTTCATCTTCGATTGTTATGAAACATACGCCTTTCGCGCTACCGGGCCGCTGCCGGATCAAGACAACGCCGGATAGTTTGATCCGCTGCCCGTTTCGTGTGTTTCGCAGAGAACGGCAGGGTATGATCCCCTGATCATGCAGGCTGGATCTGAAAAATGTCATGGGATGCGCCTTTAACGACAGGCGAAGTGTTTGGTAATCGTTAAGAACTTGCTCGCAAACGGGCATTTCCGGCAGGGCAACGGGGAGATCTTCCCCTTCGTCTTTTTGGTCATTGAAGAGTGGAAGATCTGGTGTGTCTTTGAGGGCGCGGGCTTCCCAAAGAGCCTGACGGCGATCTATGAACATAGATCGCATGGCGTCGGCTTCAGCCAGTTTTCGGATGGGTGCGGATGTTAGGCCGGATCGAGCCTGTAGCGCCGCGACGTCCTCAAACGGAACGGTGCGGGCGGCGATGAGAATTTCGGCGTTCTGTTGCTGGAATCCGGTGATCTGGCGAAAGCCGAGCCGTATCGCGAAGCCCGTCTGTGTGGTGCTGTGTGTTTTGCTCCCACCACGATCTTGTGTGCGGGGTATGACAGGTTCCAGCGTGTTGTCCCATTGCGAGAAGTTCACATCGACTGGTCGGACTTCGACGCCGTGGTCACGGGCATCGCGCACCAGTTGGGCGGGGGCGTAGAAGCCCATTGGCTGAGAGTTGAGCAAGGCGCATGTGAAAGCCGCCGGATAATGACATTTCAGCCAACTCGAGACATAGACCAGATGGGCAAAGCTCGCGGCATGGCTCTCTGGAAAGCCGTATTCACCAAAGCCTTTAATCTGGTTGAAGCACCGCTTGGCAAATTCTTCCTCATAGCCACGTGCAACCATTCGTGTGACCATTTTTTCCTCAAGGCGCCCGATGGTCCCTTTAGAGCGGAAGGTTGCCATTGCCTTGCGTAGTTCGTTGGCCTCTGCTGGCGAGAATTGCGCGGCATCTATCGCGATTTTCATTGCCTGTTCCTGAAAGATGGGAACCCCGAGTGTGCGGTCGAGTATGTCTTTCAGTTCGGCTGGATTGTTCGGAGGTGCAGGCGAGGGATATGCGACGGCTTCCTCGCCGTTTCGGCGTCGAAGATACGGGTGCACCATGTCCCCCTGAATCGGTCCCGGCCTGACGATCGCAACCTCGATGACCAGATCATAAAATTCACGTGGCCGCAGGCGGGGGAGCATGTTGATTTGCGCACGGCTTTCGACCTGAAAAACGCCGATGCTGTCACCGCGGCAGAGCATGTCATATACGCGCGGGTCCTCTTGCGGAACTGTTGCGAGGGTGTAGTGGCGACCAAAATGGGCGTCGATCAGATCAAAGCATTTGCGGATACAGGTGAGCATTCCGAGGGCGAGAATGTCGACCTTAAGAATGCCAAGCGCATCTATGTCGTCTTTGTCCCATTCGATAAAGGATCGGTTCTCCATTGCGCCGTTACCGATGGGAACGGTTTCGCTCAAGGGGCGCTGGGTCAGGATAAAGCCGCCGACATGTTGGCCGAGATGACGTGGCATGCCGATGAGTTGTCGCGCAACATGGAGTACGCGCCTGAGGTGCGGGTCTTCCAGATTGACGCCGGCCTCATGTGCGTGTGTGTTTTCGATGTCGGAGCCCCAGCTGCCCCAGACTGTTTTTGCCAGAGCACTGGTGACATCTTCGGAGAGGCCCATAACCTTTCCGACCTCGCGGATTGCGGAGCGGGGGCGGTAATGGATGACAGTGGCGCAGAGACCGGCGCGATCCCGTCCGTATTTGTTATAGATATGCTGGATGACCTCTTCGCGGCGTTCATGCTCGAAATCGACGTCGATATCAGGAGGCTCCTTACGCTCTTCGCTGATGAACCTTTCAAAGAGAAGCTGGTGCTTGGCGGGGTCAACGGAGGTGATGCCCAAAACATAGCAGACAGCCGAGTTCGCGGCTGAGCCGCGCCCCTGACACAGGATTGGCGGGGAGCAGTCCTCGCGGGCAAAGCGAATGATGTCATGGATCGTCAGGAAATACTGGGCAATGTCGAGTTTTTCGATCATTGCAAGTTCTTTACGTAAGGTGTCGCGGGTTTTTGGAGGGACGCCATCTGGATAACGATTTTCCGCGCCGAGCCATGTCAGCTCTTCGAGGCGGGTCTGGGGGGTCATCCCTTGGGGAACAACTTCGCGGGGATATTCATAGGAAAGCTCGCGCAGGTCGAAGCGGCATTGATCAGCCACAATCCGCGTGGCGCGAATGGCGTGGGGCCATTCCGCGAAGAGGCGCTGCATCTCTTGGGGGGATTTCAGGTGACGTTCCGCATTTGCACTGAGAAGCGGACCTGCGTCTGTCAGGCGTGTTTTGGTGCGGATGCAGGTCATGACGTCCTGTAATGGCCGCCGGTCAGGAGCGTGATACAGCACATCGTTGGTGGCTAGGAGGGAGAGACCATGCTTTTGGGCCAATTGATCGAGTTGGTTTATACGGGCGCGGTCATCGCCGTGGTAATGCCATGAGGCGGCGATGTATTGCAGGTCCGGTAGTCTGGTGCGAAGCCTTGGAAGGGCGTGGGCCAGATCGGATGGGTTTCGGGGAGGAATGAGGATCAGAATGCTGCCTTGGGTGTGGGCTGCGAGAGCGTCTAGTGTAATGTCACATGCTCCCTTGGCCTGCCAGCTTCCGTCGGGGCGATGGCGGCGGCCGGATGTAATGAGCCGGGACAGGCGTCCGTAGGCATCACGATCCTTTGGATAGGCAAGAAACTCTTCGCCAGTGACCAGATGCAGGCGGGTGCCTATCACTGGTCTGATCGCTGTTTTTAGAGCGGCGGTGTGAAAACGGACAACGCCGGCAAAGCTGTTCAGGTCTGCAATTCCGAGGGTATCGTAGCCGATTTCCCAGCCACGCTGAAGCAACTCATCAGCTTCGGATGCGCCGTGCAGAAAGGAAAAACAGCTTGCCAGCCCGAGTTCGACAAAGGGGGCACGCGGATTTGGGGAGAAACGATTGTCGTCCGGCAATTTGTGACGTGGCCTGGCGGTGGGGGTATCGGGCATTTAGGCGCTCCGATGTCCGCAGAAGGCCGTGGAAACGGGAGTGATCCTCATGGGAAAACCCCATGCAAGAACCACAATGGCTCGTTGCCGCGACCATCACCGTGCAGGCCGTTTCGGTAGATCCAGAGACGGCGACCTGTCTCGGTTTCTATATGGTAATAATCCCTAAGACGGGTGCCGGGACGATCAAGCCACCATTCGGGAGCTATGCGTTCGGGGCCAGCAAAGCGAATGACGCGGTGCGTGATGCGGCGCCAGATGAATTGTGCAGGAGGGCCCTCGGGAACGGCGTAGAGGACGCGAATTTCCTCGGGTGGTACGATCAGGCGCAAGGGACGCGGTTGTGCTGGTGGCTGGGTTGGATGGCGGTTCGGTCTGGGGGTGGGCTGCCAATGGGCAGCGCGCTCGGGTATATGGCTGCCGGAGAGGGCCACGCGCTGAATTCTGTTTGCGCCATATCGGGCTGAGAGGCGATCAATCAAGCGTGCCAGTTCGGTGCCGTCATCAGGATTTCCGTCAAGACGGGTCTGGATGATGTTCAGGTTCTCGGTGCTGTCCGCTGCCAGTGTGAGAACGTCGAAGCCAAAGCCGGGGTCGATGTGGTCAAGCTTTCCAGTCAGTAGGCTGTGCAAATGTTCGGGGTTATTACTGGGCAGTGCGGTCGTTAGACGCGCCGTCGCTACCATACCATCGGTGCGATAGGCTGAGAGTAGCAATCGCCGTGCGCCATGCTGTGCATTATCCAACTGGCTGCATAAATTTTTACAGAGATCCGGCAGATGCGGAGCCGGATCCGATATCGGTTCGGGTAGGGAAAGCTTGGCAATGAAGCGCAGCGGATCCGCGGGGGCGTTTAACGGATCGGCGCGCCTGCCTGTCACAATGTCGAGCCGATGTAAGGGGGCATGGCTGGGGTCGGCATGAGT
>JAEPMR010000043.1:0-9778 GCA_017643845.1 Marivivens sp. | reverse complement strand
GTGGCACAGAGGCAAGGGCGCCGATTGTTTTTAGCCCCAGACGATTCAGGCTCGTTATTGTATCCGCAGAAAGACGTAGTGCGGCTACAGGAAGCGGCGCCAGCATATCGGAAAGCGTGTGCGACGTGGCGATGCTGCGGACGGTCCCGTAACGCGCCAGTGCCCATGCGGCCCCTGGTGTTGGGGCCAGTGCAAGGTTGGTTTGGAAGCCGAGCCGGGAAAAGCGCTCTTCGACATCCTGAAGCAAAGCACGCTCTCCGCCGTACAGATGCGCCACGCCGGATGTGTCGCAAAAGAGGCCGTCTGGTGCGTCGGCCGCGCTCCAGGGCCCCCAGCGACGCACCCAGAGCATCAGGGTTTCAAGCATGCGAATATCGCCGGCAGGGTCAGCGTATTCCACTTTCAATTCCGGGCAAAGCGCACGCATATCTACCACCCGGGCGTGTCTGCGCACGCCGAACACCGCCGCTGCGCGGTTCATCGCGTAGACGGTTGGGCCATGGGGAGCATCAATGGCAAGAGCGACTGGAAAGTCGTCCGGGGGAGCGTCTGCTTGTTCCGAAGCCCAGATCTGCCACCTTTCAATCGCAAGGTTCGGCAAGTGAATGGCCAGAATCCGACGACCATCGGGAGATGGTGGCGTGCTTTGTTTCTGCAGGTGCTGGGCGAGTTCCGGCAGCTGGTCCTCGCACTTCACGCGGTGGGTCTCCTCTAATGTTTTGGGTTACGAGACATTGGCTATTGGGTTGGGGTGAATTGTGGTGTTCTGTTCAGCGGCGTGGTCCAGATGGAGTGTTCCGTGCTCAACGCGAGCGATCCATTCACCCGTCGGACGCCAGCGCGCGCGGAACAGATGCGCGCGCCAGACGGGAGTGCCGGGTGCGCGCATATCATAGGGGTGACGACGGCTGGGGAGTGTTTCTATGCGCCAGCGTTCGCGGGCCGCGCTGAGGTCCGCCTGCGCGGCATGACGCAACAGCCAGCCTGGCACACGCTGCGCTTCGGAACGTAAGGCGAGGCGTTTGGTTGCTGTGAAATCGAGAGCTTTGGGATTGCCCCATATTTCCGCGATAACGGCGCCGAGGGAATGGCAACGGAGCCCTTCTTCGGCGGCCCGTAGCACGTCCGATGCGCGAGAGAGTTCAAGGTAGAAGATTTTACCTGTTTCGCATTTCAATCCGTGAAAATAAGGCTGACCGCATTCGCGCTGGCTGAGGTGATCTTGTATCCAGAGTATCGGCTTTTGTATCCGGGCGAGGCTTGCCAGAACGAATCCGGTTGCGGCGCCGTCGGTCGGGGCGGCGGAAAAGGCTTCGGCCAATGTTGCTGGAGGGGCTTGCCTGTTTGTTTCAAGGCGCTTTGCGCGTGCGCGCAAACTTTCCAGCGTGGTTTTCGGGGCGGGTGGGGCGCTATGCACTTCGTTCTCCGTGTTCACCTTTTGTTCTAATCTTTTGTGGTGGCTGCGTCAAATGTCCGAAAGGGGAGGTGGATGATTTTCCACTTGGAGGGCGGTGATCGGCGGCTATGCTGCGCGCACAAGATCGACGGGGGATTGAATGGATATTGATCAGGCAAGGGCAGAAGTGCGACGACTGTTTATGGCAGGTGTGGCGGCTGCAGATCCATATCAGGCTGTCATCAAGGCGCTGGAGGAGCGTGGATCTTCCCCCGACCTGATCATTGCAGTGGGGAAAGCTGCGCGGCGTATGGCGGAGGCCGCATTAACGCTGAACACAGGTGTGAAAACCATCGTTGTAACAAACTATGAAAATGCCAAGCCGCTGGACGGCGCAGTGGTATTGCCAGCGGGCCATCCGGTGCCGGACGCGAAAGGGGAAGCCGCTGCCAAGACCATCATCTCTGCACTAGAAGAAGCCGCAGGCTCGGGCGCGGAAATCCTAGTGCTGGTTTCAGGCGGGGGGTCAGCGTTGTTACCCGCCCCTGTCGAGGGCGTCACACTTGCAGAGAAGGCGGAGGTGAACCGTCTCCTCCTCGCATCTGGGGCAGACATCGGGAATATGAACCTTGTCCGACAGCAGATTTCACGACTGAAAGGCGGGGGGATGGTCCGCCTGGCAGCGCCTGCGAAGGTGACCGCGCTTATCCTGTCGGATGTCGTCGGAGATGATTTGTCCATAATCGCAAGTGGACCAACCGTAGCCCCAATTTCCGATGCGAAGGGGGCGAGCGATCTTTTGCGGGATCTCGGGTTGTGGGAGAAAGTTCCTGCCTCGGTGCGAAACCATCTGCAAAATGCGCCGAACCAAGGACCTGTTCCAACCGCAGAAAACCACCTGATCGGCTCGAACCGGAAAAGTGTGCAGGCGATGGTGACCGCAGCTAACGCAGATGTTCGAAGGATCGAAGCAGCTGTCGAAGGGGACGTCGCGGAAGCAGCACGGTATGTCTGCGATCAGGCGGGGCCTGGTGGATTGACTGTATGGGGCGGTGAGACAACTGTCACGTTAACTGGGAACGGACAGGGTGGGCGCAATCAAGAGATGGCCTTGCGCATTGCTTTGGAGGCGCGGGAGCGCGGATGGGGTATGGATTGGGTCTGCCTGCAAGCCGGGACGGATGGGCGTGATGGTCCGACAGACGCGGCCGGCGCGATCGTTGACGGGGGCACTCTGGCGCGGATCGAAATGGCGGGACAAGACATTCAAGGGTTATTGCGCTGCAACGATAGTTATACCGCGCTGCGGTATGCTGGCGATCTATTGGTTACTGGCGCAACGGGAACAAATGTCGCTGATCTGGGGGTGTTGATCCGCTTCGGTCAGTGAATGACCCTACATCGAGAAGCTAGTGCCGCAGCCGCAAGATGACGTTGCGTTCGGGTTATCTATAACAAAACGTGCACCAATCAGTTCGTCCGAGAAGTCTATTGTCGCGGATGCCAAGAAGGGCAGGGACACACTGTCGACCACAACTTTCTCGCCATTTTCGTTTTGTAGGACGAGGTCGTCCTCGGTCGGGGCATCTAGAACAATTTCATACTGAAAGCCCGAACATCCTCCGCCCTCCACGGCGATGCGCAGGGCTTTCCCTTCAGCTGAGGCTCCGATTTCCGCAAGCCTTGCAAAGGCGCGTTCAGTAACTTTTGGCGGCAAAGTGAGCATTTTCCGACCTATCGGTTTTGGACTGGTTCAAATATAGAGGCACCGAAGCCCGACAACAAGTTCATGCAGGCAATGGAGACCCGATGCCAGCTCGTTATGCTACAGATCCGGCCGCTTCTCGCGGAAGGTTGTATCCAGAAGAAGAAAGCACATTTCGCTCTCCTTTTCAGAGGGACAGAGATCGGATCATCCATTCCAGTGCTTTCCGGCGGCTGAAACACAAGACGCAGGTGTTTGTTGAACATGAGGGAGACTATTTCAGGACCCGTTTGACGCACTCTATCGAGGTCGCGCAGGTTGCTAGGACGATTTCGGGGGCCTTGGGGCTGAATGTTGAGCTGACAGAAGCGGTTGCGTTGGCCCATGATCTTGGACACCCGCCATTTGGTCATACGGGAGAGGATGCACTTGATGCATTGATGAAGCCTTATGGAGGCTATGATCATAACGCTCAGGCTATTCGAATTGTCACATCTCTGGAGCGGCATTATGCCGAGTGGGATGGCCTCAACCTGACATGGGAGACGCTTGAGGGGATCGCAAAACATAATGGGCCGGTTGCCGAACCCTATCCCTATGCCCTCGCAGAATATAACATGCGGCATGATCTGGAATTGGCGACGCATGCCAGTGCAGAGGCTCAGGTCGCAGCGCTGGCGGATGATATCGCATACAACAATCATGATTTGCACGACGGGCTTCGCGCGGAACTTTTTTCGACGGACGAGCTCGCGGAGCTTCCGATCCTTGGCGAGTGTTTTGCCGAAGTAGACCGCAGGTATCCGGGGTTGAACTATTATCGGCGCCGTCATGAGGCGTTGCGCAGATTTTTCGGAATTCTCGTGGAAGATGTGATTCAGGTTGCAAGCGAGAACTTGCGGAGGCTTGCCCCAGATTCCGTTGCCGATATTCGGATGGCTGGGCAAATGGTTGTGAGGTTTACGCCCGCTCTCTGGGCGGATCTGAAGGTTATTCGAAAGTTTCTGTTTCACCGCATGTATCGGGCACCGGGCGTTGTTGAGATGCGACGTCATGTGACCGAGGCTGTGCGCGATTTATTTCCGTTGTTCATGGCAGAGCCTGAAAATCTCCCGAAGCAATGGAGGAAGGATGTTGCGGACGCTCAAACTGAAGAAGAATTGGCGCGTCTGGTTGCCGACTATATCAGTGGCATGACGGATCGCTTCGCAATTCAAGAGCATGCGCGGCTGACTGGCTCCGACATCGTCGAACGGACCCGTGTAACGACATGACAGCTGTGCGCTGTCGTTGACCTTGTGAATGGCCGTGCTAAACGGACACAAACTCCAGAAAGAAATGCGAATGAACCTCTTTTCCGAAGTCAGATCACTTGTAGTCGAGAGCCTTGGTCAACTCATCGAGGAAGAGCGCCTTCCGAGTGGTCTCGATTTTACTGCGGTCGCCGTAGAGCCGCCCCGTGATCCGTTGCACGGTGACATGGCGACGAATGCTGCGATGGTGTTGGCAAAACCGGCCAAGCAAAAACCTCGTGATATTGCGGAAAACTTGGCAGAGAAGCTTCGCGCTGACAGCCGCGTGTTATCTGCCGAGGTTGCGGGCCCGGGATTTCTTAATCTCCGGCTGGAAGCAATTGTATGGCAAGGGCTTGTCCGTGACATTTTGGTCGATCCGACTTTTGGGCGTTCGTCACTGGGAGACGGGAAGAAAGTCAACGTTGAGTATGTGAGCGCCAATCCTACCGGCCCGCTGCATGTTGGCCATACGCGCGGCGCGGTTTTCGGAGATGCACTTGCGAGCTTGTTGGACTACGCCGGATACAACGTAACGCGCGAATATTACATCAACGATGGCGGCGCACAGGTCGATGTTTTGGCGCGGTCCGTTTATTTGCGGTATTTGGAAGCCCACGGTCAGGATGTAGCATTTGAGGATGGGACTTATCCTGGAGATTATCTTGTACCCGTTGGTGAGGCGCTAAAGGCAAAAGTGGGCGATGCCTATGTCGGCAAGCCGGAGAGCGAGTGGCTCGTGTCGGTGCGGGAGTTCGCCACGGAAGCGATGATGGATCTCATTCGCGAAGATCTGAAGGCGCTGGGCGTGGAAATGGATCAATTTTATTCAGAAAAGTCGCTCTATGGTACCGGTCGTATCGAGGGTGCCTTGCAGGCACTGGAGGCCAAAGGGCTTATCTACAAAGGCGTGCTAGAGCCGCCAAAAGGAAAGGTTCCCGAGGATTGGGAGCCGCGCGAACAGACGCTATTCAAATCGACGGAGCATGGCGACGACGTGGATCGGGCTGTGATGAAATCTGACGGTAGCTGGACCTATTTCGCGCCAGATATTGCCTATCATTATGACAAGGTAAGCCGGGGTTTTGATCAGCTGATCGACGTCTTCGGTGCCGATCACGGTGGTTATGTCAAGCGGATGAAGGCGGCGGTCAGCGCGCTTTCGGACGGTCAGGTCCCGCTCGATATCAAGTTGTGCCAGTTGGTGAAGCTTTGGAAGAATGGTGAGCCGTTCAAAATGTCAAAGCGGGCTGGTAACTTTGTCACTCTGCGGGACGTGGTAGATCAGGTCGGGCCGGACGTGACCCGTTTCCATATGCTCACCCGTAAAAACGATGCGCCGCTGGACTTTGATTTCGACAAAGTTTTGGAGCAATCGAAAGACAACCCCGTTTTTTATGTTCAATACGCACATGCGCGGGTTCATTCTGTGCTGAGGAAAGCGCGCGATGAGGGTTTTTCCGTGGCGGATGCCGACCTTGCAGAGGCGGATCTGTCGCTTTTGAAGAACGAGGCCGAAATCGCCGTTGCGAAGAAATTGGCTGAGTGGCCCCGGCTTGTTGAGATTGCGGCGAAGGGTCACGAGCCCCACCGCGTTGCATTCTACCTCTATGAACTCGCATCTGAGTTTCATGGATTGTGGAACAAAGGGAACGATGATGTATCGCTTCGCTTCCTCCAATCGAATGACGAAGTAACCTCTAAAGCAAAAATTGCGCTGATTCGTTCTGTTTCCGTTGTTATTTCGCACGGTCTTGCTATTCTTGGCGTCAAGCCGGTGACAGAGATGCGGTAAACGCACGTTCCGGCGTTGAGGCAAAGCAAGAAATACCCGTCAAACATTGGCGGGGTGATGAGGCAGGTATGGCGAACGTGACCTACGAGGCGAATTTTGTCGCCCCCAAATCGATTCGTGCGACATCGTTGGTGAATTATTCAGCTGCGGCGGCGTCGTTCGCGCTGATCGTTGGGCTGGGCTATTGGGGCTACGAGCTTGTGGTTCGCGATGTATCGGGAATTCCGGTGGTCAGGGCCGCTGAGGGGCCGTTGCGTATCGCGCCAACCAATCCGGGCGGAGAGGTGAGTGCGAATACCGGGCTGTCGGTCAATCATATTTCTGCAAAAGGTGAAGCGGCGCCGTCAGAAGATGCACTGCTACTCGCGCCGCAGAACCCCGTAATAGAGCCGGGAGACCTCGTGACGCCCGTTTTGCCAGAAGAGCCGGAGACCACAATCACTGCTTCGTTTTCGGCAGATGATTTCGATGAAATTCTGGTTTCCGACGGTGGTACGCTTTTGCCTCAGGCGACCGAAGCGGGTGCAACTGAGCAAATCATCCCGGTCAGCGTCGATCAGGCGCAGATTCTGGCGCTGGTCGAGCAAATTACGTCTGATGAGAGTGATGCAACGCCTCGCGTGATTGCTGATGAAAGTGATGATCTACTGTCCGAGGTGATCCCGGCCTCTGTTCCGGGGCTGACCCGCACGATACTGCCAAAAGCGCGGCCCGATACCTTGCTCGCGTCGCTGGCGATCGAGGCTGAAGAAGATAGTTCGGCGTCATCGGTTCAAGCCAGTTTGGTCTATTCGCAGGCTGTACCAATCGGGACTGATCTCATTCAGCTCGGTGCATTCAGCACAGCAGAAATCGCTGCAGATGAATGGTCGCGCCTTTCCCAGCTTTACCCCGCCTATCTTGGGAACAAGACGCGGGTAATTTTGGAGGCATCGAGTGGTGGTGTTTCGTTCTACAGGCTGCGTGCCATGGGTTTCTCAGGGGCGGATGAGGCGCGGCGGCTCTGTTCGGCATTCCTGACACAAAATGTAGAGTGCACACCTGTTTCAATGCGGTGAAATCGATCTACGCTTTATATCTTGAGCGCGTTCCTAATGATTGCGGTCCTGCAGGTTACGGCGGTATGGTGTGGCCGAACTGAAACCCACCGAGGCTACCTGTGGCAGACGATTTCGTTGAGGATCAGCTAAGTGTCGGCGAGCGGCTTGCGGCAGAGGCGCTGATCGTTGATGTCGGGACGTTCGAAGGACCGCTTGATCTGCTGTTGACGCTGAGCCGCACGCAGAAAGTTGATCTCAGGCAGATTTCTATCTTGGCGCTCGCTCAACAGTATCTGGCCTTTGTCGAACGGGCGAAGCAGTTGCGCTTGGAGTTGGCTGCCGATTACTTGGTCATGGCCGCTTGGTTGGCCTTTCTCAAATCCAGGCTGCTATTGCCTCCTGATCCCACAGAGGAGGGGCCGAGTGGAGAAGAGCTTGCCGCTCATCTTGCGTTTCAGCTTGAGCGTTTACAGGCGATGCGAGAGTCCGCGGCCAAGCTTATGGCACGAGATCAGTTGGGGCGCGATTTTTTCGCGCGCGGGCTTACCGAGGATGTGGAACGGGTCAAACGGGTTACATATACCGCGACTTTGCTCGATCTGATGCAGGGTTACGCACGGATCAGGACGCGGGATGAGTTCCGCCCATATGTTATGGATCGCGATGCGATCATGACGATGGAACAAGCACTTGATCGTATGCGTAGACTGATTGGTTTTGCCGGCGACTGGACAGATATCGCAACCTACCTTCCCGAGGGCTGGGGAGGTGAGCCGTCTCGCAGGCGCTCTGCAACGGCTGCAAATTTTGCAGCTTCGCTGGAGCTCGCAAAGGAGGGACATATCGAAATCCGCCAAGGTGATATGTTCGCACCTATCCAGATCCGGAGAAAGAAGACATAGATGAACGATGATCTGACGAACGCGCGCGAAAGTCTTTTTGAAGCCCCTCCAATGGGAGAGCAGGAGCGCATGGTCGAGGCGATCTTATTCGCTTCTGCTGAACCTGTGTCTGTAAAGGAACTCGCGGGTCGTATGCCGCACGGTTGTGACCCGGCGGAAGCATTGGTGCATCTCCGCAAAAGGTATGAGGGGCGCGGGGTCACTATCATGAAAATTGGCGACGCCTGGGCTATTCGGACTGCGTCCGATCTCGGGTTCTTGATGCAAAAAGAAACTGTGGAGACCCGCAAACTGAGCCGCGCGGCGATCGAAACGCTCGCAATTATTGCATATCACCAGCCTGTGACCCGTGCCGAGATTGAAGAGATCAGAGGAGTATCCGTGAGTAGGGGAACGGTCGATCAGCTGCTCGAGATGGATTGGATTAAATTCGGTCGACGGAAAATGACGCCTGGCAGGCCAGTGACTTTCGTTGTGACCCAAGGGTTCCTCGACCATTTTGGATTAGAGAGCGCGCGGGATTTGCCTGGCTTGAAAGAATTGCGCGCGGCGGGGCTATTGGAAAGCCGCCCGATGCCGTCAGCGGTGCTTCCTGACGATAGGGAGGACGAAGAAGACGATTTCCAGGGCGAAATGTTCGAAGAATAAAGCCTCAGGTCGATTTGAAGTGTTTGGAGAGCTTCAACCCCTGTCCTTGATAGTTCGATGCGATGTCCTGCCCGTAAAGTTGGCGAGGAACTTCGGCCATATGCTCGTAGACAAGACGCCCAACTGTTTGGCCGTGTTCGAGTACGAATGGTGCTTCGTGGCAGCGAACTTCTAGAACGCCGCGTGAGCCACTGCCTCCGGCAAGCGCATGACCGAATCCGGGGTCAAAAAAACCGGCATAATGCACGCGGAATTCACCGACCATTGCGAGGTAGGGCGCCATTTCCGCTGCATATTCAGGTGGGATGGTGACAGCCTCCCGACTGACCAGAATATAGAATGCACCGGGATCGAGAATGACGCGTCTGTCTCTGGTGTGTACCGGTTCCCAAAACTCGGCAGGGTCGTAGTGATTGATTTTGTCCAGATCAATCACACCAGTATGTGGTTTTGCGCGATAACCGACCAGATCGCCCTGTTCCGGCGCGAGATCCACAGAGAAACCAAGACCATCGTCAATGATTGCCTCCTTGTCGACCAGAGGAACCTGATCGTGCAGCGATTTCAATTCGGTATCCGTGAGAACTGATTGGCCCTCGCGGAAGCGGATTTGATTGAGCCGCATGCCCGGGCGAACAAGGACGCTAAAGGAACGCGGACAAATCTCGGCATAGAGCGGACCTTTGTAGCCCGGAACAATGCGATCGAACTCGACGCCGCCATCGGTGATGGTTCTTGTTAGGAGGTCGAGGCGGCCTGTCGAGCTCTTGGCATTTGCGACGGCTTGTGTCGTATCAGGCAGGTTGAGGCTTTCCATGAGTGGGACAACATAGACGCAGCCTTTTTCCAATACGGCTCCACCGTCCAGATTGATCCTGTGCATTTCGAACTCGGCTAGGCGGTTCGCGACTGATGCACCGTCACCCGCTAGAAAAGAGGCACGAACGCGATAAGCAATGCGTCCGAGGCGCAGGTCGAGACTGGCTGGCTGGATCTGTTC
>JAEPMR010000042.1 GCA_017643845.1 Marivivens sp. | reverse complement strand
CGGCGGGCAATAGCATTCAGGAAGCCGGGCGTGTCGCCGGCTGCAAGGGAGCCTATGCCGTCGCCGATGCCGCGCAGGAGATCGTCGAGCCAACCTTCGATCTCGGCTTTCGGGAAATCGTGCAGCACGTAGGGGGAGACAAGCTCCTTGCGCCCGGGATGGCCGATGCCAAGGCGGACACGATGATATTCCGGTCCGATATGGGCGTGGATCGACCGCAGGCCGTTGTGACCGGCATGACCGCCGCCTGTTTTGACGCGGCACTTACCGGGAGCGAGGTCCAGCTCGTCATGAAAGACGGTGACGTCCTGTGGCTCCAGTTTGTGAAAGCGCATTGCTTCGCCGACCGACTGACCGGAAAGGTTCATGAAGGTTTCGGGCTTCAGGAGCAGCACTTTCTCGGAGCCAAGCCGCCCCTCGCTGATCTGGCCGTTGAACTTATTGCGCCATGGCGCAAAGCCGTGGTCATCGGCAATGCGGTCGACGGCCATAAAGCCGATATTGTGGCGGTTTCGGGCGTATTTCCCGCCGGGATTTCCGAGGCCGACAAAGAGTTTCATGTACTTAATCTAGCTGGGGAGCAGGGTGCAGGCCAGAGGTCTGCAAAAAGAAAACGGGGCGCAAGCGCCCCGTTCCCAAACTTTGCCAGAGGTGCGGAGGATTATTCCTCTGCGGCCTCTTCGGTCGCGTCCTCTGCATCACCGTCATCTTCGTTCTCGGACGAGCGCAGGCCCGACGGAGCGGAGATGTTGGCGATTACGAAGTCGCGGTCGATGGTCGGCTTGGCGCCAGCCGGCAGATCGACATCGCTGATGTGGATCACGTCGCCGACTTCCTTGCCGGTCAGATCGACAACGATCTGCTCGGGGATGTCGCCAGCAATTACGCTCAGCTCGACTTCCGGACGAACGACGGTCAGAACGCCGCCCTTCTTGATGCCCGGTGCGGCTTTTTCGTTTTCGAACTCGACATGCACGAAGATGTTCACACGGCTGGTGCGCTTGAGGCGCATCAGGTCGATGTGGGTCGGCAGGTCTTTGACCACGTCACGCTGCACACCACGGCAGATCACGCGCACGTCGTCCTGACCGTCAACCTTGAGGTTGAAGAGCGTCGACATGAAGCGGCCAGCCTTGAGGCGCTTGAGCAGAGCGTTGAAGGGGATGTTGATTGCGAGCGGATCGGAACCGCCGCCATATACGATGCCAGGTACGTCGCCGTTACGGCGAGCTTGACGAGCGGCCCCCTTGCCTGTCCCCGTCCGTACCGTGGCGTGAAGATCAGGGATCTCACGAGCCATGGGTATTTCTCCAAAATTGAGGGGCCGTCCTCCAAGGGTGTACGGCCCAGTGAAGCCGCGCGTATAGGGCGGTTTGGCCTGTTTGAAAAGGGGAAAAAGAGGTCGTGCCGGCGGATAGAGGCTTGCCAGATCATGATCCTGCGGTCAAATGGGCGGCATGTCGATTGTTAGCGCTCTCAATCTGTCGCGCCGGACCTCTGCGGCGTTCTTTCTCCTTGGATCGTTCTGGGGCGGATTCGCGGCCCTTGTGCCGGTGATCAAGGCGGGATTGGGGGTCGATGACGGTGTTTTCGGTCTGCTTCTGCTCGGGTCTGCGTTCGGACTTGTTTCCGCGATGTGGCTGGCACCGCGGGCGGACCGTGTGCTGGGCGCGCGGGGCATGCAGGTCGCGGCGCTGGGAATGGCGGTGATGTGGCAGGGCATGGGGCTGGTGAGCCTGCCGTGGATGTTTGCCGGGCTTATGGTGTTCCTGGGCATGTTTTCCGGCCTGCTGGACGTGATCATGAATTCGCGGGTGAGCGAATTGGAGGCGCGGACAGGGCGGTCGTTGATGAACGTCAATCACGCCATGTTTTCGCTGGGATATGCGCTGTCGGCCATAGCGACCGGGATCGCCAGGGAAGCGGGATTGGGACCGTCTGAGGTCTTTGGCGCCCTCGCGCTGCTGACCCTCGTTGTCGTTGTATTCCTGAGGGTGCCGGCAGCGATGGTGAGTGCGGAGGAAGGCTATTCGGGTGGCTACCCGCTGGAGACGGTTTTGTTGTGCGGGGCAATCGTCTTCGTCGCGTTTGCTTCTGAGGCGACGGTCGAATCGTGGTCGGCGCTGCATGTGGAACGAACCCTGGGCGGGGGTGCGGCCGAGGGCGCGCTGGGGCCGGCGATGCTGGGGCTGACGATGGCGTTCGGGCGGTTCTCGGGACAGGCGGTGGCGGAACGGTTTCACGAGCTGCCGGTGATCATCTGGGCGTCGCTGATTTCGGGCACAGGGGCAGTGATTGCCGCGCTCGCGCCAAACCCGCTGATCGCCTATCTGGGCTTTGGCACCATGGGACTGGGGGTTTCGGTCGTGGGGCCGATGGCGCTCGCTTTGGTGGGAAAGCTGGTGCCGCCGCATTTCCGCACCGAAGCGATCAGCAAGGGCGCGGTCATGGGCTTTGCCGGGTTCTTTTTCGCGCCGGTCTTTATGGGGCTGATGAGCGAGATGTTCGGGCTGCGGGCGGCCTTTGCCGGTGTCGGGGTATTTCTGTGCCTGTCGGTGCCGCTGGCGCTTGTGCTCCAGCGGCGTGGTCAGTCGGCGGTCAGGACCAGCGGGTTGTAAAATCCTGCGGAAGCAGGAGGTTATCGCGGGACAGGTTATGGATGTCCCGCTCGCCGCAGAGGGCCATGGTGGTGTCGAGTTCCTTGTGAATGACCTCAAGTGACTTGGTGACGCCTGCCTCACCCATCGCGCCGAGGCCGTAGATATAGGCGCGGCCAATCATTGTGCCGTGTGCGCCGAGGGCCAGCGCTTTGAGAACGTCCTGCCCTGTGCGGATGCCGCTGTCGAGCCAGATCTCGGTCTGGCCGCCGACGGCATCGACGATGGAGGGCAGGATGCGGATGGAGGACAGAGCGCCGTCAAGCTGGCGGCCGCCGTGATTGGAGACGACGATGGCATCACAGCCGATCTCCACCGCTTTGCGGGCGTCTTCGGCATCGAGCACGCCTTTGAGAATGACCTTGCCGCCCCATTTCTCCTTCAGCTTGGCGATCATCGACCAGTCGAGTTTTGGCTCGAACTGTTCGGCGGTCCAGCTGGAGAGAGAGCGCAGATCGCTGACGCCTTTGGCGTGGCCGGCGATGTTGCGGAAGGTGTGGCGGCGGGTGCCGAGCATGCCCAAGCCCCAACGCCAGCGGATCGCCAGATCGGCGATGACACGTGGCGTCATGCGGGGCGGGGCGGTGAGCTGGTTTTTGATGTCCTTGTGGCGCTGGCCGAGCACCTGAAGATCGAGTGTGATGACCAGTGCGGAGACGCCTGCGTTCTTGGCGCGGGCGATGATGTTATCGACGAATTCCTCGTCCTTGATCACGTAAAGTTGGAACCAGAACGGCTCTTTCGTGTGTTCGCGGACATCCTCGATGGAGCAGATCGACATGGTGGAAAGCGTGTAGGGGACGCCGAATTTCTCGGCGGCGCGGGCGGCTTTGATCTCGCCGTCGGCGCATTGCATTCCGGTGAAGCCGACGGGGGCGAGGGCCACCGGCATGGCGACGTCCTGACCGGCCATTGTGCTGCGTGTGGTGCGGTTTGACATGTCGACTGCGACACGCTGGCGGAGGCGGATTTCAGCGAAATCGGTGGTGTTGTCGCGGAAGGTCTGTTCGGTCCAACTGCCCGATTCGCAGTAGTCGAAAAACATCTTTGGGGCGCGGCGGCGGTGAATCTTCTTGAGGTCGTCGATGGTGGTGATGACGGGCATAGCCGCGCTCCGAAAGGTTAAAATTGGTTAAAATCTCTTACCAATTTATGACCCCACCGGCAAGCGTGAAGCGTGTGTCTGCATGTTTTACCGCAACCGCCATGCTGCGGCGCAGAGAAACGGGGCGCGCGATCCCAGTGTCGCGCGGGAAAGTTGGCAAATGCTGAAGCGGGCGAGCTTAGGCGCTGTGGGCGCCGTCGGCGAGAGTTTTGACGAAGGCCAGCACATCGGCGGGGCTGTCGCCTGCGGCGATACGCTCGACGATGGCGGAGCCGACGACGGCACCATCCGCGACGGAGGCGATCTGCTGTGCGGCTTCGGGGGTCTTGATGCCGAAGCCGACGATCACGGGCAGATCGGACACGGCTTTGATCCGCGCGACCTCGGGGCCGACATCGGTGGCGACCGCATTGGCCGCACCGGTGATGCCGGTGATCGAGACGTAGTAGACGAAGCCGGACGTGTTGGTCATCACTTTGGGCAGGCGCTTGTCATCGGTCGTGGGCGTGGCGAGGCGGATGAAGTTCAGCCCGGCCTCCTGCGCGGGGATGCACAGCTCGACATCCTCTTCGGGTGGGAGATCGACGACGATCAGACCGTCGATGCCCGCGGCCTTTGCATCCTCGAGGAAGCGGGCGACGCCGTGGGAATAGATCGGGTTGTAATAGCCCATCAGAACGATCGGGGTGGTGTCATCCTGCTCGCGGAAGGTGCGGGCCAGTTCGAGGGTCTTGATGAGCGTCTGGCCGCCTTCGAGCGCGCGCTGACCGGCGAGCTGGATGGTGGAGCCATCGGCCATCGGATCGGTGAAGGGCAGGCCCAGCTCGATCACATCGACGCCCGCAGCGGGCAGACCTTTGACGATTTCCAGTGAGGTGTCGTAATCGGGATCGCCCGCCATCACATAGGCCACGAAAGCTTTTTTGCCTTCGGCTTTGAGGGCTGCGAATTTGGCGTCGATCCGAGTCATCTGCTGTCCTTCCTGATGAACCGCGACGGGTTTGCGCCATGGCTGGCAGAAAATCAATGGGCGAACGGCGTAAAGGCGCGAAAAGCGGGGCGAAACGCTTGACCATCGGGGGGGCGGGGCCGTAGATGCCCGCGCACCTCAGCCAAGGAGATCGGGTCATGGGCTTTAAGATGGGTATCGTCGGATTGCCGAACGTGGGCAAATCCACGCTGTTTAACGCGCTGACCAAGACAGCGGCGGCACAGGCGGCGAACTTCCCCTTCTGCACCATCGAGCCGAATGTGGGCGAGGTGGCCGTGCCGGACGAACGGCTGGACACGCTGGCGGCGATTGCGAAATCGGCGCAGATCATCCCGACGCGCATGACCTTTGTGGACATCGCGGGGCTGGTGAAGGGTGCCTCGAAGGGGGAGGGCTTGGGCAACCAGTTCCTTGCCAATATCCGCGAGGTGGACGCGATTGCTCATGTGCTGCGCTGCTTTGAAGACGATGACGTGACCCATGTGGAGGGGCGCGTTGATCCGGTGGCGGATGCGGAAACCATTGAGACCGAGCTGATGCTCGCGGATCTGGAGAGCATCGAGAAGCGCCGCGCCAATCTGGTGCGCAAGCTGAAGGGCAATGACAAGGAAGCGCAACAGCAGGACCGCCTGCTGGCAATGGCGCAGGCGGCGATTGAAGAGGGCAAGCCTGCGCGGGTCGTCGAGATCGACGACGAGGATCGCAAGGCGTGGAAGATGCTGCAACTCTTGAGCACGAAGCCGGTGCTCTATGTGTGCAACGTCGAGGAAGAGGTGGCGGCCAGCGGCAATGTGCTGTCTCAAAAGGTGGGCGAGATGGCTGCGGCTCAGGGCAACAGCCATGTGGTGATTTCCGCCAAGATCGAAGAAGAGATCAGCCAACTGGACGCCGAGGAAGCGGAGATGTTCCTCGACGAGATGGGGCTGGAAGAGGCGGGGCTGGACCGGCTGATCAAGGCGGGGCACAAGCTCTTGCATCTGCAGACCTATTTCACCGTTGGCCCGAAAGAGGCGCGTGCCTGGACGATCAAGGAAGGCACGCTCGCGCCGCAAGCGGCAGGCGTGATCCATGGCGATTTCGAGCGCGGGTTTATCCGTGCGGAGACGATTGCCTATGAGGACTACGTGGCCTGCAACGGCGAGGGCGGTGCGAAGGAAGCGGGCAAGATGCGCGCGGAAGGCAAGAGCTATCTGGTGAAGGATGGCGATGTGATGCACTTCCTCTTTAACACCTGATTTGGGCGAAAAGGGGCGTGCACAAGTGATGCACAACCCATGCACATCTGATGCATATCGCACCCGCAGAAAGATGAACAAATCGGCCTGAAAGATAGACCCACCGTCACGGTGGGTCTTTTTCTTTACGGATTGTTCATCGAGGTTAACGCGTTTGGCGCGGGCGTGCGGTGCCTAAACCAAGGCAACCGCGATGACATAGAGCGCCATGGCGGCGGTGAGCAGTGTGCCGATTGTGTAGAAGGTGGCGCGCAACTCGTGGCTGCGGGCGGTGGCGTAGGCGTAGAAGTGGCCGGCGCGGGCGGCGACGAAGCCGTAGAGCGCCAGCTGCGCGAGCCACAAGGGTGGCGCGGTGAGGATAAACAGGAAGCCCGCGATCCAGAAGGCGGGGATGTTTTCGAGATCATTGCGATGAACGCGGCGGGCGCGTTCGACGCCCTCGTGCGGGGCGAGTTGTTCGGGTGCGGGATGGGGGTTGAGCGGGCCGGGGCGGATGTCTTCGGGGGCGGCCCAGCCGGAATGGGCGCGCATCATGATCGCCACGGTGATCCAGCCCTGACCGATGACCTTGAGCACCGTCAGCGCGGCGGCGATGGCGTAGGTGGTGAGGAGCGGGTTGTCGAAGGTGAGCGCTTGCATGGGGTCGCCTCATGGGAATCGGGGTTTACTTACCAGTGGTAGGTAGATTAGCTTACCGATGGTAAGTCGGTCAAGTGAGGGCGCATGGCGGCGCAAGAGCAGATCCTGAACGTGGCGCGCGAGATCGTGGCGGAGGGCGGGCCGGTGGCGCTGTCTTTCGATGCGATTGCCAAGCGGCTGGGCAAGACGAAACAGGCGGTGCTCTATTGGTATCCGACTAAGGCGGCGCTGTTGGCGGCGCTGTTCCTGCCGGCGCTGGAGGCGGAGGTGGCGGCTGCGGAGGAGGCGCTGATCGCAGCAGAGGGGCGCGGCGATGCGATTGCGCGCTTCGTGCGGGAGGTGGCGGCGTTTCATCTGGGCGATCTGGACCGTTTTCGCATGATGTATCTGATGCCGCAGACCGCGCGGGGCGGGGTGCGGGAGGCGGACCGGCCGCTGATGCAGGACATCCACCCGATCACCGACCGGCTCTATACCGCGCTGGCGCATCATCTGGGGGGGGCGGGTGCCGAGGCGCGGCGGGAAGCGGTGGCGGTGCATGGCTCGGTGCTGGGGCTGGTGCTGATGTTTGCGTTGGCGGATGCGGTGAATGACCCGCTCAAACACGCCGAGGAGGGGATGATTATGGCGCTGATCGCCAGCTTGGGCGGGCAATCGGCGTGAAATGGGCCTGATCGGGCGGGGAACGCGGTGTTCCCCTTGACTTCCTTGCTCAGGCGCGATGTATCGGCGCGACCCTAAAGAACCGATCCGGAGCCGAAAATGCACGCCTATCGCACCCATACCTGTGCCGCGTTGACCAAGGAAAACGTGGGCGAGACTGTCCGCCTGTCTGGCTGGGTGCATCGCGTGCGCGATCACGGCGGCGTGCTGTTCATCGACCTGCGCGACCATTACGGCGTGACGCAGGTGATCTGTGATCCCGACAGCCCCGTTTTCAGCGATCTGGAAAAGGTGCGTTCGGAGTGGTGTATCCGCATTGACGGCGATGTGAAGGCGCGGGATGAGAGCCTCGTGAACCCGAAAATCCCGACGGGCGAGATCGAGGTGTTTGTGCGTGATCTGGAAGTGCTGGGTGCGGCACAGGAGCTGCCGCTGATCGTGTTTGGCGATCAGGAATACCCCGAGGAAACGCGCCTGCGCTACCGCTACCTCGACCTGCGCCGCGAGGCGATGCAGGAGAACATGAAGCTGCGGTCCGATGTTGTCGCCTCGATCCGCAAGCGGATGTGGGACACGGGCTTCCGCGAATACCAGACGCCGATCATCACCGCCTCCAGTCCCGAGGGTGCGCGCGACTTCCTCGTGCCGTCGCGCCTGCATCCGGGCAAGTTCTATGCGTTGCCGCAGGCACCGCAGCAGTTCAAGCAGCTGATCATGATGTCGGGCTACGACAAGTATTTCCAAATCGCGCCGTGCTTCCGCGATGAAGACCCGCGTGCCGACCGCTCGCCGACGGATTTCTACCAGCTCGATATGGAAATGAGCTTTGTCACGCAGCAGGATGTTTTCGACACGATCCAGCCGGTGCTGGCGGGTGTGTTCGAGGAATTTGGCGGCGGCAAGAAGGTCGATACCGAGTGGCCGCAGATTTCCTACAAGGATGCGGCGAAGTGGTATGGCACTGACAAGCCGGACCTGCGCAACCCGATCAAGATGCAGGATTGTTCCGAGCATTTCCGTGGCTCCGGCTTTGCGATTTTCGCGAAGCTTCTGGAGCAGGAAGGCACCGAAATCCGCGCGATCCCTGCGCCGACGGGTGGCAGCCGGAAGTTCTGTGACCGGATGAATGCCTTCGCGCAGAAAGAGGGCCTGCCGGGGATGGGCTATATCTTCTGGCGCGATCAGGGCGAGGGGATGGAAGCCGCTGGACCGCTGGCGAAGAACATCGGGCCGGAGCGGACCGAGGCGATCCGGCAGCAGCTGGGGCTCGGCGTGGGCGATGCGGCGTTCTTCCTGGGTGGCAAGCCGAAGGCGTTTGAAGGCGTTGCGGGCAAGGCGCGCAATGTGATCGGCGAGGAACTCGGCCTGACGGATATGGACCGCTTTGCCTTTGCGTGGATCGTGGACTTTCCGATTTACGAGCGCGACGAGGAAACCGGCGCGATTGATTTCGAGCACAACCCGTTCTCGATGCCGCAGGGCGGGCTGGAGGCGCTGAACGGCGATCCGCTTGAGGTGCGCGGCTTCCAGTATGATCTGGCGTGCAACGGCTATGAGCTTGTCTCGGGCGCGATCCGGAACCACAAGCCGGAGATCATGCTCAAGGCCTTTGAAATTGCGGGCTATGGCGAGGACGAGGTGAAGAAGCGCTTTGGCGGCTTGTTCACCGCATTCAACTACGGTGCTCCGCCGCATGGTGGCTGTGCTGCGGGTATCGACCGGATCGTGATGCTGCTGGCAAATGAGCAGAACATTCGTGAGGTGATCATGTTCCCGATGAACCAGCGGGCCGAAGACCTGCTGATGGGCGCGCCGAACGAGCCGACCAACGAGCAGCTGCGCGAATTGCGCCTGCGGGTGCTGCCGCCGGAGAACTAAGCGTTCACCACGCTGTCGAGCCACGCGCCGAAGGCGAGGACGCGGGGGTCGGGGAAATCCGTTTCGGGATAGACGAGGAACATGCCGTTCCCGCTGGTGATACTGGCGGGATGCAGGCGTTTGAGCCAGCCGCGGGCGATGTCGGGGACGGAAATTTTCGTGTCGATCAGGGCCGCGCCGAGCCCCGACTGCGCCATGTCATGCGACAGCCCGCGATCCGAATATCCGATGATGGTGATGTCCTCGGGCGGGGTGTAGCCCACGGCATCGAACCACATGTTCCAGTCGGCGTCTTCGGACATCACGCGGGCGAGGGGCATTTCGACGATCTCTTCTGGTGACAGGGGCAGGGGGCGGTCGCCAAGACGTGCGGGCGATGCCATCGGGGTGAGCGTGTCCATGTAGATGGTTTTGGCGGTGAGGCCCGGCCATGTGCCGTTGCCGTGGCGCAGGCCGGCATCGACGTTTTCCTTGCGGAAATTCAGGACGGAGCGGGTGAGATCGAGCTTGATCGTGAGATCGGGGTAGAGCGCGTGGAATTCCGGCAGGCGGGGAATGACGAGCCGGTTGGCGAAAAACGGCGCGGAGGTGATGTGGAGGGTGCCTGCCATGCCCTGTGCGGTGAAGCGGCGCACGGCGTCGTTCATCCGGTTCAGCGTTTCGGTGAGATCACGGGCCAGTGCGGCGGCCTCTCCCATCAGCGCGACGCCACGGGCGCGGCGGTGAAAGAGCTGGGTGCCGAGGTCTTCTTCGAGTGCCTTGATCTGGTGGCTGATGGCGGCGTGGGTGACGTGCAGCTCCTCGGCGGCGTCCTTGAAACTTTCGTTGCGGGCGGCGGCTTCGAAGGCGCGGAGCTGGTTGAGATTGGGGAGGCGGCGGAGCTGCATGGTGAGGCTCATGAGTTAGAAAAACTAATGCATGGTGTGAGAAACGGTCGTTTGTTGTCAACCGTCAGCGGGGAGTAGGGTCAGTTCAGGAGAGGCGCTACGGCGCGAATTGGACCGGAAAAAAGGAGCGCGACGATGACCCGCAAAACCCACACGACTCTGACGAACCTCGACCTGATGATGCTGAGCGGCGGCATGGAGACCATGCCCCAGAAAGATGCACGGCTGCTGGCGCAAATCGGAACGCCGGTCCGCTGCGCCCTGTGCCGCGCGGGGGCGGCGGCCTGCGCGAAAGCGGCGCGGGGGCTGGGCCGTCTGGCCGGTCGGCTGGATGCGCTGGCCGTCCGTTTCGCCGCGCGGGCGGTGCCGGACGCGGCTTGAGATCAAGGGACAGGGAGAACAATGGGCCCGGCGGCGCTGGGCCTTTTGATTAGAGCGGGGCGCGGTTGAATTGGGCCGCGATTGCCATGACCAAAAGGCCAAGCATGATCGCGCCTGCGATCAGGAACATATAATCAATAATGTCGCCGGGGGATTGGAGGCGGAACAGCCTTTGGCGCAGATTCATAACAAGACCTCAAAAATTTTACTGGTACACATGGGCGTAACCTTTCGTGCAAATTGGGCGTGGACGTGGCGGGGATTTGAAATTTTTTTGCGAAAATACCCCTAAAAGGAAGTTAGACGCGCTGAGCCACCCGCGATGCGGGCATCGATGAGGCGGCGTAGCTGGTGCAGATCGTCCGGTGAGGGATCGGTGGCGGTGCGCAATGTGGAGGCGGCTTCCATCAGAGTGGTGTCGCCACTGTCCTGTGCCAGTGTCACGAGAAACCCGAGGACATAGGCGAGCCGGTCTGCATCGGGCGGGGCATCCGCCGGTGCGGTCAGCAGGCTGTCGAGGTGGTCGAGCGCCTCTTCGAGGTCTTCGTGAAGGGCGAGGGGGTCTGGCTCTACCTCTGTTGCGAAGACAGGCCGCGGGCCGCCGGGGTGCCGCTCGGGGGGGAGATGGGCAAGGATTGCCTGCTGGAATTCGGAGAGGCCGCGGATCGGTTTGGCGAGGAAGCCATCGGCACCGGCGGCAAAAGCGAGCGGCTCTGTCGCGGGATCGCCGGAGGTGGCGAGGATCGCCTCGACCCGGGGAGAGGCATTGGCAAGCTCGGAAAGCAGCTCCGCCCCAGAGCCATCTGGCAGTCCGATATCGACGATCACCACCGCAGGGCGGTAGACGCGCAGGTGCTGGCGGGCGTGGGCCAGTGTATCGGCCCGCCGGAGCCGCGCGCCGGATCGCAGCGCGAGAAGGCGCAGCGCTTCGCAGGCATGGCGGCTGTCCTCCACGACAAGGATCGTCAGCCCGAGAAGCGGGCGCGCGGGCGTGGGCGGGCGGGTCATCAGGATATCGGCAAGGCTTTCCATTCCAGCTCTCCTTCGCAAGATGGCGTGATGAAAGCGCAGGAATGGTGAATCTGCGGTTAATGGCGGCGTGCGTAGGCGCGGGCCTGTGACGCTTTGCCCGCGAGGGGGATATTGCTGCAGCGCGGAAATCCGGCGATAAGCAGCTCAAGCTAGGAGGAGCAAGCTATGATCGGACGTCTGAACCATGTTGCCATCGCGGTGCCGGATCTGGAAGCGGCATCGGCGCAATATCGCGATGCACTGGGGGCCACGGTTGGCGCACCGCAGGACGAGCCGGATCACGGGGTGACGGTGGTGTTCATCGAACTGCCGAACACCAAGATCGAGCTTTTGTATCCGTTGGGCGAGAACAGCCCGATCAACGGCTTTCTGGAAAAGAACCCTTCGGGCGGCATTCATCATGTGTGCTATGAGGTGGATGACATCCTCGCCGCGCGGGACAAGCTGACGGAAAGTGGGGCGCGGGTGCTGGGCACCGGCGAGCCGAAGATCGGCGCGCATGGGAAGCCGGTGCTTTTTCTGCATCCGAAAGACTTCAACGGCTGCTTGATCGAACTAGAACAGGTGTAATGCCTTACTGACAGGAGACCCTGATGGGACCGACTTCCGCGCTCGTTCTTTTCGCCGTGATCTGGTTCATGGTGTTTTTCATCGTGTTGCCGCTGCGCCTGACGACGCAGGGCGAGGATGGCGAGATCGTGCCGGGGACGCATGCCTCGGCGCCGGCGGATGCGCAGATCAAGCGCAAGGCAAAGATCACGACGATCTGGGCGATTGGACTGTGGATCGTGATTGCGGGGACGATCCTTTCGGGCCTGATCACGGTGCGCGATCTGGACTGGTTCAACCGGATGGCGACGCCGGAAGTCAGCCAGCAGTAACGCTTATCCCTTCGCTGCCACGCGGTGGTAGAGGTGGGTGAAGGTCGCCGCGCCGAGCACCGGCACGAGCAGGTTGAGCAATGGCACGGTCAGCGGCAGGGCCATCAGGCAGCCTGCGGCCCAGATTTGCACGGTATGGCGTTTGCGCAAGCTGTCCGCGCCTGAGCGGCCCTCGCGCCGGATTGCGGCCATCTGGAAATATTCGCGGCCCAGCAGGTAGCCGTTCAGCCCGTAGAAGATCAGCGGCGCGGCGAAAGGGAAGATCAGATAGGCCCCGAAGGCGAGGATATTCGCCCCGATCAGCACGCCGAGGAAAGTCAGCGCATCGCGCAGCGCGTCCATCAGGGGTGGGCGCGGCGGTGTGGGAAGGCCGGGGTAATGGGCGTCCTCGACCGCTTCTGCGATGTCATCAAGGAAGATGCCGCTCATCGCGGAGGCCACGGGGATCATCAGAAACACCGACAGCCCCAACATTAGGAAGAGCGAGCCCCAGCTGAGGAGGTCGCGCACCCATGTGACCTCGCCCAACAGCGGCAGGGTGACGGTTTCGGGCGCGAAGAGGCCCACGGCGAGCACCAAGAGCGCGTAGATCGCGGCGAGGAGGCCGATGGTCAGACCGATGCCGAGGAAGATCACGCGGCGGAAGCGCGGATCGGAGAGCTGGGCCAGCGCGCGGGTGAAATCGAGAAGGATCATGCGGAGACCCACGTGACCTTTGTGCCGAGGTCGGGGCGGGGGCGGTCCGGCGGGGTGGCGCGGGCGGTGCCGATATGGATCAGGCCCGCGATGATCTCATCAGGGGCGAGGGCGAAGGCCTCGGCGCAGAATTGCGGATCGTGGCTGGCCCAGCCGGTGAGCCAGTTGGCGCCCCAGCCGGAGGCGAGCGCTGCATTGAGGAGCGAGAGGCAGACCGCGCCGGCGGAGAGGGTTTGCTCGATCCCCGGAATTTTCTCGGACGGCACAGGCGCGGCCACCACGGCGACGACGAGATGCGCGTCGCCATATTGGGCGGTGGCTTTCTCGATCTTTTCCGGCTCGATGCCGAGGCGTGCGCCATGGGCGGGGATCAGCGCGGCGATCCGCTCCAGCGCGGGGCGTTCGAGCACGAGGAAGCGCCACGGCTCCAGCTTGCCGTGATCGGGAGTGCGGGCGGCGGCGGTGAGGATCGGCTCCAGTTCCAGCCTGTCGGGGACGGGGGTGGTCAGCGTTTTGGCGGGGCAGGAACGGCGCGTCAGCAGGAAATCGAGCGCGGCGGCGTTGGGTGTGGGCATGGGGCCTCCGAATGTGTTTCGGGTTAGATAAGGTCAGGCAAGCGCGGATGCCATATCTGCGAGCTGCGATGACACAAAAGACTCGAAGGCGGCATCGGGCTGGCGCAGGGGAAAGACATCGCCAAAGGGATCGGCTGCTTGGATCGCGCTGCCGGACATCTCTTGCAGCACGGCATGGCCGCAGAAGGGGACATAGGCCTCTGAGTAGCCGCCCTCATGGGCCATCATCAGTTTGCCGCCGCAGAGATCGGCGGCGAGGTCGCGCACGCGGCGGGTCATGGCGGAGAATGTCCCCTGATGGCAGAGCATCCGGCCCAAGGGATCGTTGGCGCCCGCGTCATAGCCGCAGGCGATGATCAGCACATCGGGCTGGAAGGCGCGGATCGCGGGCAGGGCGAGGCGGTCGAGCGCTTCGAGGTAGGAATTATGGCCGCAGCCGGGGGGCAGGGGGATGTTGAGGTTGAAGCCTTCGCCCGCGCCGGTGCCGCGATCGGCAAAAGCGCCGGTATCCATCGGGTAGTTGCGGTCCTGATGCATGGAGATGGTGAGCACGTCCGCGCGGTCATAGAAGATCGCCTCCGTCCCATTGCCGTGGTGGACATCCCAATCCAGCACGGCGAAGCGGGTGGCGAGCCCCTTGGCGCGGGCGGATTCGATGGCAAGCGCGATATTGGCGAACAGGCAGAAGCCGTTCGGGTAATCGGGCAGGCAATGATGCCCCGGCGGGCGGGAGAGGGCGTAGGCGTTGTCCAGATCGCCGGTGAGAACGGCCTCCAGCGCGGCGATGGAAAGGCCCGCCGATTGTGCCGCAATCTCATAGCCTTGCGGGCCGAACGGGGTGCGGCGGCCCAGCTCGCCACCGCCTGCATCAGACGCCGCTTTGAAGCGGTCGAGGTAGCTCTGCGGGTGGATGCGCAGGAGGTCTTCGGTGCTGGCGGGTGCTGCGCCGCGCATCGTGAGTTCGCGCGACAGGCCGGTGACATCAATCAGGTTTTTCAGCCGGCGCTTTGTTTCGGGGCTTTCTGGCAGGCCGTTGGCAACGGATGGCTGCACGAGGCCGCCCACCGGCAGGAGGCCCGCATAATTGCCGCCTGAGTGCCAAAAGCAAGTTTCATCCCAATAAAATCCGGTGCGCATGTGGTCTTTCCTGTGATGGGTCTGCCGCCTAGGGTGCGGGTCAGGCAAACGGTGCCAAGGACGGAGGCGGTGCGCAATGAAAAAGGGCGAATTGGCGCATCTGGCGGTCGTGGGTGCGGAGATTGCGGTGCTGGTAACGCCCAAAGCGGCGCGGAACCGGATCGTGGCGGAGGGGAATGTGCTGCGGGTTTATGTGACCACCGTGCCGGAGGGCGGCAAGGCCACGGTCGAGGTGCAGAAGATGCTGGCCCGTGCGCTGGGCGTGCCGAAGCGTGATGTGACCTTGGTGCGGGGCGCGACGGCGCGGCAGAAGGTGTTTCGCATCGGGTGAGGCGCGCGGGTTAGTCGGCGTCTTTCTCGCGGCGCAGGCGGTAGACGCCTTCGGGGAGGTCGAGCGCTGCGCCGAGGTCTTGCAGCTGGCTCATGGACAGAGTGATGCGCACCATTGAATCGCTGCGGGCGTCGAACTGCTCGATGGTGATGCAATCATCAAAAGCGTTGATGATGACGTCTTCTTTGAGGTGGGTGCTGCCTTCGTCGACGAGGGTGACGACCGTGGCGTCGAAATCATGCTCGATGGTAAACATGGGATCAGAGTATCCGAGCGGCGGCAAGACGCAAGCGGATTGCGCGGGGCTTAGGCGGCGAGGAAGGTGCCGAGGCTGATGGCGGTGAAGAAGCAGGCCGATGCGGCGAGAACGAAGCCGTGCCAGATCGCCATGCTGTAGCGCAGTGTTTCCATGCGGAAGAACAGGACGCCGAGGCTGTAGAGCACGCCGCCTGCGACCACGAGAAGGGCCGCCGCAAGCGGCAGGACGGGAAAGAGCGACCACACGAGCGCGAGGCTGGCCCAGCCGAGGCCGAGATAGAGGAGCGGTCCCAGCGGGCCGGGGGTGCGCCAGAAGAAGAGCCGCAGGCCCGCGCCCAAGAGTGCCACGGCCCAGACGACGGCGAGGACGCCATAGGCGAAGGCCGATCCGATCAGCACGACGAGAGGGGTGTAAGTGCCTGCGATCTTGAGGAAAATCGCGGCGTAGTCAAAACGGCGCAGGAGCGGGCGCAGGGTGTCGCGCGGGGGGAAATGATAGAGCGTGGAGGCCAGAAAGCTGGCGAGGAGTGCTGCGCAATAGACGGAAACCGCCGCCGTGCGCGCGCCGCCTTCGAACAGGGCGGTGAAGGGGATCAGGATTGCGCCGCCGATCAGGGCGAAGGCCAGCCCAAGCACATGCATCACCGCATCCGCGCGGCGCTCTGCGCGGGCATAGGCGGGGTAGGCATCGGGGGCTTGTGGCGTAGGGCGCTGATCTTCGTTCATGATCCGAGGGTAGCGCAACACACCTGCTGCGCCAACGGGGGGTGACGCAACGGAGGCTTGGCATCAGCGGGAACTTGCCGCATCGTGATGGAACGAGGGCGCGAGGGAGGGCAGTATGATCCGGCGCGAATGGGAGCGATTTCGGCTGCGGGTGGTGTGGTCGTGGCAGGGGGCGGTGCATGTGTGGCGCACCGAGGCCTCGCTGCATCAGTGGATCTGGGCCAATGTCGCTTCCGCTGCGCTGGCTTTCGCGTTGCCGCTGTTGGCGTGGGAGCGGGCGGTGCTGCTGATGGGCGGGATTTTCGTGCTGGCGCTGGAATGCATCAATACCGCGATTGAGCGGGTGGTGGATGATATTTCAGAGGAGACCCGCGACCGCGCGCGGCAGGCCAAGGACGCAGGATCGGCGGCGGTGGCAATCGGGGGCTTGGGCGTGCTGACCGCGTGGCTCTGTATTCTGGCGCGGCTGATTTTCTGAACAAATCAGTTCGGAATTTGATCTATCGCAAAGTCTGCATGTGAGTTCGGGCGTAGGATGGTGGCTGTGACGGTCACCCTCCCCTGTGTGATCGCCCTGTTGACTGAAAGGGCCGGCGCCTGGAGCCGGTTTCTTTCCTCCCTTCTGGGCCGGCTAAGCTCCCTCCCGAGTGCCGGCCCGTTTTTTTTGGCGATGCAGGTGCCAGCGATAAAGAAGCGGCGCGAGGATGTGGTCATAGACCCGTGTGCCGATGGCGTGTGGCAGCGGACGGGACATCAGGCGGGCAAGCCAGCGCATGCGGGGCAGTTCCTCCCATATCGCGATGAAGGCGGGCAGGCCGGAAAGCTGATCCGTGCCCTGCCGGATGTGCAGGCGCTGGAGGGCAGTCTCAGGGGGCAGGGACCAATCGGCGAGGCTGTCGCTGCTGATCGGGGTAAAGCTGAGCGGCGCACCTGCCTGAGCGGCGCGGTGCTGGTAATGGGTGATCTCCATCCGGCAGACGGGGCAGTCGGCGTTATAAAGCACTTCGATGTCGTCTTTGCGGTCCATGATGGGGGAGATAGCGCGGGAGCGGGCGGGACAAGCCCCTGCGACTGGACGGCGCGGGGCGGACGGGATAGGCCGGAGCCCATGCGCATTCTGGACAATATCATCAGCGACCGTGGCTCGAAATACGCGGTTTCGGGCGGGCCTGTCGCCAGCGCTGAGGAGGCGAAGGCGTTTATCAGGGAGCTGTGCCGCAAGAAGAAATTCGCCAAGGCCACGCATAATACATGGGCGGTGTTGCTCCCTGAAGGGCCGCTGAAAAACGATGACGGCGAAGCCGGCGCGGGAATGGTGATTGTGCGGATGCTGGAGCGCGAGGGCGTGGAGGGGCATCTGGTGTGTGTGACGCGCTGGTTTGGCGGGAAACACTTGGGCGGTGACCGTTTCCGCCATGTTCAGGAGGCGGTGCGGATCTATCTGGAGGCAGAGGCGGGGCGGCGCTGAGGCCGCCCGCGCGCAGGATCAGTCGGCCTTGCTGTAGGCGTTATAGGCGAAAATCAGAACGCCGATGAAGACCAGAAGCTCGGAGATCGGGGCCAGCGGCATCATGATCGCCTCGCCCGCCATGCCGGACATCAGAAGGAAAAGCAGAACCAGCAGGATCAGCGAGCCGACCGCGTGCAGGTAGAAATGGTAACGGGCGAGCTTGCCCTCGGCCATGGCGGGGAACACCTTGTAGGCGATGCCGAAGACCGCCATCAGGGTAAAGCCCAGCAGATTGATATGGGCATGCACGATTGCGAGATCGTGATTGCCTGACGCGCCCATATACATGCCGATGGCAATGCCGATCACCAGATAGAGTGATCCCATTACGAGAAAATTCTTTGCGACGTTCATTTTTACTGTCCCTTGTTGACGCCGGTCCCTCAGCCGGCAGGGGCAGTATACGCCCGAAAAGGCGATCCACCAAACGGGAGTTCGTGTAAGGCGTGTGTTTTAGCGCCGCTTTTTGGCCGCGCCCGCGCCGCCACCGGCCCAGCAGCCGACGCCGAGGAGGAAGCCGAAATCATACCATCCGCCGGAATTGGGCGCGCCATAGACGGCGATCGTGTCGGAAAACAGCGACAGGATGAAGGAGATCGGCGCCACTGCACCATCGAAAAGCCCCCAGAAGAAGCCGCGCGTGCCCTCGATCCCCGGAGGGGCCGTGGCGCAGGCAGCGAGCAGCAGGAGTGCCGCGAAGGGGAGAAGGCGTTTCATGAGGAGAGTTTGGGGGAGGCGGGGGGATGTGGCAAGGGGTAATGGCTCGGTAGGGAAAGGCGATTGCGGAAGGCTTGGGCGGACCAGCCGCCAGTTTCGTCGTATTTCTGGCGCTTGTAACGTAGTAACTCGGTAAGCTCGCGAGTGTCGTCTTGGCCGATCATATAGAGGTCAGAGGATGATCCCAAGTCGTCGCGAGCCATCTCGCTTTTTGGCGCGCGACCAACGCGGGCGAAATCGAAAAGTAGGCTGCAAATGGCGGCTGCTTCTGCACAAAGGGCGATGCCTTCTAGTACGTCGATTTCTGTAGCAATGTAATCATCGTTAGTGATTGCTTTCTTTGCCCTTGTGCTGATTAATTGGAGGTTCCCGTTTAGGAGCGACAACCACAAGCTGGCACTTTCTTCACTGTGTTCGATACATCGTTCTAGCGTCGTTCGTGTTTCTTGAGAAATTCCAATCTCCGTCAATTTTGCCAGCCCTTCATCGGCTTCAATTACCCAATGCAGAAGTTCCCTGTAGAATTGAGAGTATTCAGTTAGACTGTGAACAACGTCAGATAAAGCTTGTGGAAGGCTCGCCCGCGCAGCGTCCAACTTTCGTCTGCGGTTTTCGGCTTCAATTTCTTTTTGATGATTGATCAGACGAAATGTCCCGAAGAGTGCTATCGCGGAGGCAAAGAGCGTTATGATCGCCGTTAAAGCGTATAGGAGATATTCGCGCGTTTCTGCTGAAATCTCCGTGCCAAGGGAGAGGACGAAGCCACCTCCCAAGAAGGTGCCACACAAGACCATCAGGCTTGGATTGTTGAAAATATAGGCGTCGATTTTTCCTTTGGGGCCATCTGTTTGCAAGGAATGTCTCGCTTCTGGTGATGAAATGCTGACTGCAAGTATGACAAACCGAGCATCGTTGCGCATCACCTTTGGTACAACTTCACATTGATTTTGGCACGGGCGACCAGCCCGGGCCGCGCCCGTCCCGCCCCATGGGCGGGCGCATGGTGGGGATTGTGCGATGGTCTGAGGTTCGGCGGGGTGGTGGAATAAAGTGCGGTGATCGGGCGGGGTGACGCGCCCACCTCGGGACGGGCGCAGCCCTTTTTGCTTAGTTGGGGACGATTTGGCCCCAGAGATCATACTCGCTGGCCTCGTCCACCGCGACCTTCACGATGTCACCGACACGCAGCGCCTCTGTGCCGTCGTCGATGAAGAGATTGCCGTCAATTTCGGGCGCGTCGGCCCATGTGCGGCAGGTGGCGATGCCGTCATCGTCGATCTCGTCGATGATGACCTCTTGCACTTTTCCAACTTTTGAAGCCAATTTGGCGGCTGAAATGGCCTGAGATTTTTCCATAAACCGATTCCAGCGGGATTGTTTGACCTCATCCGGCACATGGTCGGGAAGGTCGTTGGAACGGGCCCCTGCGACGTTCTCATACTGGAAGCAACCGACCCGATCGAGCTGCGCCTCATCGAGCCAGTCGAGCAATGTCTGGAACTCCTCCTCGGTTTCGCCGGGGTAGCCGACGATGAAGGTTGAGCGCAGGGTGATCTCGGGGCAGTCACGGCGCCATGCGGCGATTTCGTCCAGCGTGCGGGCGGCGGCGGCGGGGCGGGCCATGCGCTTGAGCGTGTCGGGGTGGGCGTGCTGGAAGGGGATGTCCAAGTAGGGCAGCACCAGACCCTCGGCCATCAGCGGAATGAGCTGGCGCACATGCGGGTAGGGGTAGACATAGTGCAGGCGCACCCATGCGCCGAGGCTGCCCAGATCGCGGGCGAGATCGGTGATATGGGCGCGGTGGCCGCGCTCTTCGGCGTGTTTGAGGTCAACGCCATAGGCGGAAGTGTCCTGCGAGATCACCAGAAGCTCTTTCACGCCGTTTTCAACGAGCTTTTCGGCCTCGCGCAGCACTGCATGGGCGGGGCGGGAGGCGAGACGGCCGCGCATATCGGGGATGATGCAGAACTTGCACTTGTGGTTACAGCCCTCGGAGATCTTCAGGTAGCTGTAATGGCGCGGGGTAAGCGAGACGCCGGAGGCGGGCAGGAGATCGATATACGGGTCCGGCGACGGCGGCACGGCGGTATGCACGGCATCGAGCACCTGCTCATACTGGTGCGGGCCGGTGACGGCGAGCACGCGGGGGTGGGTGCCAGTGATATATTCCGGCTCGGCCCCGAGACAGCCGGTAACAATGACGCGGCCGTTTTCGGTCAGCGCCTCGCCAATGGCGTCGAGGCTTTCGGCCTTGGCGCTGTCAAGAAAGCCGCAGGTATTGACGATCACCGCATCGGCGCCCGCGTAATCAGGCGAGATGGCGTATCCTTCGGCGCGCAGGCGGGTGAGGATGCGCTCGCTATCGACCAGCGCCTTGGGGCAGCCGAGGCTGACCATGCCGATGGTCGGCTGGCTGTCGCGCCCTGCGGGGCGGGGGGCATCGGCAATCCGCGCACGCGGCGCGATATCGGGGCGGAGGTTTGGCGGGTTCTGAGACATGGAGCGGCATATAGGGGGAAAATGTGACCACGAAAAGCCAGATCAGCGCCCAAGTCTTGCCACATACGAGGCTAGGATGTGTCTGAAGCGTGGGGGCGCGACCCGAAGGAGACTGCTATGAAGGGGACGCGTTTTGTCATGGCGATGGGGATGAGCCTGGGGCTCGTTGTTATTGCCGAGGCTGCCATGGCCGAAAGAGGTGGCAGTCGTGCGAGTTACGGGAATTCCGATGGTCATATGGATAAGGGCAATCAGGGGTGTATGCTCATGGTCAATCCCACCCAGACCTATCGCAATCCAGGTGAGATGATCCGGGACATCAAGGACTCTACGTCGATCGGCGGGTTTCCGGCCGGTGTGAACGTGCAGGATTGGAGAGCGCAGTTCGACGGGGAGGACGGTCATTCCGTCGGGGATTGGATCCGCCGCAATTGTGCAGGTGTCAGCTACTAGGCGCTGGCCCTCGGGCGCGGCTGGAAGCAACGCGCTGCAAATCCAGCCTTGCGAATTGAAAAGGCCGCCCGGAGAGGCGGCCTTTCGTATTTGGTCCGGCGCGGCTGTCTAGCGGCGGCGGTCGCGGCGGCTGCTCATCGGCTGGAAGGCCACGCCGACATGCGCCTCGCAATAGGGCTTGCCCGCCTGCGAGGGCAGGCCGCAGAACCAGAAATCCTCGGTCGCGGGATCGCCGACGGGCCATTTGCAGGTGCGCTCGGTCAGCTCCATCAGATTGAGCTTCTTGGCGGTTTTCTCGACCTCGCTGACGCGGGCGAGCGCTTCCGGGTCGATCTCGTTCGCGGAGGGCTGCGGCGGCAGCGGCTGGCCTGCGGGAATGATCGCGCGGCGGGCCGCGCTCATCGGAATCGGAGCCGCGTCATCGTCGCTGTCGGCCTCTTCGGGCTTGGCCGGTTCGGCGGCGGCTTTTGGCGCGGGCTTTGCGGCCGGTTTCGGCGCCTTGGGCTTGGCTGCCGCTTTCGCGGGCTTTGCCTCGGTCGGGGCGGCTGCGCCGCCGGTGGTGCGGTTCGACAGGCCGAGGCGATGCACCTTGCCAATCACGGCATTGCGGGTGACGCCGCCCAGCTCCTTGGCGATCTGGCTGGCGGAGAGGCCCTCTCCCCACATCTTTTTGAGCTGCTCGACACGTTCGTCGGTCCAGGACATATGGTTTCCTTTGGTTTGATCATCGGGCGCATCATGGCCCGGGAATGTCTCATCTCGGTCAGCCCCCTATTCTAGACACCCGCGCGTGGGATACAAGCACCCGAATCGCATTGTAACGAATTCAGGAGGCAGGCCGATGGAACGGGCGGAAATGGGCGTGCGCCGCTTTGGGCGGATCAACTGGCTGGGCACCTACACATTGGCGCAGCGGGAGACGCGGCGGTTTCTGAATGTCTATTCGCAGACGATCATCGCGCCGCTGATCAATGCGGCGCTTTTCATGGTGATTTTTGCAATCGCCATCGGCAGCCGCAGGGGCGAGGTGATGGGCGTGCCGTTCATGACCTTCCTCGCGCCGGGGCTTTTGACGATGACGGTGATCCAGAACGCCTTTGCCAATACGTCCTCAAGCCTGACCTCGGCCAAGGTGATGGGCAATATCGTCGATACGCTGATGCCGCCGCTGAGCCCTGCCGAGATCACATTCGGCTATCTCTTCGGCGCGGTGGCGCGGGGGACGATTGTGGCGCTGGCGATCACAATCGGCGTTTGGCTGTTCCTCGGGATCGTGCCGCAATCGCCGCTGTGGATGCTGGTGTTTGTGGTTGTCGGGTCGGTGTTTATGGGTGCGCTGGGCATGGTGGCTGCGATTTTTGCCAATAAATTCGACCAGTTGGCGACGATTTCGAATTTCGTGGTGACGCCGCTGTCGTTCCTTTCGGGCACGTTCTATTCGATCGAGGCATTGCCGCCGGTGATGCAGGTATTGAGCCATGCGAACCCGTTTTTCTATATTATCGACGGGGTGCGTTACGGGATGATCGGGGTATCTGACAGCTCACCGTGGCAGGGATTATGGATCGCTTCGCTGGCCGCTGCGCTGGTGGTGGGGCTGGTCTGGCACTGGATCCGCATCGGCTATCGCCTGAAATCGTGAAAACGCTTGTGTGAGGCGCGGGCGCGGCCTATGAGGCGCGTATGACAACCGCGCTGATCCATAAATCCGACCGACGCCGACGCTGAAACGCGATTCTCGGCGGCGATTGCCGTTGTCATGACCTTCCATAAATCGTTGACTTGCCCTGATGCCTGCGGCATCCCTCGGGCTTCTTTCAAATAAAGGGAAAACAGATGATCCCCACCGTACTTCCGACCTATAACCGTGCGCCGCTTTCATTCGAGCGGGGCGAGGGCGCTTGGCTCGTGGAAGCGGACGGGCGACGTTTTCTCGATCTCGGTGCGGGCATTGCGGTGAATGCGCTGGGCCATGCCAATCCTGCTTTGGTGGAGGTGCTCACCGAACAGGCGGGCAAACTGTGGCATGTGTCGAACCTCTACCAGATCCCCGCCCAGCAGGAACTGGCCGACAGGCTGGTGGAGGCGACATTTGCCGATACGGTGTTTTTCACCAATTCCGGTACCGAAAGCTGTGAGCTGGCCGTGAAAATGGCGCGGAAATACTGGCATGAGAAGGGCCAGCCGGAGCGCAGCACGATCCTGACATTTGAGGGCTCTTTCCACGGCCGGTCAGCGGCTGGGATCGCGGCGGCGGGATCGGAAAAGATGACTAAGGGCTTTGCGCCGCTGTTGCCGGGCTTCCGGCATTTGCCGTTTGGCGACCATGACGCGCTGCGGGAAGCGGCTGCGGCGGGTGATGTGGGGGCGATCCTCATCGAACCGGTGCAGGGCGAGGGGGGCATTCGCCCCGTGCCTGACCAGTGCCTGAAAGGGCTGCGCGACCTGTGTGACGAGCACGGGCTGTTGCTGATTTTTGACGAGGTGCAATGCGGCGTGGGCCGGACGGGCAAGCTCTTTGCGCATGAATGGGCAGGGATCGCGCCGGACATCATGATGGTGGCGAAGGGCATTGGCGGGGGCTTCCCGCTCGGTGCGGTGCTGGCGACGGAAAACGCGGCAAGCGGCGTGACAGCCGGCAGCCATGGCTCGACCTATGGCGGCAACCCGCTGGCCTGCGCGGTGGGCAACAAGGTGATGGAGATCGTGGCGGATGATGCCTTCCTTGCCGAGGTGAACCGCAAGGCGGGGCTGTTCCGCCAAAAGCTGGAAGGGCTGGTGGCCGATAACCCCGATGTGTTCGAGTCTGTGCGCGGCGCGGGGCTGATGCTGGGGCTGAAGTGCAAGGCGGTGAACGCCGATGTGATGGCGGCAGGATACAAGGCGGAGGTGCTGACGGTGCCTGCGGCGGATAACGTGCTGCGCCTGCTGCCGCCGTTGACGATCACCGATGAGGACATCGCGGAAGCGGTGGCGCGGCTGGATCGCGCGGCCAAGAGCGTGAGCGCCAAGTAACTCAAAGATATGAAAAGGGTAGGCTGCGCCGCCCGCGGATGAAAGACGACGAGATGCAAAGCTTTATTGATATCAACAAGACCACGCCGGAAGACCTGCGGGTGATGATCGACAGCGCACACGAGATGCGCGCCGCCCGCAATGGCCGCCCGAAGGGGACGCCGGACGATACGCGCCCGCTGGAGGGGCATATGGTGGCGTTGATCTTCGAGAAGCCGTCAACGCGGACGCGGGTGTCCTTTGACGTGGGTGTGCGGCAGATGGGCGGGCAAACGATGGTGCTGTCGGGTGCCGATATGCAGCTGGGCCATGGCGAGACAATCGCTGATACCGCCCGTGTGCTGAGCCGCTATGTGGACCTGATCATGATCCGCACATTCGAGGAAGCGACGCTGTTGGAAATGGCGGAATATGCCTCGGTGCCGGTGATCAACGGGCTGACGAACCGCAGCCACCCCTGCCAGATCATGGCTGACATCATGACCTTCGAGCAGCATCGCGGGCCGATTGCGGGCAAGAAGGTCGTGTGGTCGGGCGATGGCAACAATGTCTGTGCGAGCTTTATCCATGCGGCGGGGCAGTTCGGTTTTGACCTGACTTTTACCGGGCCGGAGACGCTGGACCCTGAGGCCGGTTTCGTCAACGAGGCGCGGGCGAAGGGGGTGAACATCACCATCGAGCGTGACCCGCATAAGGCGGTTGAAGGTGCTGATCTGGTGGTGACGGATACGTGGGTGAGCATGCATGACCCGCAATCGGCGCGGGAGCGGCGGCACAACCAGCTGCGCCCCTATCAGGTGAATGCCGATCTGATGGCGAAGGCGAACCCTGACGCGCTGTTTATGCATTGTCTGCCCGCCCATCGTGATGATGAGGCCACCAGCGAAGTGATGGACGGGCCGCAATCGGTGATCTTTGACGAGGCCGAGAACCGGCTCCATGCGCAGAAGGCGATCATGCGCTGGTGCCTCGGCGTTTAAGCCGAGGTCAGCACCACATTGCCACGCTTGTGTCCGGCGTCCACCAGCGCGTGGGCGCGGGCGGCATCGCTGAGCGGGAAGCGGTGTTCGACAAGGCCGCGCAGCTGGCCGGAGGTCATCATCTCATTGATCTGATCGCAGAGCGGGCGCTGCTGCGCGGGTGAACGTAAGCCTGTGGCGGAGAACACCGCGCGGCGGCCTTTTGAACGGCGGGTCATGAGCATCTGGAACATCAGGTCACAGCCCAGTACGGGGGACATATAAAGCCCCTTGGGTGTGAGCAGGTGGCGGGTGCTGCGGAAGGGGGCGACGCCGGGGGTGTCGTAGATCACGTCATATTGGCCCGTCATCTGGCTGACGTTGCGGATGCCGTGGTCGATCACCTCATCGGCGCCGAGATCACGCAGGAAGCCGAAATTGGCGGCGCGGGCGGTGCCGGTGACATGGGCGCCCATCGACTTGGCGATTTGCACGGCGGCGGCGCCGAGTGCGCCGGTCGCGCCGATGATCAGAATGCGCTGGCCGGGCTGGAGATGGGCGATTTCCTGCAGAAAGGTCAGCGAAGTGAGCGCGCCATCGGTGAGCGGAGCGGCATCCTCGAAGCTGAGGCCGTCGGGCATAGGCACGATCAGTTCGGACTGTTTGACGGTGACGTAATCGGCATTGGCCCCGAAGGTGAGGCCCGCATTGCCATAAACACGGTCGCCCACACGGAAGCCTGTGACCTCTGCGCCGACTTCGGTGACGATGCCCGCATAACCGGTGCCGAGGATCGGGTGGCGCGGACGAGGGAAGCCGACCATCAGGCGCGCGAGATAGGGCGTGCCGGAGCGCATCATGGTGTCGGCCTTGGTGACGCCGGAGGCCATGACGCGGATCAGAACCTCGTCTTTCTTCGGGT
>JAEPMR010000041.1 GCA_017643845.1 Marivivens sp. | reverse complement strand
GATGCTCTCGGCTGCTGCTGCCAATGGCTGGCTGGATCGTGACAGCGTAATGATGGAGAGCCTTCTGGCCTTCAAACGCGCTGGTTGTGATGGCGTCCTCACCTATTTCGCACTCGATGCCGCGAAAGTGCTTAACGGCTGAGTTTCGCGCATAGGCGGGAAGCGGGTGACAGGCCTTATGAGTAAAGCTATACTACGCTCAAAGGCCCGCAAAAGACGGGCGAACATATGAGGCAAATCATGAGCACTTTATCACGGCGAAATTTCGCTCTGGGCGCTGTCGCGGTTGGCGGCTTGGCGGCTTGTAGCAACGGGATCGGCGGGGCCGGTCAGCAAACGATCGATGCGCGGGTCCAGCGGACCCTGAGTTATATGTATTCCACCTATCCAGGCACGCAGGATCTGGCAGAGAAATCTGCAGGGATGCTGGTGATGCCGGTCATGACCGAAGCCGGTTTCGGAATTGGCGGCTCCTACGGGCGCGGCGTGCTGCAGATTTCAGGCACGACGGTCGACTACTATTCCGCAACGAGTGCAAGCGCGGGTCTGCAATTCGGAGCGCAGCAATTTAGTCATGTTCTGTTTTTCATGACCAACGAAGCACTGATGAATTTCCGTCAGTCCAGCGGCTGGGCGGCAGGCGCGGATATCGAATATGCGTTGAACGACAATGCTGATGGCATTCGTGCCGATACCACGACAACGCGCGCTCCGGTTATCGCGGTCGTTTTCGCGCAGGCCGGAATTCGGATTGGCGCCTCTCTCGAAGGCATCAAATACACCCGCATTATTCCCTGAAGCCGGACCAACCGGCTTCAGGTGACGTAACAGGCTCCGTCTACTGACGGAGCCTTTCGCCATTTGGATCAAAGGGCGGCTCAGAAAGGACCACGCCCCGGTGTGGTCGACCGAGAATCATAACGTCGACCTCGGATCCAGGGGCAACATTTTTGACATAACCTAGCGCCAGGCTCATATCGACCGTGTACCCGAAGGTCCCGCTGGTCACGCGACCGACTGGTGTTCCATCGGGGAGAAAGATCGGCTCGCCGCCCGTGGCATCTGCGGAATCAACATCCATGACGTGAATCAGAGCCAGTGTCTCGCGCGGTGCGTTGTCTTTGATCTTTATGTAACCGGATTTGTTGAGGAAATCCTTTTCCAATTTTATCAGGCGGTCCAAACCAACCTCTTGGGGCCAGTACTCTGGGCTGTATTCGCGGCTCCATGAGCCATAGCCTTTTTCAATGCGCAGCGACATCAGCGCACGGCTTCCTACAGGTCCGGCTCCGAACTCTTTCCCAGCCTCCAATAGCGCATCATAGAGCCTGAGCTGGTCTTCGGTCCGGCAATGCAACTCCCAGCCAAGATCTCCTGTGAAAGAGACACGGAGCGCCAAGACTTCGACGCCAGCGATCTCGATCATTTTCGAGCGCATGAACGGAAACTCGTCGGTTTCCAAAGACACATTGGTCAGGCGCTGGAGCAGTGATCGCGATTTTGGCCCCGCAACGTTGAAGCCACAGTGGCTCTCTGTCCGGCTTTCGAAACTCACCGCAGCGGGCATCGACACTTGGGCCCAGAAACGCTTGTGATACCGCTCTGCCATACCGGATCCGATGATCCAGAACTCGTCCTCTGCGATGCGTGTGACCGTGAAATCACCTGCAATACCGCCGCGCACGCCGATCAGCGGCGTCAAACAGGAGCGTCCGACAGACTTGGGCATGTTGTTTGCGAAAATCGCATTGAGCCAAGTCTCCGCCTCTGCGCCTTTCACGACATACTTGGCAAAGTTGGAAATATCTATGATGCCCGCAGATTCCCGGAGCATCCGGCATTCGCGGCCAACAGGCTCGAACCAATTCTGGCGCGTGAACCCGTTTGTGTCTTTGGTGCCTTGTTGATCAGCGAACCAGAGAGGATGCTCCCAACCGTAATTCAAACCAAAAACTGCGCCCAACTCTTTTTGCCGATTATAGGCAGGACGGATGCGAACCGGTCGTCCGGCCTCGCGCTCTTCGTTTGGGAAATGGATGGAAAAACGGTGCGCATACTGATCGCCGACCCGCGCTTTGGTGAAAGCTTTATCCGCCCATTCCCCAAAGCGCGCGACATCCCAGGCGAACATATCATACTGGCTTTCACCTTCGATCATCCATTGTGCGGCCATCAATCCCATTCCGCCCGACTGGCTGAAGCCCGGGATAATGCCGTTACAACAGAAATAGTTCCGCAAATCGGGATGGGGACCGTAGAGCACATTGGAATCCGGTGACCAGATCATCGGCCCGTTGATAACCCTTTTGATACCTGCCTCACCAACCGCTGGAACGCGGTCGATAGCGCGCATCATGTTCTCTTCGATCCGCTCAAGATCATCGGGGAACAGATCATGCGCAAAATCTAGCGGCGTGCCTTCTTCAGCCCAGAAACGGACGTCGCGTTCATAGGCACCGATCAGCAGGCCCTTGCCTTCCTGCCGCAGGTAATACTCGCCATCGCGGTCAGCCACAGACGGTAGGCGACGGTCCATTGCCGCAATTTCAGCGATCGTTTCTGTGACGAAATACTGATGTTCGGTCGGTTGCAGCGGCAACTCAATACCGGCAAGTCGAGCAACCTCACGCCCCCAGAGACCAGCCGCGTTGACCACCCATTGCGTGTGGATGTTGCCTTTTGGAGTTTCTACGATCCAGCTCCCGTCCGGTTGCTGGATTGTTGCGGTTACTGGCGTGAAACGATGGATTTCTGCACCATGCTGACGCGCACCCACCGCGTAGGCATTTGTCACACCTGAAGGATCGACGTTTCCGCCATCCGGCTCATACATGATGCAGCGAATGCCGTCGAAATTGACCAGGGGGTGCAGACGTTCCGCCTCATCCCGTCCAATCTCATGAAAATTCATTTTGTAGAACTTGGCTTTGGCAGCCTGTAACCTGAGCTGGTGCTCCCGTGCTTCGGTCTGCGCGAGGTAGAGAGAACCGGGCTGGAACACACCACAGCCCTGCCCTGTTTCGGCTTCCAGCTCTTTGTAGAGGTTCATCGTGTAGTGCTGAATGCGGCTGATATTGGTGCTGTCATGCAAGCCATGAATATTAGCCGCCGCATGCCAAGTGGAGCCGGACGTCAGCTCGTCTCGTTCAAGAAGGACGACATCACTCCAACCAAGCTTGGCAAGATGATAGAGGATTGAGCAGCCGATTACGCCACCGCCGATCACAACGGCCTGAGCGTGAGTTTTCATATCGAAGGCCTTTCGGGCACTGTTTGAGTCGCTGCCAAGACTGCCCTTTGTCCCCTCCGCGAGTTTGCCCCAAGGCGACACAAACTGTCGTTTCGAGGCAATTCAACAATTTGAGTGATGCCATGATGCGGGAAATAAATCGGAGCTATTCCATGAAATCCACTACTCGCGTTGCGATCATCGGCGGCGGCGTTGTCGGCTGCTCGGTTCTGTATCACCTGACAAAGCTTGGGTGGAGCGACGTCATGCTGATTGAACGGTCAGAGTTGACCTCTGGCTCTACTTGGCACGCGGCAGGTGGTTTTCACACATTAAACGCTGACACCAATATGGCGGCCCTACAAGGCTACACGATCCGTTTGTACAAGGAGCTGGAAGAAATTACCGGCATGTCCTGCGGCCTTCATCATGTTGGTGGCGTGACGCTGGCCGACAACAAAGACAGGTTCGACATGCTCGTCGCCGAGCGGGCCAAGCACCGCTACATGGGACTAGAGACCGAGATTGTCGGGCCTGATGAAATCGCGAAAATTGCGCCGATCGTCAATCTGGAGGGGATTATTGGAGCACTATACGATCCTTTAGACGGCCATCTGGACCCGTCCGGCACTACCCATGCCTATGCGAAGGCCGCGCGGATGGGCGGGGCGAAAATCGAAACCCATTGCAAGGTGATCGAGACAAACCAGCGCGCCGACGGAAGCTGGGATGTCGTTACGGAAAACGGCACGATTCACGCCGAGCACGTTGTCAATGCAGGCGGACTTTGGGCGCGGGAAGTTGGTCAGATGGCGGGAATATATTTCCCGCTTCATCCGATGGAGCATCAGTACCTTGTGACTGATGAAACGCCCGAAATTTACGAGCGGGACTCCGAACATCCGCATGTCATAGACCCTGCGGGTGAAAGCTACCTTCGCCAGGAGGGGCGCGGACTGTGCATCGGTTTCTACGAACAACCGTGCCGCCCTTGGGCCGTTGACGGCACGCCTTGGGATTTTGGGCACGAACTCTTGCCTGATGATTTCGACAAGATCGAAGAAAGCATCAATTTCGCCTACAAACGTTTCCCTGTTTTGGAGCGCGCGGGAATCAAGTCGGTGATCCACGGTCCGTTCACTTTCGCACCGGACGGGAATCCGCTTGTCGGTCCGGTTCCCGGAATTCGCAACTATTGGTCTGCATGCGGCGTCATGGCGGGCTTCAGCCAAGGTGGGGGTGTAGGCCTGACCCTTGCGCAATGGTTGATTGAGGGGGAACCTGAGCGCGACGTGACAGCGATGGATGTCGGGCGCTTTGGCGACTGGATCACGCCTGGCTATACCCGCCCCAAGGTGATCGAAAATTATCAGCGCAGGTTCTCGGTTTCTTATCCAAATGAAGAACTTCCGGCTGCGCGCCCACACAGAACAACGCCGATGTATGACATTTTCAACGGCATGGGCGCTGTTTGGGGGCATCAATTTGGTCTCGAAGTCCCGAACTATTTCGCGGCTGATGGCGAAACCCGCCATGAAACACCTTCGTTCAGACGCTCAAATGCATGGGATGCCACGGCCCGTGAAGTGGCAGCGGTGCGGGAAAACGTTGGCATCAACGAGGTCCATAATTTCGGAAAATTCCGTGTCAGAGGTGCGAATGCGCGTCGATGGCTGGACAAGATCATGGCAGGCCGCGTGCCACAGCCAGGGCGGATGAGCCTCTCACCGATGTTATCGCCTAAGGGAAAGCTACTGGGAGACTTCACAATTTCATGTCTCGCCGACGACGATTTCCGACTGACGGCATCCTACGGAGCACAGGCGATCCACATGCGCTGGTTCCTGCGCAACAAGTCTGAAGATGTGATCATCGAAAATACATCAGATGAGCTGACAGGCTTCCAGATCGCGGGCCCGATGGCGCGCGAGGTTTTGAGAACTTGCACGCGCTTTGATGTGGACAGCATTCGGTTCCTCGACGTTGTCCCGATGGTTGTGGGTCAGGTGGACTGCATCGTGCAGCGTGTCAGTTACACTGGCGATCTGGGTTTCGAGATCTTTTGTGACCCGATGGACCAGCGGCAATTGTGGGAAACACTCTGGGAGGCTGGCGCGCCGCTCAGGATGAAGCCGTTCGGAATGCGTGCGATGATGTCTCTCCGGCTTGATCGCTTTTTCGGCTCGTGGATGCGAGAGTTTTCACCGGACTACACCGCAGCTGAAACAGGGATGGATCGGTTTATCTCTTGGAAGAAGAATGTGGACTTCTTCGGCCGATCGGCAGCCGAGGCAGAGCGCGCCACCCCGCCCGAACGTCAACTCGCCGTGTTCGAAGTGGAAGCAAATGACGCGGATGTCGTTGCATACGAGCCGATCTTCATTGACGGAACGGTAAAAGGGTTCTGCACATCAGGTGGCTATTCTCACCATTCGCAACGCTCGATCGCGTTTGGTCTGGTCCCAAGAGCGGATGTAAAGGAAAATCTGGAGGTTGAAATTGAGATACTTGGCGAGCGGCGTAGGGCTCGGATTTTAAACGAACCGATTTTTGACCCTGAAGGCGAAAAGTTCAGATGACACCTCTGATCCTTATCCCTGCAGCCGGTGCGTCCAGTCGAATGGGAGAGCAAGACAAGCTCCTGGAGCAAGTGGATGGTCTGCCGCTAATCGCGCGGCAAGCACGTGTTGCCCTGGCGACGGGACTTCCGGTAAGTGTCACTGTGCCTGCAGGAAATTTGGCTCGTGCAACAGCATTGTCGCAGGTGGCACATCCGAATTTGAGTGTTCAGGTGATCGAAACCCCGGAAAATGGGTTGTCTGAGTCTATCAAACAGGGTGCGCGTGCCGCTGCACACCATGACGGGATGATTGTCATGCTCGCCGACCTCCCTGAACTGGAGCCAGATGATCTGTTGCTGTTCGCAGATGAGATCGCCAAGACGCCTGACCGTGCAGCACGAGCGACGGATGAGACAGGCGGTAGAGGTCATCCGGTTTTCGTTCCGCATCACCGGCTACCGGATGCCGAGAGTTTATCGGGGGATGCGGGACTGGCAGAATTGCTCGAACGTGAAGAGCTCAGGCAAATACTTCTAAAAGCCGCAAAGGCGACGACCGATCTGGACACCCCTGAGGACTGGCAAGAATGGCGCGCGAACTACATTGGCGGCCGGTATTAAGAAAACGCGGGGCCGTCACCGACCCCGCGTTCTAAACCACATGATCCCAGATCACGCACTCATTACGGTTGCATCATCGCCTGAACTTCTTCCTGACGAAGCGAGCGGCGGGCCGTCTTGTAGGCATCTTCGCCGCGCTTCTCTTTCAGCTCCGGGAACAGTTCGAAAATCTCGTTGCGTTGAGAATTTCCGACGCCCTTGAGACTGAAATCGTCCGGCTGGAAGCTTTCCGTCCATGCGCCGTTTGACAGAACTACCTCGTGGCGCTCGAACATGAAGTGTATGTAGGTCGTCCCAATGACATCGACCTCATGTACACCCGCCGTACCTAGAAGGTGCTTGGAAGCGGCCAGAACTTCGCTCTCGTCAAAGAACAGATGCGTTCTGTCATTTGCGACCAGCACACGATGGTTAGGCGAGACCAGCATGTCCGTCTCAGGCAGGCCATTCCCCAATGCGCCTGCTTTGATCAGGATCGGCTTCAGATGCGGGTTGGCTTTGAGTACCTTACCCGGCATCTCGATCTGACCAACCCATGCAATTTCCTGTAACCCATTGTCTCGTGTGATAACACGATCACCGGCACGTAATTCCTCAACCGGCCGCTCCCCCCGCGGTGTGGCGATTTTGGTGCCTGGTGTGAAACACGGAATAACGGCCTCGAGATCCGAAAACTGAACCCGCGATCCATTATCAAGGACCACTTCGCCCGCCTCCGCGCCATCATTGCCAAAAGTTACAGAGTTAAAGCCCCCGGTGCGCGTAACATTCAGGTCCGAAGTTGCCGAGGTGGTCCCTGCTCCACCTGTTGGCTGTACCCGATCACTCATTTTACTTCCCCCAACACGGTCTTTACGTTCCTGCGCGCTGCCCCCAATTCAAGCAGACACACAATCCCACGCCACCCGAGCCATTCGAGTGACCAGTTTTGCGCAAAGTGGAAGACCACAATGCAGACTCGCTTCGGTCCAAGAAGTTGCGATTTGGACCCGGCCGCCCCAATCGGCCGAACGCCCCCCAGTCGGGCTACCTAAATGGATATACTTCTTAGCCTTTCGAATAAAGGAAAAATTGTGGCGAAATTCGACGATCACGCCTTAATTCACCTTTAGGTAGAAAGGTTTACGGGTCGGAGTTATTTTATTGTTGCCTATTCTTAAACAATAGAGGTGGAATTCTGCCGCGAACCGCCCTGGCGTGAAATTTCAATGAAAAATGAACTTCCTTTGTATCCCTCCGCTCAACAAAGAGGAAACCGCCACATTTAAGGCACATTCAACATACCTGCGAACAATGTGGAGATTCTCAAGACACTGTTTCTTTTTCAGAAGCGGAAAAACATCTTATACGTGTTCGATTTCTTATACCCGAATGGGTAATGCAGCACCTAGGCGAAACAAAAACAGCCCTTCTACCGGTCCAATACGCCCGAATCCGGGCCCAGACACTGGACACACCACGCCTCGGTCGCCCATTGTGATTCTACAGTATGTTAACCAGAGGACAGATTATGATCCGGCGCCCACTTCATACGGCTTTTACGATTACAATTTCAGCATTCGCCCTCTCGGGCTGTTCATTGCTTGCGACACTGGAAGACGCGCAAGCAATTGAGGAAGTCATTAATGAACTTCCTGATTACACCGCCGCAACCGCCGGCGACATTCGAGACACCGGCACCGCCGGATTCACGGGCCATCTTGCTCTTGGCGATACCTCATCTGAATTCATTCTCGCTGATTTGGCGGCCACTGCCGATTACAGTACGGGAAACATCGACGGCGAAGCATCTCAAATTCGATTGATCGACGGCGGGGCCGAAAACCCGTTAAGTGCGGTTTCAGAGAGCTTTAGCGGATCAGTCGATTGGACGGGATCGATTACGGGAACGACCGTGGCGACCAGCGGAAACGGAACAATCTCGGCGGGAGGCACCGACTATACGCTGGATTTCACAGCGAACGGTGATTTTTATAAAAATAGTGAAGACAAGTTGACAATGGCCTCTGAAACAGGGGTTTCAGGTTCACTCACACCTGACGGCGGCTCCACTATCGACTACACCGACGGTGCCTTCTACGCGGCAGAAGATTAGGATATTCAGACACCGCTAAACAAAAACGGCGCCGTGCGGCGCCGTTTTTCGTTCTTGGTGGTGCCGGTGGGGAGACTCGAACTCCCACGATGTTGCCATCGGCGGATTTTGAATCCGCTGCGTCTACCATTCCGCCACACCGGCTTTGATCGTCGTCTATCGCTCTCTTACGTCCTCGTCAACGCAGGATCGGAAGGCTTGACCTAGCTGATGACTCATGGCCTAAGCCAGCTGATCAAGAAGAGGGATTTGGATGATCCGCGGGCTTTACAACTGGACAATGTCACTGGCCGATTCCAGATATGCTTTATGGGCATTGGCCTTTGTTGCATTCGTGGAAAGCTCGGTCTTCCCTATTCCGCCTGATGTCCTGATGATCCCGATGATCATCGCCCGCCCGTCGCGTGCGTTTCTGATCGCTTTCGTTGCGACAGCGTCATCCGTGCTCGGTGGCTTGATGGGCTACTATATCGGATACGGGCTCTTTGAGACGGTCGGTCGCCCGGTTCTCGAATTCTATGGCAAAAGCGGCTATTTTGAAGAATTCGCGATCCGCTACAACGAATTGGGTGCATGGGCGGTACTCGTCGCCGGGGTCACGCCCTTTCCGTTTAAAGTGATCACGATTGCATCGGGCGCGACGCAGTTAAGCCTGCCGATATTTATCTTATCAGCCGTCATTGCACGTGCGCTGCGCTTCTTTATTGTGGCGGCTCTGCTATGGAAATTCGGGGCTCCAATCCGCGACTTCATCGAACGGCGCCTCGGATTAATGTTCATTTTGTTCTGCGTTCTTCTTGTCGGCGGTTTCTACACGGTGAAATATCTATGACCAACCTATCCCCCCGAAATCTCATCATACTTGCTGGTGCTGGGTCTTTCGGCCTGCTGGGTGGTGCATTTATCTTTCAAGCACTTGGCTATGCACCATGTGCAATGTGCATCTGGCAGCGTTGGCCGCATGCAGTAGCGATCCTGTTGGGAGTGATTGGCGCAGTGGTGCCGAGCGCGGCGATAGCGCTTTTCGGTGCGGGCGCGGCCCTGACGACGGGAATAATCGGTGTCTATCATACTGGGGTTGAACGCGACTGGTGGGAAGGGCCATCGAGTTGCACTGGTGCAGGCGACGGGATCGCCGGCCTTTCAGGTGGAGATTTGCTGGCGACGACCGGGCCAAAACTGATCCTTTGCGATCAGGTCAGCTGGGAGTTTCTAACGCTCTCCATGCCGAGCTGGAATGCGCTATTTTCTTTCGTTCTGGCAGCCGTATGGATCGCCGCAGCCATGCGCAGCCGCTTGGCCTAACGCCGGACCGCGCGACGCGTGGAAAGCAATAGATTTGTTTCGCTTCGCGTGATGCCATCAATCCTACGGATCGCGAACAAGACTTTATCCAGAGCTTCCAGCGTGTCAGTTCCGATTTCTGCAATCAGATCCCATGTACCATTCGTCGTGTGAACGCCGGTGACTTCGGGCATACCGGTCAATCTCTGCAGAATCTTTTCAGTGCCACGCCCCTCGATCCCCAGCATCATAAGACCCCGAACGGGACTGGCCGCTACGTCACTCCGTGTGAGCACGGTATAGCCAGCGATTTCTCCTTCTTGGGTCAGTTTTGCCATCCGCGCACGCACAGTCGTTCGCGTTACGCCAAGATCACTTGCAAGTTCCGACAATGACGCGCGGCCGTCCCGCTTCAAAAGCGCGATCAAGCGTTGATCCAAATCATCCATTTTTGATGCTCACTTTGGCTAATTCGATTTCTTTATGAGCAATATGATGGCTTCTGTCATCCTCAAAACGGGAACATGATCGCGTCATGACAAAGAAAAACATCATACTGATCGGAGCGCCGATAGATTGCGGCAAACGCAGGCAAGGTTGCCTCATGGGACCGGATGCGTATCGCACGGCAGGTATTCGGGATGCCCTCTCAAACCTCGGACATACAGTCGCTGACATCGGCAACCTGTCGCCGGATGAGGTGGATGAGACACAGCTGGGAAATGTAAATCCGGCACTTTTCGGACTCTTCGAGACAGTCGGCTGGACCCGGTCACTCAAGCGCGCGGCAGAAGCAGTCGCGCCTGATGACTTGCCTATCTTTATGGGCGGGGACCATGCCCTGTCTCTTGGTTCCGTTTCTGGAATTGCGGAAATTGCGAGACAGACGGGACAGCCGCAATTTGTCCTTTGGCTGGATGCCCATAGTGATTTCCACACCCCCAATACAACGGACAGCGGGCACCTCCACGGCACTCCGGTGGCCTATATCACCGGTCAGAAAGGATTTGAGGACTTTCCTCCGCTCTCCGCGCCAATTCCGACAGAGAACATCTGCATGATCGGATTGCGTTCCGTAGATGGCGCCGAAAAAGCGGCACTGGAAGCTCTGGACGTTAACCTCGCAGATATGCGGATGATAGATGAATATGGGATCAAGAAACCGCTCGATGCGTTCCTCGAACGTGTCGCAGCGGCCAATGGGCGCTTGCACGTATCCCTAGATGTCGACTTTCTCGACCCGAGCATTGCACCCGCAGTCGGTACTACGGTTCCAGGCGGCGCGACAGTCCGTGAAGCGCATTTGGTGATGGAACTCCTGCATGACAGCGGACTTGTAACCTCGCTCGATCTTGTTGAGCTTAACCCCTTTCTCGACGACCGAGGCAAAACGGCATCGGTCATGGTCGATCTCACAGCCTCGCTGATGGGGCGACGTATTTTTGATCGTCCGACCCGGAGTTTCGCATGACCCCTCCTTCCTCAAAGGCGCTCGTACCGTTCGTCAGCGTCGAGAACATGATGAGACTTGTCCTCTCACGCGGCATCGAAACCGTTTTGCGTGAGCTCGTAGACTATATCGAGGCAGATTTCCGGCGCTGGCCCGATTTCGACAAGACACCGCGGGTTGCCTCGCACTCCGATATTGGTGTCATCGAACTGATGCCGACATCAGATGGGGCCCATTATGGCTTCAAATATGTTAACGGTCATCCGTCCAACACGAAGTCTGGCCTACAAACAGTGACTGCGTTCGGGCTGCTCGCTGACGTTTCGACGGGATATCCTATCCTGCTGACCGAAATGACAATGCTGACTGCGCTCCGCACTGCTGCTATGTCCGCGTTGGCGGGACGTGTCCTTGCGCCAAAAAATTCGAAAACCATGGCTATGATCGGAAATGGAGCGCAAAGCGAGTTCCAGTGCCTTGCTTTCAATGCGGTTTGCGGGATTGAAACCGTTCGCCTATTCGACATTGACAGAGGAGCCACGCAGAAATGTGCCTCTAACCTATCAGGTCATGGTCTAGAGGTCGTGATCTGCTCATCAGCCGAAGAAGCCGTCGAAGGGGCGCAGATCGTCACGACATGCACAGCTGACAAACAATACGCGACGATCCTGACGGACAACATGATCGGATCAGGTGTGCATATCAATGCGATCGGCGGCGATTGCCCAGGCAAAACCGAATTGCACAAGGACATCCTTTTGCGTTCGGACATTTTCGTGGAATATCCGCCGCAAACCCGAATAGAGGGTGAAATTCAGCAACTTGCGCCTGAACATCCTGTAACTGAATTGTGGGAGGTCATCATCGGTCAAAAAACGGGGCGCACAGGTGACCGACAAATCACGCTTTTCGACAGTGTCGGCTTTGCAATTGAGGATTTCAGCGCACTTCGCTACATTCATCAAGCCATTCAGGGAACTGGCTTCAGCCAGCCTTTGGACATGCTGGCTGATCCTGACGACCCGAGGGATCTTTTCGGGATGTTGAGTCGCGCAGATGCAACCTAGTGATAGGTAAATTCGCCCACGACCTGACGCCATTCGCCCGCCGAAATCAGCTTTCGATGAACAAACCGCACCGAGTGCAACGGCCCTTCGATCTCGTCGCGCCAATAATCAATAAACGATAGTAGCCGCGTGTGATCTGGTGCGAGATCATAATCCTGCCAGATGAAGGAATTAAGGACGCTGGGGTGATCGGGCATCCCGTAAAACATCTCTGCGGTCGTTAGCCCGTATCCGCTCAACATGAGTTCCGTTTCGGTCATTTTCATTGGACGGCCTCTGATTATTTCAATGCTCATGAAAATATAATGCCACGACCGTTTTTAAATACAATTAAAACAGCATGTTAGCATTCAGTCAGGCTGGCTGACAATAGCACTCGGCCTAGGCCATTGCACACTACATCCGGCGTCTGTTATACCTTTCGTGACAATATATTGAGCCTTTGTGCAGACAGGTCCGAAACGTGAACGATACACCGGAAACCCCTGAAAACAATGATGAATCCGCACCGGAGCGCAGCGCGCACTCCGGCCCGCAAATTTCAATCATTGATGAGATGAAGACGTCGTATCTTGATTACGCAATGAGCGTAATCGTGAGCCGCGCAATTCCCGATCTCAGGGACGGCCTCAAGCCAGTGCACCGACGCATCCTTTACGCGATGCATGAAACCGGCAACACGCATGACAAGCCCTACAGAAAATCCGCGCGTCCCGTTGGGGACGTAATGGGTAAATATCACCCACACGGAGACAGCGCGATTTATGAGGCGTTGGTGCGGATGGCGCAGGATTTCTCAATGTCGCTGCCGCTGCTGGATGGCCAGGGCAACTTCGGCTCGATGGACGGCGATAACCCTGCCGCGATGCGTTACACAGAAGTACGCATGGACAAGCCAGCAGCATACCTGCTTGCCGATATCGACAAAGATACCGTTGATTTTCAGGATAACTACGACGGGAAGGACCGTGAGCCCACCGTCCTCCCTGCCCGTTTCCCCAACATGCTCGTCAATGGCGCCGGCGGTATTGCAGTCGGCATGGCAACCAATATTCCGCCACACAATCTGGGCGAGATTATCGATGCAACGCTGGCATTGATCGAAAATCCTGACCTGTCCTCCGAAGACCTCATTCAATATGTGCCCGGTCCCGACTTCCCGACAGGCGGAATCATGCTCGGCCGATCAGGTGCGCGAAAGGCTTATCTGGAAGGTCGCGGCTCAGTCATCATACGCGCGAAAACCCACGTCGAGGAGCTCCGCAAGGACCGTTGGGCAATCGTTATCGACGAAATCCCTTATCAGGTGAACAAGGCCTCGATGATCGACAAGATCGCAGAGGCCGCGAGAGATAAACGAATTGAAGGTATCGCCCATGTTCAGGACGAGAGCGACCGGGCCGGTGTGCGTGTTGTCGTTGAGCTAAAGCGCGATGCAACTGCGGAAGTGGTCCTGAATCAACTGTTCCGCTTTTCGCCGATGCAGACGTCATTTGGCTGTAACATGCTAGCGCTGAATGGTGGGCGGCCCGAACAACTGACGCTTCGGAATTTCCTGCATTATTTTGTTGATTTCCGAGAGGATGTCGTCGCCCGTCGCACGGCCTACGAATTGCGCAAGGCCCGTGAACGTAGTCACATCTTGTGCGGATTGGCAGTCGCGGTATCCAACGTGGATGAAGTCGTCGCGACGATCCGTGGCTCTCAGGATGCGGCGGATGCGCGCGAAAAGCTGATGACACGCCGCTGGCCTGCGGCGTCGATTGCTGAATATATCAAGCTGATCGATGATCCGACCCACACGATCAACGAAGACGGCACCTACAACCTGTCAGAGGCGCAGGCACGGGCGATTCTTGAACTGCGCTTACAACGCCTGACGCAGCTCGGCGTTCAGGAGGTGACCGACGAGCTTCAGGAACTTGCAGCAAAGATCAAGGAATATCTCGCGATCCTGGCAAGCCGTGAGCGTATCATGGGGATCATTGCCGACGAATTGCGCGAAGTGCGGGACCAGTTTGCAGTGCCTCGCCGGACAGAGATTGTGGATTGGGCGGGCGATCTGGAAGACGAAGACCTGATCGAACGCGAAGAGATGGTCGTGACTGTCACGCAGGGCGGCTATATTAAGCGGACCGCGCTTGCGGATTTCCGCGCCCAACGGCGCGGTGGCAAAGGGCTTTCGTCCATGGCCACCAAGGATGAAGATGTCGTAACCACGCTTTTCGTTGCCAACACGCATACGCAGTTGCTGTTCTTCACCACCGACGGAATGGCATACAAGCTCAAGACATGGCGGCTGCCACTTGGAAGCCGCACATCGCGTGGAAAGGCTATCGTCAACATACTTCCCATACCGCAAGGCGTGTCTATCGCCGCGATCATGCCTGTCGACAGGCCCGAGGAAGAATGGGATGATCTTCAGATTGTCTTTGCCACCTCTGCAGGCGACGTCCGCCGCAACGCGCTCTCCGACTTCACCAACGTGAAGCGAAACGGCAAAATCGCGATGGAACTGTCTGATGGTGTCAGCCTTGTAAACGTGCGCATCTGCTCGGCAGATGACGACGTGATGCTGGTTACCAATTCAGGGCGCGCAATCCGATTCCCGACAACCGATGTACGGGTATTCAAAGGGCGGAAGTCCACAGGGGTGCGCGGTATCAGGCTGAGCGGCAACGACCATGTTGTTTCAATGTCGGTGATCCGCCACTTTGAAGCCTCGCCGGAAGAGCGTGTCGCCTATCTTAAGATGCGCCGCGCTATGGCAGGCGTGCCGGACGAGGCCGAGAATGACGATGACGACGGCGTGATTGCTGGGGCGATCAGTCCCGAAAGGTACGCCGAAATGTCTGAGGCCGAAAATCTGCTCCTTACAATCACGGCAAACGGATCCGGCAAACTGTCCTCCAGTCATGACTACCCTGTTCGTGGACGAGGCGGCATGGGAGTTACCGCGATGGATAAGTCGATGCGCGGCGGGGAGATTGTGACGTCTTTCCCGGTGGACCTGCAAGATCAGATCATGCTCGTGACAACGACCGGTCAGTCCATCCGTGTGCCGGTAGAGGGAATTTCGTTCCGGTCGAGGAGCGCCGGTGGAGTCCGCGTCTTCAATACCGCGAAGGGTGAAGAGGTAGCTTCTGTTGCATGGATCGCCGAGCAAAACGAAGATGATGAGATTGAAGCCAACGCCGAAGAGACATCAGAAGCATAGGCATAGCCAAACTCGATTTTCGAAGTTTTGCGGCGCCCGTTAGCCAAACGGGCGCTTTTCTTTAGAGTGCAAAAATCCTATGTGGTCGGGCATGAAACAGGAACTCCATATCATCGGCGGCGGCATGGCCGGTTCAGAAGCTGCATGGCAAGCCGCTGAAGCGGGCATCCAAGTCACCATCCATGAGATGCGTCCGAACGTGGGGACTTTTGCGCATCGAACCGGCAATCTGGCGGAAATGGTATGCTCGAATTCCTTCCGGTCTGATGACGATGAACAAAACGCTGTAGGCCTACTGCATTGGGAGATGCGGCAGGCAAACGGGCTGATTATGAGGACCGCGGAAAAGCACAGATTGCCGGCGGGCGGCGCACTCGCGGTTGATCGAGACCCATTCTCCGAAAGTGTTACAGAAACGCTCAAGGCTCACCCGAATATTCGGGTCTCCTATGAAGAAATTTCGGAACTGCCAGATAGCGGAAACTGGATTATAGCGACCGGTCCACTCACCTCCGAAGGGCTCGGTGGTGCGATCGCTCGGGAAACTGGACGTGAAGCACTCGCTTTCTTTGACGCAATCGCTCCCATCGTCTATTTCGACAGTGTTGATATGGATGTGGCGTGGATGCAGTCGCGCTATGACAAGGGTGCAAGCGAAGAAGAGCGCACGGCCTACCTGAATTGCCCGATGACAAAGCCGCAATACGAGGCATTTATCGACGCCCTGCTAGCCGCTGATAAAACTGAATTTCACGAAGGTGAGACGGCTGGTTATTTTGATGGCTGCCTGCCGATTGAGGTCATGGCAGAACGCGGGCGCGAAACCCTTCGACACGGGCCAATGAAGCCAATTGGCCTTACAAATCGCCATAACCCCGATGAAAAACCATATGCCGTCGTTCAACTGAGGCGCGACAATGCATTGGGCACGCTTTACAATATCGTCGGCTTCCAGACAAAGATGAAATACGGGGCACAAACCTCTGTTTTCAAAATGATACCCGGCCTGGAAAACGCACAATTCGCGCGTTTGGGAGGCATTCACCGGAATACGTTTATCAACTCACCGACCCTTCTGGACGAACAGATGCGTTTGCGATCAAAGCCCCATATCCGGTTTGCGGGGCAAATTACTGGCGTAGAGGGTTATGTCGAGAGTGCTGCGATGGGATTGCTGGCAGGTCGCATGGCCGCTGCAGAACTACATGGAAGAACGCTACCACCGGTTCCAGTCACAACCGCAATGGGCGCATTGGTTTCACACATCACCGGCGGCGCAGACGCGAAGACGTTTCAACCGATGAATGTCAACTTTGGATTGTTCCCACAGCTGGACGGCTTTAAGGGCGGCCGACGTGGCCGAAAGGAACGGTATAAAGGTTATACGGACCGGGCGAAATCTGACTGGAAAAACTGGATTTCAAGCACATGTCTCGACGCCGCTTAAACGTTGTACCGCATATTGAAGAATGAGGGACAAGACAGAAATAGATGACTACCCCACGTTAATGGGTAGCTGTCCTTTCATTGTCTGCGGTTGCGGAATATGAGAACGCGGTTTGCGCCCTCTCCTACAGGCCCTTTGCATTTGGGGCATGCCTTCTCCGCCCTCACTGCTTCACAGCTTGCGGTCACGCAAGGTGGCGAGTTTCTGTTGAGGATAGAGGATATCGACCAATCGCGGGCGCGGGCGCACTGGGAGGACTGTATTTATGACGATCTACACTGGCTGGGTCTAGATTGGCCCAGTCCCGTTTTGCGTCAATCTTCCCGTGCCGACGTCTATGCGGCAGCGCTTGATAGGCTATGGGAAGAGGGTCTTCTATATGCATGCTCGTGTTCCCGTCGAGACATCAAGGATGCAGCATCGGCGCCGCAGGAAGGCGTAGAACCACACATCGGGCCTGATGGTATTGTCTACCCCGGCACTTGCCGTGGAAAGCCGCGTTCAAAAATGCGACCAACGGGAACCGCACTTCGCCTCGACCTGAACAAGGCGATGAGCCGCCTCCCTGAGCAGATCGAGTGGCGTGAGCTAGGCGTATCAGCTGGTCAGAAATCAATGGACATAAAGAGTGCACTGCGCACAATCGGGGACGCCGTGCTCGCCAGACCCGATATGGGAGCCGCCTACCACCTCGCAGTGGTCATCGACGACGCTGATCAGGGGATCACAGTGGTGGTCCGCGGGGAAGACCTGCAACCAGCGACACCAATCCATCGAATACTTCAGATTTTGCTAGGTCTGCCCGAACCCGAATATCACCACCACCGGCTGATCCGAGACGAGGCAGGAAAACGGCTTGCGAAAAGAGATGATGCGCGGGCAATTCGAAAATTCAGAGAGGAAGGCTTTAGCCCATCGGACATCGCAAGGATGGTCGGCCTGTCACTATAAACAGCCAAATTCAGCTTTCATTAACCCTCTCGGAGTGGTGTAACGAGACAATCAAATTCAAGATTCGAAAAACAGGGGCAATCGTATGGCCGGTTCTGTCAACAAAGTCATCATCGTGGGAAATCTCGGACGAGATCCCGAAGTACGAACATTCCAGAACGGCGGGAAAGTCGTTAACCTCCGTATCGCGACATCGGAGAACTGGAAAGACAGGAACACCGGAGAACGCCGCGAACGGACAGAGTGGCACTCGGTCGCAATCTTTTCGGAACCTTTAGGCCGAATTGCAGAGCAATACCTCCGCAAAGGATCGAAAGTGTACGTAGAGGGCCAGCTGGAAACTCGCAAATGGCAGGATCAGAGTGGGCAAGATCGCTACACGACCGAGGTGGTGCTGCGTCCCTATCGTGGTGAGCTGACGCTTCTTGACGGTCGCAGCGGCGGCGATGGCGGCGGCGGTTATGGTGATGATCGCGGTGGCTACAGCGGTGGTGGAAGTTATGGAGGCGGCGGATTTGACGGCGGATCGAGCCAGCAAGGTGGCGGTGGCCGAAGCGATATGGACGACGAAATCCCGTTTTAAGTGTCCGAATACCCGCGCAAGAAGGCCAGCCAATTTCGGCTGGCCTTTTTCATTGTCTAACGCGCAGCCAATGCTTCGTTCAGAACGGACAATACAACCTCAGGCGGCACATCCGAAGTCACAAAGGCATCGCCTATCGCCCGAGCCATGATGAAACGCAGTTTTCCATCCTGAACTTTCTTATCCTGCCCCATCAGCGCCAATAGCTCAGACGCGTCCGGCAAGTTTCCCTCGATATCGGCAAGATCCGTTCTCATTCCCATATCTCTAAGATGCGCCCGGACACGACTGGGCACCTCCTGCGCACACCAGCCCAACCGTGCGGATGTCTCGAACGCCAGGGCGCAGCCGATTGCAACGCCCTCTCCGTGGAGAAGCCTGTCCGAATAACCTGTTGCCGCTTCAAGCGCATGACAAAAGGTGTGACCCAGATTGAGCAAGGCCCGATCGCCCTGTTCGGTTTCGTCCCGCATAACGATTTCGGCCTTCATCTCGCACGAGCGACGAACGGCATGGTCGCGGGCGTCGTGGTCGCCTTCTGCAAGTGCAGGTCCGGACTGTTCGAGCCAGTCAAAAAAATCTGCATCCCCAAGAAGGCCGTATTTCACCACCTCCCCGTAGCCGGCCAGAAAATCCCGCGAAGGCAAACTATCCAGTAGGCTGGTGTCGGCCAAGACTTTTATCGGTTGATGAAACGCCCCAACCAGATTCTTTCCGTGTGCGGTATTGATACCCGTCTTTCCGCCGACTGAACTGTCTACTTGCGCGAGTAGACTTGTTGGCACCTGCACAAAGCGCACTCCACGCCTCACAATCGCAGATGCAAAGCCGGCCAGATCACCAATGACGCCACCACCAAGGGCAATAACCAGATCGCTTCGTTCGATCTTTTGCTCGAGCAACCATTCCACTGAACGGCTCAATCCTTGCCAAGACTTTGTTGCTTCACCCGCTGGCAATGACAGCGCCGACACGTCGACGCCTGAGCTCTTCAAGACCTGCTCCAATCGGGACAGGTGCAAACGCGCCACATTCTCGTCGGTCAGGATGGCAACGCGAGGACGGCGGAGCAAAGGAGCGATTTCCTCAAATGCGCGGTCAAGCAACCCGCGACCAATTCGAATGTCATATTCGCGCCCCGGTAGACCGACGTGTACAGTCTGGATCGTCATTTCAATTGCTCCAATACATCCGGTCTCGCCAAGAGTGCCTCGATGACCTTGTCCGTCGTTTTTTCAATTGAGTAGCCGGGTTTTGTCAAAACAGAAACGTCCGCTTTCCGATAGGATGGCACCCGTGCGGCATAAAGTTCACCAAGCGTTTTTCTCGGGTTTTGAGTGCGCAGCAGCGGGCGTGTATCTTTATGTTTCACGCGGTCCCAAAGCAGATCCTCATCAGCATCAAGCCAGACGGACACGCCTTTGTCATGAATCTGCTTTCGGTTTCGCTCGGAAAGAAATGCCCCTCCGCCAGTTGACAGGATACATGGCTTTCCGGTCAGCAACCGGCCAATGACCTCGAATTCCCGATCGCGAAAAAATGCCTCTCCATCGCGTTGGAAGATTTCCGAAATCGTTGCGGCGGCGGCTGTCTCGATCTCTGCGTCCGAGTCGAGAAAACCTGTATTTAGACGGGCGGCCAGCGCACGTCCGATCGCCGTTTTTCCCGACCCCATCATGCCGACCATCACTACTGTTCGGTGAAGTTTGTAGCTTCCATCCCGAGTGACTGCGCCTGACGGATGATTTTGGCTCTGTTGCGTTGTCATATCAACCAAGTTGCTGCTTTGGCATTTTTTCGCCACTCATCGGTGACCATAAAATTCTTTTCCTCTATGGCGTGATATTGCACATAAGGCCATATATACTGCGAGACAAAAGGCGGGAAAACACGTCCTTCGAGCAGAGGCAAGGGAGCATCAGAAATGTTGTGGCGGCTGATAAAAGTATTAATTTTCCTGACAATTGTCGGCGGTATCGGACTCGTCGTTTATGCATATGTTGGTCCATTTTTCTTTCCGGCGGATTTTACCGCGCCGAGTATTGAAATCACCGAGCCGATAACTCTTGACCCAAAATGACAGCGCGCGCTTGCTTCCTGAGCTTGGCATTTCTTTTCAGTCCGGCGAGCGTGTTCGGACAATCGGTCTCTGACGGCGCACCATTGTCGGCGATTGATTGGCTGTCGCGCAGCGTGGAGCCATCGAATGTTCTTCCTCCGCTACGGGAAGCCGCTCCGATCGACGCTGCGGCCAATCCACCGGATGTGACTGTTGCGCAGCTTGACCGTCGATCACCAGACACAATCGGATTGCTACCACCTTCGCTCACCGGATTGCCGCGCAGCCTTTGGCGGCACAGCCCTGAACAGGTCCTTGTCGAACTCATTCTGAACGAGGAAGAGAACGCTCTCCCCGCCATGCACGACCTACTCGTCACGTTGCTACTTGCTGATGCGGACCCGCCATTTGCGGCAAGCCCGAGCGCACCTCTTTTCATGGCTCGGGTCGACAAACTCCTTGCTCTAGGTGCAATCGAGCAAGCGCAAGCCCTCCTGCAAGCCGCCGACCCCGATACGCCTGATTTATTCCGGCGCTGGTTCGACGTTGCTCTCATTGACGGGACCGAAGCGGAAGCATGTAAGGTGATTGAAGCAAAGCCAAGCATCGCGCCGACCTATCCTGCGCGTGTGTTTTGCATTGCTCGGAGCGGACAGTGGCGTACCGCAGCGCTTATCCTCAATACAGGGCGAGCACTCGGGGATATTTCCGAGGAAGAAGACGCCCTGCTCTCGCGCTTTCTTGATCCCGAACTCTACGAAGATGAACCGCCACTTCCCGCACCGTCACGGATTAGCCCGCTAATCTTTCGACTTCGGGAAGCGATCGGGGAGAGGTTGCCCACAGCGGGGCTTCCGTTGGCGTTTGCACATGCGGATCTACATGCAAGCGCAGGATGGCGCAGTCAGATCGAGGCAGTCGAACGACTTGCTCGTCGGCAAGTGGTTTCCGAAAACCTTCTACAGGCGATTTACACAGCGCGATCACCCGCAGCCTCCGGTGGCGTCTGGGATCGTGTCGAACTTTTTCAGAGGTTTGATGCCGCAGCCGGTCAGTTCGACATAGATACTGTTGCAGAAGTTCTTCCACAGATCTGGGCGGAAATTACAGATGCCCATTTGGAGACGCAATTTGCCAGTCTCTACGCGGAAGATTTGACGAGAATGGCCCTGCCCGACCATTTAGCGCCGCTGGTGTTCAAAATCTCTTTGCTTTCCACGCGGTATCAGGCCCACGCCAGAACATATAAACCGAGCGACAGGACCGAGGAGCTCCTTGTTGCGATTGCTTTAGGTGATTTAGGTTCGGCGCCCGAAGCCCGTGATTCAGCGTTTCGCGCGGTCGTTTCCGGACTTACCAACGCGACCCCGTCACCAGAGCAGCGTGCTCGTCTTGAGGCCGGGCGCATTGGAGAGGCGCTACTTTTTGCCATCAGTGACTTCCACGCAGCCCAGAACGGAGATCCGCATCAAATTGCACCTGTGCTCGCGGTTCTGAATGAAGTCGGTTTGACGGACCTCGCAAGGCGCGCGGCGCTGCAATACCTGCTCTTGGACCGCTCGCCGTGAGCATCCCTAGAACCCATGATCAGTGGATAAACCTGTTTCTTGACGCTCAGGCAGCCGAACTTGCAGCTGCCCGAAACACATTGCTCGCCTACGGGCGCGATCTTCTGGATTTCAAAGAGTTCGTCGCGGCAAATGGCTTGAAATTCGTCTCCTGCTCGCAAAAGGAAATCGAGAGCTATCTCGAACTTTGTGAAGCACAAGGCCTCGCGCGAACCACACGTGCGCGACGACTGTCCTCCATCAAACAGCTATTTAGATTTGCCTATGAGGAAGGATGGCGAAGCGACAATCCAGCCCTGAAAATTAAGGGACCCAAAAAACAAAACTCTCTCCCCAAGACGCTGAGCCATACGCAAGTCGATGCGCTCCTCGCCGCCGCCGAAAACCACGGGCCGGAACCGCTGCGAACAAAGTGCCTTCTGCAAGTACTATATGCGACGGGGATGAGGGTAAGTGAGCTTGTCAGTTTGACAACATCTTCAGTTGCGGGTGACCCGCGCGTTATTCTTGTCAAAGGCAAGGGCGGCAAGGAACGTATTGTACCGCTGTCAAAACCGGCGCGAGCGGCACTCCGGGATTGGAAGGAACGCTGCGAGGAGATTTTAGAAACCCGCAAAAAAAGCGGAACACAAAACTCCAAATTCCTGTTCCCATCTCGGGGCGCAGAAGGTCACCTCACGCGTGTCCGCTTTCACGGTATCATCAAAGAGCTGGCCGTTCAGGCCGGAATTTCACCAGCCCTCGTATCCCCGCATGTACTCAGACACGCATTTGCCACGCATTTGCTGGAGGGGGGCGCCGATTTGCGCAGCATTCAAGCGCTCCTCGGTCATTCCGATATTGGAACAACCGAAATCTATACACATATCCTCGAAGAGCGACTAAGAACTCTCGTCACGGACCATCATCCATTGTCGGCGAGCAAACGCAGCTAATCGCCGTTCAACAGCGGGTGTGAAGAATACAGTTTTTGGAGGAGACCAGATCAATATGGAGACAGGGTACTCGGATATCGCGTTTTGGGGCACTGCGATTGCGATCCTCCTGTTATTGGTGCTTTCGGGCTTCTTTTCAGGGTCTGAGACCGCTCTCACCGCAGCGTCACGCGGGAAGTTACGCTCAGCCGCCGACAAGGGATCGGCAGGTGCCGGGCATGCGCTCAAGGCAACCGAAGATAATGAGCGCCTAATAGGCTCAATCCTTCTCGGGAACAACGTCGTCAACATTTTGGCAACTTCGCTCGCGACCGCGATGCTCACCAGACTGTTCGGACAGAATGGCGTCGCACTCGCGACCTTGGTCATGACATTGCTCGTCCTGATCTTCGCGGAGGTCTTGCCCAAAACATATGCGATCACCAATCCTGAAACTGTCGCCGCGCGTGTGGCGCGGCCGATCAGATTGGTCGTCCTGCTTTTTTCACCGATTGTGTCAGCGGTTCGCCTGCTCGTCAGAATCGTGCTGCGCATTTTCGGAGTTAAGACCGACCCGGACAGTCACATCCTTGCAGTGCGGGAAGAGATTGCCGGCGCTCTCCAGCTCGGCCATTCGGAGGGCATCGTCGAGAAAGAGGACAGGGACCGAATTCTCGGCGCGCTTGATCTGGGAGACAGGACCGTCGAAGAGGTCATGCTGCATCGCTCCGGGATCGAAATGATCGATGCGACGCTCTCACCGGAACAAATCATGGCCCACTGCCTACAGAGCAGTTACACGCGCATTCCTCTTTACCGGGATGATCCTGAAAACATCGTCGGAGTCATCCACGCAAAAGACTTGCTGCGTGCAATGCACAAATTACTTAATTCGAAAGGTCAGCTTGACGCCGCGGGCCTCAGGGAATTTGATGTCCTGTCAGTTGCGATGCAGCCATATTTCGTCCCTGAGACAACGACGCTGGACGACCAAATGCGTGCGTTTCTGAAGCGCAAATCGCATTTTGCCTTGGTTGTTGACGAATATGGCGGCCTTCAGGGCTTGATCACACTGGAAGACATTATCGAAGAAATCGTCGGAGAAATTGCTGACGAGTTCGACATCGAAGAAGAGACCATGATCGCGAAAACAGCGGATGGCTCTTATATGGTTGATGGGACCATGACCATCCGCGACCTTAACCGAGCACATGACTGGATGTTGCCGGATGAAGAGGCCAACACTGTCGCGGGGCTTGTCATCCACGAAGCACAAATGATTCCGGTCAAGGGGCAGGTTTTTTCGTTTCATGGATTCAGGTTTGAAGTCATCGACAAAGAAGAGAACCGCATTACGCGTCTAAAGATACGCCCTTTGTAATGCGCCGTTCGCATCAAAGGGTATTTATTAACCTCTCCACTGCATCATTGCGTGGTCGAGAACTTATCGACGACCTCCCTGTCAGACTTGCCGCGCCCTTGGCGCGGCCTTTTCTTATACAGTCGGCCCACCCCATCGCATTTGGACAAAGATTCACTGTTGACGGAGCCATCTTCATTGCGTAGCGTCACGTCAATTCGTCGGCGAAGTCCGACAGGGAGAGATGGGAAAAGGGGTTCGATGAACCCCTTTTTCTTTTTTGAGACAAGCGTTTAGGAATTGTCTGAACTGGTGATATTCTGCCGACATCATTCGGCATGACCTGACAACGTACTCAGCGCATGTTACGCAAAACCTGAAATCACGATTCAAATTCGAGGCTGACCATGAAAACCAAGTTGTCCATTCTTCTCATATCTTTTCTGGCGACCTCCCCTCTCGCGGCACAGGAAAGCGCAACAGAGGAATTGCAGATCGGTCAGCCTTACATTCTCGAGAGCCATGGTGACTGGGCCGTTCGGTGTTTGCGTTCTGAAGACGCGCAGGACCCCTGCCAAATGTATCAGTTAATCGCTGACGGAAACGGCGGAAATCTCGCAGAGTTCACCCTTCAGCCTACGCTGAGCGATGGCGCGGATGCCCCAGCAGCGATTGCGACGATTGTAGCGCCGCTTGAAACGCTGTTGATGGAAGGATTCATCGTTCAGGTAGACGATAAAGATGCACGCCGCTACAGTTTCAGCTACTGCAACAGAGGTGGTTGCGTCGTTCGGGTCGCGCTGACGCCGGAAGAAGTAGAAGAATTCCGCAAAGGGGCAGAAGCCCTCGTCAGGCTCGTGCCTGTTGCATCACCAGACTCTCCGGTGGTTGTTCCCATGTCCTTGTCTGGTTTTACAGCGGGGTATAATGCGGTTCGGGAAATCATGGCGGTTGAATAACCGACAAGGCAAAGCCGATCACACCCGACGAAGGGCAATCACTGCATTGAGCCCCCCAAATGCAAACGCATTCGAAAGCGCGACGTCGACGGAAGCTTCACGAGCCTCGTTCGGAACGACATCAAGTGCGCACTCAGGATCCAGCTCTTCGTAGCCGATCGTCGGTGCGATAATCCCCTCTCGCAGCGCCATCAGGCATGCCAGAAGTTCGATCGCACCTGTTCCGCCGATCGCGTGACCGTGCATGGACTTTGTTGAGGAAATCATAAGCCCGTCGGCATGCGCACCGAATACATCAGCCACGGCAGCACATTCGGTCTTGTCATTTGCAGCTGTGCCCGTGCCATGAGCGTTGATATAGCCTACGTCTGCAGGAGAAAGCCGCGCGTCTTTGAGCGCCGATGAAATGGCTCGAGCTGCGCCCTGCTTTGATGGCATAACGATATCCGATGCATCAGAGGACATCGCAAAACCGGCGACTTCTGCCAGTATCGTGGCACCGCGTTTTCTGGCCTGTTCGTATTCCTCAAACACATAGACACCCGCGCCTTCGCCCTGAACCATTCCATTGCGGGTGGCGCTGAAAGGACGGCACGCATCCTTCGACATGACGCGAAGACCTTCCCAAGCCTTCACCCCACCAAAACACAGCATCGATTCAGACCCGCCCGTGACCATCGTATCAGCCATGCCCGACCGGATCATCTGGAATGCAAGCCCCATCGCATGGTTCGACGATGCACATGCAGTTGCAACCGTGAATGACGGGCCGCGCAGGTTCCATGTCATCGAAACATGGCTTGCAGCTGCGTTGTTCATCAGCTTCGGCACAACAAAGGGATGAACACGGTTTTTCCCCTCTTCGTAGACGACGCGATAATTCTCGTCTTGTGTCGTCAAGCCACCGCCTGAAGTCCCGAGGACGACACCTGAACGATCCGCCAACTCCCCACGAAATTCCAACCCGGACTGAGCGAGAGCTTCCCGCGCCGCAAGGATTGCAAATTGAGTAAACCGATCGAAGAGAGCAATTTGCTGGCGATTGAAATGCTTCTCCTGATCATAGCCTTTCACCTGCGCCCCGATCTGGACGGAAAGCCTTTCAACATCACGAATTTCAAGAGGACCGATACCGCAGATCCCTGTCTTCATGGCCTCACAAGTTTCGGCGACAGAATGCCCCAATGCATTAATCGACCCTGCACCGGTTATGACAACGCGTCGCATCAGACCGCTCAGGACTGATTGGAGATTAGCGAATTTACGGCCTGAACAATTGATCCGACCGAAGTGATATCAAACTCGCTCTCATCGGGATTGTTCGCATTGAATGGAATGGAGATATCAAAGGCTTCTTCGATGGCGAAGATGCACTCTACCAATGCCATACTATCAACCCCAAGCTCCTCAAGCGTGCTTTCGAGGGAGACATCGTCAACATCCAGTAGGGCCTGTT
>JAEPMR010000040.1:26988-27317 GCA_017643845.1 Marivivens sp. | reverse complement strand
CTGAGCGCGCTGTTGACCAGCCGTTCCTGATGCCGATCGAAGACGTGTTCTCGATCTCCGGCCGTGGTACGGTTGTGACCGGTCGTGTTGAGCGTGGCGTGATCAATGTTGGCGACGAGATCGAGATCGTCGGCATCCGCGACACCAAGAAGACGACCTGCACGGGCGTTGAGATGTTCCGCAAGCTTCTGGACCGCGGTGAGGCCGGCGACAACATCGGCGCACTTCTGCGTGGTGTTGACCGTGAGGGCGTCGAGCGTGGCCAGGTTCTGTGTAAGCCGGGTTCTGTGAAGCCGCACACAAAGTTTGAAGCCGAAGCCTACATCCTG
>JAEPMR010000040.1:0-26978 GCA_017643845.1 Marivivens sp. | reverse complement strand
CGAACTACCGTCCGCAGTTCTACTTCCGCACGACGGACGTGACCGGCACGGTTCAGCTTCCCGAGGGCACCGAGATGGTGATGCCGGGCGACAACCTGAAGTTCGCGGTTGAGCTGATTGCTCCGATCGCAATGGAAGACGGTCTGCGCTTCGCGATCCGTGAAGGCGGCCGCACCGTGGGTGCAGGCGTCGTCTCCAAAATCATCGAGTAATCAAAAGATAACTCGGTTTTCGGGCCGCTTTCGGGCGGCCCGAACACTTTAACGACGGGTTCGATGTGGGGGCGCAATCCCGCGACCTCCACCTCTCAATTCCAAGCCGCGAAAGGCAAATGAACATGGCCATCCAAAGCCAAAACATTCGCATTCGGCTCAAGGCGTTCGATTACCGCGTGCTCGATGCAAGCACTGCAGAAATCGTGAGCACCGCCAAGCGGACCGGTGCGTCCGTACGCGGGCCCATCCCGCTGCCGAACAAGATCGAGAAGTTCACCGTTCTCCGTGGACCTCACATCGACAAGAAATCTCGTGATCAGTTCGAGATCCGCACGCACAAGCGCCTGCTGGATATCGTTGATCCGACACCGCAGACTGTTGACGCGCTGATGAAGCTCGACCTCGCTGCCGGCGTCGACGTCGAGATCAAAGTTTAAGGAGGGCACTGAGATATGTTGCGCTCTGGTGTAATCGCTCGGAAAGTCGGCATGACCCGGCTTTTCATGGAAGACGGTCGTCAGGTTCCTGTCACCGTTCTTCAATTGGACAATCTTCAGGTCGTCGCTCAGCGCACGAACGAGAAGGACGGCTACACGGCTGTTCAACTCGGAGCGGGCGCGGCGAAGGCGAAGCGGACTTCGAAGGCTATGCGTGGCCATTTCGCAGCCGCGAAGGTTGAGCCGAAGCGGAAGGTCGCGGAGTTCCGCGTCTCTCCGGAAAACCTGATCGAAGTTGGCGAAGAGATCGTCGCCAACCACTACTATGATGGTCAGTATGTCGATGTGTCCGGCACCTCGATTGGTAAAGGCTTTGCCGGCGCCATGAAGCGGCACAATTTTGGTGGTCTGCGGGCAACGCACGGTGTGTCGATTTCGCATCGTTCGCACGGTTCGGTTGGCCAGTGTCAGGATCCGGGCCGTATCTTCAAAGGTAAGAAGATGGCCGGTCACATGGGTGCTGCCCGTGTAACCACCCAAAACCTACAGGTCGTCAAAACCGACACCGACCGTGGTCTGATCATGGTCAAAGGTGCCGTTCCCGGAGCCAAAGGCGGCTGGGTGACCATTAAGGATGCTGTCAAGAAGCCAGCAGGCGAAGGCGTGGTTTACCCCGCTGCTTTGCGTTCGGCGATGACCGAAGCAACAGCCGCTGAAGCACCTGCTGATGCCGCTGAAGGAGGCGAGAACAATGAAGGCTGATGCGATCAAGCTCGATGGCAAGGCCGCAGGCTCTGTTGATCTCAATGACGAGATCTTCGGCCTCGAGCCCCGTGCCGACATTCTTCACCGCGTCGTTCGCTGGCAGCGTGCACGTGCTCAGCAGGGTACACACTCTGTTCTGACACGTTCCGAGGTAAGCTACTCGACCAAGAAAATCTATCGTCAGAAGGGCACCGGCGGCGCACGTCACGGCTCCCGTAAGGCACCGATTTTCCGTCACGGTGGCGTCTATAAAGGCCCGACACCGCGTAGCCACGCACACGAGCTGACCAAGAAGTTCCGTAAGCTTGGCCTCAAGCATGCTCTTTCGGCAAAGCTGAAAGCGGGCGAGCTGGTTGTCATTGACACTGCTGAAGTAAAAGACGCCAAGACCGGCGCTCTTGCTAAGCAAGTCAAGGATCTAGGCTGGAAGCGTGCACTCGTTATTGACGGTGCGACCGTCAATGAAGATTTCGCACGTGCGGCTCGCAACATTGCTAACCTGGACGTTCTGCCGACGATGGGCGCGAACGTTTATGACATCCTGCGCAGTGATACGCTCGTGATCACCAAAGCTGGTGTCGAAGCTCTGGAGGCTCGTCTGAAATGAGCGCGAAAGCAGAACACTACGATGTGATCCGCAAGCCGGTAATCACCGAAAAAGCCACTATGGCTTCTGAGGCGAATGCTGTTGTTTTCGAAGTGGCGATCGATGCCAACAAACCGCAGATCAAAGAGGCTGTCGAAGCTCTTTTTGGTGTGAAGGTCAAATCGGTCAACACCACGATTACCAAAGGCAAGACCAAGCGTTTCCGTGGTCAGCTCGGCACACGTCGTGACGTCAAGAAGGCGTACGTAACCCTTGTTGAGGGTAACACCATCGACGTCTCCACCGGCCTCTAAGACGCGGTTTAGAACATGATTGGCGTCAGCGCTCCAATGAGCGCTGACGCTTTTTATTTGTGGTGCCTTTGTGTGGAAGTTAGGTTGCTCCGACGGAGAGCATCTAATGGCAACGCATCGCATCTATAGAATGAAGTTCGGCGGACTTTATCCCGCCTATATCAATAAAGTAGAACGCAAAGGGCGCGGTGTTGCTGAGCTTGAACAAGTGATCGAATGGCTCACCGGTTACGACCGTGATGCATTGAAGCGTGTTTGCTCTGACGAGACGGATGTTGAAGGCTTTTTTGCAAATGCACCGTCGTTAAATCCTGCGCGAGCCTTAATTACCGGAAAGATTTGTGGCGTTCAGATCGAAGAGATCGAAGACGACACCATGCGCGAAATCCGTTACCTTGACAAACTCGTTGATGAGCTGGCCAAAGGGCGTTCTCTGGAGAAGATACTGCGCAGTTAGCTGGGGCGCCGCGAGGAGGGGCTTTCGACGCTTGACGTTGGCGGGGTGCTCCCCTAAGAGGCAGCATCCGCTCGGGTCCCGGATTCGTCCGGGGCTTTGCTTTTTGTCGGAACTGATAATTTGGCACGAGGCAGCGGAACATTAACTCGGGGACCTTCGGGGCCCTTTAACTGCCGGGACTAACCTCCCGCAAAGCAACGGAAGACAGAAACATGGCACTAAAGTCGTATAAACCGACGACGCCTGGCCAGCGTGGGCTGGTGCTGATCGACCGCTCGGAGCTTTGGAAAGGTCGTCCGGTCAAGAGCCTCACCGAGGGTCTGACCAAGAATGGCGGCCGGAACAACACCGGACGGATCACGGCACGTCGTCGTGGTGGTGGCGCGAAGCGTCTCTACCGTATCGTGGACTTCAAGCGGAACAAATTCGATGTTTCCGGTGTTGTCGTACGTATTGAATATGACCCCAACCGCACAGCATTCATTGCGCTCATCCAGTATGAAGACGGTGAGCAGGCCTACATCCTGGCCCCGCAGCGTATCGCAGTAGGTGATAAGGTCATCGCGTCGGCGAAGGCCGACATTAAGCCTGGTAATGCGATGCCGTTCTCGGGCATGCCGATCGGTACGATCGTGCACAACATCGAGATGAAGCCCGGCAAAGGCGGTCAGATTGCACGTGCTGCTGGCACCTACGCCCAGTTCGTCGGCCGCGATGGTGGCTACGCTCAGATCCGTTTGTCTTCGGGCGAACTGCGCCTCGTGCGTCAGGAGTGCATGGCAACTGTTGGTGCTGTGTCCAACCCGGACAACTCGAACCAGAACTTTGGTAAAGCCGGTCGTATGCGCCATTACGGCAAGCGCCCTGCAGTCCGTGGTGTTGCAATGAACCCGATCGACCACCCGCACGGTGGTGGTGAGGGCCGGACCTCCGGTGGCCGTACTCCGGTTACTCCGTGGGGTAAGGACACCAAGGGCCGTCGTACCCGTAACAAGAACAAGGCGTCGCAGAAGCTTATCCTTCGCTCGCGTCACGCCAGGAAAGGGCGCTAAACTATGGCACGCTCTGTATGGAAAGGTCCGTTCGTTGACGCTTATGTCCTTAAGAAGGCTGAAGCGACTCGCGAATCCGGACGCAATGAAGTCATCAAAATCTGGTCGCGCCGTTCGACGATCCTACCGCAGTTTGTCGGTCTGACGTTTGGCGTCTACAACGGCCAGAAGCACATTCCTGTGCTGGTAACCGAGGACATGATCGGTCAGAAATTCGGTGAATATTCGCCGACCCGTACCTACTACGGGCACGCTGCCGACAAGAAAGCGAAGCGGAAGTAAGTCATGGGCAAGGCACAAAACCCCCGCCGCGTGGCTGACAACGAAGCAATGGCGAAAATCCGGATGCTTCGTACAAGCCCGCAGAAACTGAATCTGGTCGCCGCAATGATCCGTGGCAAGAAGGTTGAAAAGGCCCTTTCGGACCTGACCTTCTCGAACAAGCGGATCGCAGCCGACGTGAAGAAATGCCTTCAGTCGGCAATTGCGAATGCCGAGAACAACCACAACCTCGACGTTGACGAACTCGTCGTCGCTGAAGCGTTTGTTGGTAAGAACCTGACGATGAAGCGTGGCCGTCCGCGCGCACGTGGCCGTTTTGGTCGCATCATCAAGCCGTTCTCGGAGCTGACCATCAAGGTGCGTCAAGTTGAGGAGCAAGCCTAATGGGTAACAAAGTAAATCCGGTAGGCATGCGCCTGCAGGTGAACCGTACCTGGGACTCCCGCTGGTACGCTGACACCAAAGACTACGGCGATCTTCTTCTCGAAGACCTTAAAATTAAGGAATTCGTAAAGAAAGAGTGCAAGCAAGCCGGCGTCAGCCGTGTGATCATCGAGCGTCCGCACAAGAAGTGCCGCGTTACGATCCACACCGCGCGCCCCGGCGTGATCATCGGTAAGAAAGGTGCTGACATCGAAACGCTTCGCAAGAAGCTGTCGGCTCTGACCGCGAGCGAACTTCACCTGAATATTGTTGAAGTTCGTAAGCCGGAGCTTGATGCAGCACTTGTCGGTGAATCCATTGCTCAGCAACTCGAGCGTCGTGTTTCCTTCCGTCGCGCTATGAAGCGTGCGGTTCAGAACGCGATGCGCATGGGTGCCCTTGGTATCCGTGTAAACGTTGCCGGCCGCCTTGGCGGCGCCGAAATCGCGCGTACTGAATGGTATCGCGAAGGCCGTGTGCCGCTGCACACGCTGCGCGCTGACATCGATTACGCCCTCTCCGAAGCAATGACCCCCTATGGAATCATCGGGATTAAGGTCTGGATCTTCAAAGGAGAGATCATGGAACACGACCCGCAGGCCCGCGACCGTAAGGCGCAGGAAATGCAGGACGGGCCCGCGCCACGTGGCGCTGGCGGTCGCCGGTAAGGAGATCGGATAATGCTGCAACCAAAGCGCACAAAATTCCGCAAGCTTCACAAAGGCCGGATCAAAGGCCAGGCGAAGGGTGGTTCGGATCTGAACTTTGGCACATACGGCCTCAAAGCTGTTGAGCCAGAGCGTGTTACAGCGCGTCAGATCGAAGCCGCACGTCGTGCTTTGACCCGTCACATGAAGCGTCAGGGCCGTGTATGGATCCGTATCTTCCCGGATACGCCAGTCACATCGAAGCCTACCGAAGTCCGCATGGGTAAAGGTAAGGGTTCTGTTGATTTCTGGGCATGCAAGGTAAAACCTGGCCGCGTGATGTTCGAGATCGACGGGGTCAACGAGACCATTGCTCGTGAAGCCCTCCGCCTCGCTGCGATGAAGCTGCCGATCAAGACACGGACCGTGGTTCGCGAAGATTGGTAATTCGGCGCTTGTCGAATTAAGATTTAGAAACCCCCGCTCTGTTTAGAGCGGGGGTTTTTCTTTGTCTGTTGTAACCTTTACGGGATAAATGGCCCATGATCACCGACCCAACAGAATTCTTTGAGATCGGATGCGGACGCTGCAAACGGTTCGCTACCGAGGATTGCTCTGTCAAAAAATGGGAAGAGGGGCTGGCAGCGCTGCGTGAGATTTGCCGTAGTGAAGGGCTGGAGGAAACGGCCAAATGGGGCCATCCCTGCTACATGGCGCATGGCCGGAATATCGCGTTGATTGGCGCTTTTCAGAAGGATTTCACGCTGACCTTCATGAATGCCAGCCTTATCTCTGACGTTCATGGCGTTTTGCAAAAGGCGGGCCCAAACGCGCAGGCTGCCAGCTTGATCCGGTTCGGGTCCGCTGCTGATGTAAAAGATCATGAGCCGAACCTGCGGGAATATCTAAGGCGTTTGGTAGGCTGCGCAGAGCGTGGTGAGAAACCCACCAAAATACCGAGTTCCATCGACTTACCGGATGAATTGGTCGAAGTTTTGGACTCTGATCCAGAGCTGGCTGAAGCGTTTGCGAGTCTGACACCTGGGCGTCAACGAAGCTACGCGATCGTAATTTCAGGTGCCAAGAAAAGCGAGACGCGGTTCGCGCGGATTAAAAAGTACCGTCCTCAAATATTGTCGGGTAAAGGCGCGAACGAACGATAGAGCCTCATTCCCAGCGGTAGTTGAAGCTGACGGAGATGCGATCTTCTTCCGAGAGGTTCATTGGGACTTCGTGGCGTAGCCAGCTCTCCCACAAAAGCACATCACCCGGTTGCGGCGTCACATAGATGAATTGACGCAGCTCTTCGCGCGCCTCTTTCAATCGCGTTGGCGCCGCCATCATTCTTGCAGAGCGCGGATCCTCGAGTTTCAGCGCTGATGCTCCATCCGGCATGGAAACATAAGTGGTCCCAGATATGACCGAATGTGGGTGAATGTGGGACGCATGCATGCCGCCTTCGGGCAAGATGTTGATCCAGAGGTCTTCAAGAACCAATGCTCGACCGTCTAGATCAAGTTCGAGATCTTTCGCAAAGCTTGCAACGTGCTGATCGAGCGCCTCTGCAATCTGTTTGAAGATCGGAAAGCGCCAAGGGAGATCTGTCAGAGACGCATAGGAGGTGTACCCTGGGTAGCCGTTTTTCTCGCACCATTCCTGCCCAGCTTCGTCGTCTTCGGCGATCGAGTAGCAAGACGTTTCCAACTCATCTATATCAATCGGGTCGCCGAACTCAGAGAGGGCGGCGGAATATAGGCGGGTCACGAAAAGGGAGCGAATGTTTGACATAAGACGCTTCTAGCTCAGGCGTATCGAAAGCGCGAGGGGCGAAAGAACGGACCTGCCTTGCAGCGATGGGCAAAAAAGCGGGGAATCGTTCTTGCCAAGTGAAGGGAACCCCCCTATACGGCCCACTTCTACACCCACTCCACTGGAATCAGGGTGACGTCTTTATGACGGCCTGCCAGTGATGTTGAAAGGATAAGGCGATGGACGCCACAGAACTGCGCGACAAGACTCCGGACCAGCTCCGCGAAGATCTCGTCAATCTCAAGAAAGAGGCTTTCAACCTGCGTTTCCAGCAGGCGACTGGCCAACTCGAAAATACCGCACGTATGCGCAAAGTCCGCCGTGACGTTGCTCGTGTGAACACAATCCTGAACGAAAAGGCGGCGGCTGCCGCTTCGGAGGCCTAAGAACATGCCCAAACGCATCCTCCAAGGTGTTGTCACCTCGAACCAGAACGCTCAAACCGTGACTGTTCTTGTCGAGCGCCGCTTTAAGCACCCGCTCCTTCAGAAAACCGTTCGTAAGTCCAAGAAATACCGGGCGCACGACGAAGCAAACCAATTCAACGTTGGCGACACTGTCCGTATTCAGGAATGTGCGCCAAAGTCGAAGACCAAACGCTGGGAAGTCATCGCAAACTAAGCGACTGGCCAACAGTTAATCGAAACCCTGGGGAAAAGGGCACACTGCACGCCCCCCCATAGGTCGGGAGAAACCAAATGATCCAGATGCAGACCAATCTGGATGTTGCTGATAACTCCGGTGCTCGCCGGGTTCAGTGCATCAAGGTTCTGGGTGGTTCCCACCGTCGCTATGCTAGCGTCGGCGACATCATTGTGGTGTCGGTAAAGGAAGCCATCCCGCGCGGCCGCGTGAAAAAAGGTGACGTCCGTAAGGCCGTCGTCGTACGCACCGCCAAAGAGGTCCGTCGTGAAGACGGCACAGCAATCCGTTTTGATCGGAACGCTGCCGTGATCCTCAACAACAACATGGAGCCGGTTGGCACGCGTATTTTCGGACCGGTTGTCCGTGAGCTCCGCGCCAAGAACTTCATGAAAATCATTTCGCTTGCTCCGGAGGTGCTGTGATGGCTGCTAAACTCCGCAAAGGCGACAAGGTCGTCGTCCTTACTGGTAAGGACAAGGGCAAGACTGGCGAGATTTCTTCGGTTGACCCGAAAGCTGGCAAGGCAGTTGTTGATGGTCTGAACATCGCAATACGCCACGTCAAGCAGAGCCAGACATCTCAGGGTGGACGTACGCCGAAGGCGATGCCCATCAACTTGTCGAACCTGGCAATCGTTGACGCGAATGGCAAAGCAACCCGCGTTGGTTTCCGCGAGGAAGACGGCAAAAAGGTGCGTTTCGCCAAGAGCACTGGTGAGGTGATCTGATGCTTGATAATGCGACATACACCCCGCGCCTCAAGGCAGCATATGCATCGTCGATCAAGGCGGCTCTGAAAGAAGAGTTCAGCTACAAGAATGACATGCAGATCCCGCGCCTTGAGAAAATTGTTCTCAACATCGGCTGCGGTGCAGAAGCTGTTCGTGACAGCAAGAAAGCAAAGTCTGCTGTTGACGATCTGACGACTATTGCCGGTCAGAAGGCAGTTGCTACGAAAGCTAAGAAGTCCATTGCTGGTTTCCGCGTTCGTGAAGACATGCCGCTCGGCGCAAAAGTCACTCTGCGTGGCGACCGGATGTACGAATTCCTCGATCGTCTGATCACTGTGGCAATGCCGCGTATCCGTGACTTCCGCGGCGTATCCGGCAAATCTTTCGATGGTCGTGGCAACTACGCCACCGGCTTGAAAGAGCACATCGTTTTCCCCGAAATCAACTTCGACAAAGTAGACGAAGTTTGGGGGATGGACATCGTCATCTGCACCACCGCGAAAACCGACGCGGAAGCGAAGGCGCTGTTGAAGCATTTCAACATGCCGTTCAACAGCTGATCGCGGGAGGAGAAAGACCAATGGCAAAGAAATCCATGATCGAACGCGAAAAGAAGCGCGAAAAGCTGGTTGAGCAATATGCTGCCAAGCGTGCTGCGCTGAAAGAAATCGCGAACGATGAATCAAAGTCGATGGAAGAGCGCTTCAAGGCACGCCTGAAGCTGGCAAAACTGCCGCGCAACAGCTCGCCCACCCGTCTTCACAACCGCTGCCAGCTGACTGGCCGTCCGCATGCGTATTACCGCAAGCTGAAGGTCAGCCGGATCGCGCTGCGCGAGCTTGGCTCGAACGGCGAAATCCCCGGCTTGGTTAAGTCCAGCTGGTAAGGAGGGTTAGAAATGAACGATCCTATCGGTGATATGCTGACCCGTATCCGCAACGCTCAGATGCGCGGAAAATCCACCGTCTCGACCCCGGCTTCCAAGCTGCGTGCTTGGGTGCTCGATGTGCTCGCAGACGAGGGTTACATCCGTGGTTATGAGAAGGGTGCGGACGATCGCGGCCATGCCACGCTCGAAATCAGCCTCAAGTACTACGAAGGTGCTCCTGTCATTCGCGAACTGAAGCGGGTCTCCAAGCCTGGTCGTCGCGTTTACATGGGCGCTAAGGACATCCCGCAGATCCGTCAGGGACTGGGTGTGTCGATTGTCTCCACGCCGAAGGGCGTGATGTCGGATGCAGCTGCACGTGCCGCCAATGTTGGTGGCGAAGTGCTCTGCTCTGTCTTCTAAGGAGGTGGCTGATGTCTCGTATTGGTAAAAAACCGGTCGAGCTGCCGTCGGGTGTGCAAGCGTCCGTCTCCGGCCAGACCATTGAAGTGAAGGGTCCGAAGGGTTCCCGCAGCTTTACTGCGACTGACGATGTGACCATCGCTGTAGCTGACAACGTAGTGACTGTAACTCCGCGCGGCAGCTCTAAGCGCGCCCGCCAGCAGTGGGGCATGTCCCGCTCTATGGTCGAGAACTGCGTCGTAGGCGTGACGGAAGGCTTTAAGAAAGAGCTGGAAATCACTGGTGTTGGTTATCGCGCGCAAATCCAGGGCAACACGCTCAAACTCGCTCTGGGTTACAGCCATGATGTCGATTTCGACATTCCGGCTGGCGTAACGGTCACCGCTCCGAAGCAGACCGAAATCGTTGTGGAAGGTATTGACCAGCAGTTGGTTGGCCAAGTGGCAGCCAACATCCGCGAGTGGCGTTCGCCGGAGCCCTATAAGGGCAAGGGTATCCGCTACAAGGGTGAGTACATCTTCCGCAAAGAAGGTAAGAAGAAGTAAGGAACGCGAAAATGGCAAACAGCAAAAGAACCCTGTTTCTGAAGCGCCGCCTGCGCGTTCGGAACAAACTTCGGGCCGTCAACGCCGGGCGTCCGCGCCTGTCGGTGCACCGTTCCAACAAGAACATCAGCGTCCAGCTGATCGACGATGTGAACGGCGTCACCCTCGCTTCGGCTTCTTCTCTCGAGAAGGATCTGGGCGTTGTTGGCAAAAACAACATCGAAGCCGCGAAGAAAGTTGGCGCAGCAATCGCAGAGCGGGCCAAGAAAGCCGGCGTCGAGAGCGCGTATTTCGATCGTGGTGGCTTCTTGTTTCATGGCAAGGTGAAGGCTCTGGCCGACGCTGCGCGTGAAGCTGGCCTGAAGATCTAAGGAGACGAGAATATGGCAGAACGTGAGAACCGCCGGGACCGCCGCGAACGCGACGAGGCTCCGGAATTCGCCGATCGTCTCGTGGCGATCAACCGCGTGTCCAAGACCGTCAAGGGTGGTAAGCGCTTCGGCTTTGCTGCGCTTGTCGTCGTGGGCGATCAGAAAGGCCGTGTCGGTTTCGGCAAGGGGAAAGCCAAGGAAGTTCCTGAGGCGATCCGCAAGGCAACCGAACAGGCTAAGCGCAACATGATCCGTGTTGCTCTGCGTGAGGGCCGCACATTGCATCACGATATCGAGGGCCGTCACGGCGCAGGTAAAGTGATCATGCGTACCGCACCGCAGGGTACCGGTATCATCGCGGGTGGTCCGATGCGTGCAGTTTTCGAGATGCTGGGCATTCAGGACGTTGTTGCGAAGTCTAACGGTTCGCAAAACCCCTACAACATGATCCGCGCCACGCTGAACGGCTTGTCGAACGGTCAGTCGCCGCGCAATGTTGCACAGCGCCGTGGAAAGAAGGTCGCTGACATTCTTCCAAAGCGTGACGAGGCACCAGCCGAGTCCAGCCAAGTAGCTGAGGAGGCCTGAGACACATGGCGAAAACCATTGTAGTCAAGCAGATCGGTTCGCCGATCCGTCGTCCGGCCAAGCAGCGTGCTACGCTTGTTGGTTTGGGACTGAACAAAATGCACAAGACTCGCGAACTCGAAGATACGCCTTCGGTCCGCGGTATGGTCGAAAGCATCCCGCATCTCGTGGAAATCATCGAAGAGCGCGGATAAGCAAATTGTTTTTCGCAATAGAAACGCCCCGGAATTTTCCGGGGCGTTTTTTGTTGCGAGCTGTGCAAAAGTTAGGCAGCCAATAGGGAGCCGGCCGTAACTACCAAAATTTTGATGGATCTTGGATTCTCATATGCCGATTAGTTTACTTGTCTATCTTGCCTTTGCCTTCGGTGTGCTCGGTTTTCTGGCGAGGGATGAACTACGCCTGAGACTTATGATGCTCGCCGCGAGTAGCCTCTATATAGCGTATTATTTCTTGGTCTCTGACAGCCCGCTCTGGGATCCAATCATTACCAACTCGACCTTGGGTCTTGTTAACCTAGCGATGATCATTGTTGTCGTCATCGAACGAACGACATTCACTATGAGCGCGGAGATGACCGTGATTTATCGTCAATTCCCACTTTTGACCCCGGGCCAGTTTCGACGTTTGATGCGCGCCGCGAATATAGAAAAAATCAATAAGCCGACGATCATTACACAACGCGACCAGCCTCTGGAAAATCTTTACTTCGTTTTGGATGGGGACATTGAGATCGACAAGGGAGGGAAAACGATGAAACTCGGCGGTTCGAGATTCATAGGAGAAGTCGCTTATCTCACACGCCGTGCGGCCTCGGCAACCGTCACTGTCTTGCCGGGGGCGAGTATCCTAGCGTGGCGTCATCAGGATCTGGTGGCACTGTCGGAGAGATCACCGCGCCTCACAGTTGCTATGCTCGCAACTTTGAATCAGGATCTTGTGATAAAGGTCGCGAATTCGGAACCGTCGTTTGGAACGGAAGGTTAACCAGCGACCGAAGTTCGATCAATTCTTCATGCTTGAACTGCGAATTCCTAGGAGCTATACGCGCCCGGTGGCGTGGGGCGACTCGTGCCATTTAAAAATAGAAATGCCGTGTTTGCTCCTTCGGTCGCTCGGGGTGCAGTTCCGGCAAAGGAGAAGCGACATGAAACTTAACGAACTTCGTGACAACGAAGGCGCAACCAAAAAGCGCATGCGTATTGGCCGTGGCCCGGGCTCTGGCAAGGGAAAAATGGGTGGCCGTGGTATCAAGGGTCAGAAATCCCGTTCGGGGGTTGCGATCAAGGGCTACGAAGGCGGTCAGATGCCGCTTTACCAGCGTCTTCCGAAGCGTGGCTTCAATAAGCCGAACCGCAAGAAATACGCCATTGTGAACCTGGGTCTCATCCAGAAGTTCATCGACGACAAGAAGCTCGATGCAAAGAACGTTACAGAGGACGCACTGATCGAAAGCGGTCTCGTGCGCCGAAAGCTGGACGGTATTCGTGTCTTGGCAAAAGGTGAACTGACCGCAAAGGCAGTGATCACCGTGACCGGCGCGTCGAAAGGTGCTGTTGAAGCGGTTGAAAAAGCTGGTGGTACAGTCACTATCACTTCCGCAGTCGCGGCGGAGTAAGGGGTTGTGAGCGTTCTTTTGGGCGCTTACATCACATAAGAGTTTTCCCAAAGCCGCCGACCGGAGAACCGGCCGGCGGCTCTTTTTCTAGAAAGAGAACCTGATGGCATCTGCAGCAGAACAAATGGCCGCGAATATGAGCTGGTCGGCCTTTGGTAAGGCAACCGAGCTTCGTCAACGTATTTTGTTCACCTTGGGTCTTCTAATTGTCTATCGCCTTGGAACGTTCATTCCTGTGCCCGGGATCGACGGCGCAGCTCTGCGTGATTTCATGGAGAGCGCTGCCTCTGGCATCGGCGGTATCCTCTCGATGTTTACCGGCGGCGCGCTGAGCCGCATGGGTATCTTCGCCCTCGGTATCATGCCCTACATTTCGGCTTCTATTATCGTACAGCTCATGGGCTCCATGTATGAACCATGGAAGCAGTTGAAAAAGGAAGGCGAGCAGGGTCGTAAGAAGCTAAACCAATACACGCGATACGGAACAGTGCTTCTGGCCACGTTCCAGGCATATGGTCTGGCCGTTAGCCTCGAAGCCGGAGATCTCGCGTCTGATCCAGGGCTCTATTTCCGTGCGGCCACGGTGATTACACTGGTCGGTGGAACGATGTTCCTAATGTGGCTTGGTGAGCAAATCACATCCCGAGGTATCGGAAATGGCATCTCGCTCATCATTTTCGTTGGTATTGTCGCTGAAATTCCTGCGGCAGCGGCGCAATTCCTTAGCCAGGGTCGCTCAGGTGCAATCAGCCCGGCTGTAATCGTCGGTGTGATCGTGATGCTCGCAGTTGTTCTGGCGTTCGTTGTGTTTATGGAGCGCAGCCTGCGTAAGGTCCATATTCAGTACCCTCGCCGCCAAGTCGGCATGAAAGTATATGATGGGGGCTCTAGCCACCTCCCGATCAAGGTGAACCCGGCAGGCGTTATTCCGGCCATTTTTGCCTCGGCCTTACTCTTGCTTCCCACCACGCTTTCAACATTCTCGGGTGGCCAATCGGGGCCGGTGATGTCGACGATCTTGGCCTATTTCGGGCCTGGTCAGCCTGCGTATCTTATCTTCTTCACAGGTATGATTGTCTTCTTTACCTATTTTTATACGCGTGAAGTGGCGTTCAAAACCGAAGATGTGGCCGATAACCTGAAAAATCAAAACGGCTTTGTGCCGGGGATCCGTCCAGGCAAGCGTACAGCCGAATATCTCGACTATGTCGTAACCCGGGTGCTTGTTCTGGGGTCGGGCTACCTTGCGCTAGTTTGTCTCATGCCCGAGATTTTGCGGTCCCAGCTCTCGATTCCGTTCTACTTTGGCGGTACTTCGGTGCTGATTATTGTGTCGGTTGGCATGGACACGATCCAACAGGTCCAATCGCATCTCTTGGCCCATCAGTATGAAGGGCTCATCGAGAAATCCCAGCTGCGCGGCAAGCGTGGCGGCAAGAAGCGGACGAAGGGACCAGCACGCAGATGAACATCATTCTCCTCGGACCTCCGGGCGCCGGCAAGGGCACCCAAGCACAGCGCCTCGTGAAGCAGCGCGACATGGTGCAGCTTTCCACAGGTGACATGCTCCGTGAAGCGCGCACGAGCGGGACGGAAATGGGCAAAGTCGTTGCCGATGTGATGGACCGTGGAGAATTGGTGACGGACGAAATCGTTATCGGCCTCATTCGTGAAAAGCTCTCATCCGGCTCTGCGTCGGGCGGATACATTTTTGATGGCTTCCCTAGAACCCTGGCTCAGGCAGATGCATTGGGCGCACTACTTGAAGAGCTTGGGGAAACTCTCGATCGCGTTGTCGAGATGCAAGTGGATGACGAAGCGCTTGTCGCCCGCATTACCGCGCGTTCCACATGCGGCAATTGCGGCGAGGTCTATAACGACAATACCAAGCCTGTACCGGCTGATGGGGCTTGTACTTCCTGTGGCCAAACGGCGGAATTCAAGCGCCGTGCCGATGACAACGAAGAGAGTCTGAAGACAAGGCTTCTCGCATACTACAAGCAAACCTCACCATTGATCGGCTATTACTATGCCAAGGGGAATTTGGCGTCGATCAATGGCCTCGATAGCATGGATGCTGTTGCTGCGAGTATGGATGAGGCGCTCGGCTGACGAATGTGGGGTTGACCTAGAGGTTAACAGCCCATAAGCAGCGCTATCCCGAAAGGGAATCAACAGTTGGACAGCGGGTCGCGCCCGTTTTCAACAAACACCTCGAATGACAGTGGCCCGTAGGAACACCTTCGGGCTTCCGTTGTGAAAAAAGGTTCCGGAACGACGGAACCGCAACGAAAGGACAGATAACGTGGCACGTATCGCCGGCGTGAACATCCCGACTGCAAAGCGGGTTCCAATCGCCCTCACCTACATCACCGGTATTGGACCGTCATCGGCCAAAGCCATCTGTGAAGCCGTTAACATCGACGAGACCCGTCGCGTAAACGAATTGTCTGATGCTGAGGTTCTGGCAATTCGCGAGCATATCGACGCGAATTACACCGTCGAAGGCGATCTGCGCCGTGAAGTGCAGATGAACGTCAAGCGCCTCATGGATCTCGGTTGCTACCGTGGCCTGCGTCACCGCCGCAATCTCCCCGTTCGCGGTCAGCGGACCCACACCAACGCTCGGACCCGCAAAGGCCCTGCGAAGGCAATCGCCGGTAAGAAGAAGTAAGGGGAGACCAGAACAATGGCACGTGATACCCGTCGCGGGGGCAAGAAAAGGGTCTCCAAGAACATCGCCGCTGGTGTGGCGCATGTGAATTCGACATTCAACAACACTAAAATCCTGATCTCTGACGTTCAGGGGAACGCGATTTCGTGGTCTTCGGCAGGTACGATGGGCTTCAAAGGGTCGCGCAAGTCGACACCTTATGCTGCTCAGCTTGCTGCTGAAGATGCAGGCCGCAAGGCACAGGAGCATGGCGTCCGCACTCTTGAAGTGGAAGTGCAGGGCCCTGGGTCCGGCCGCGAATCCGCTCTGCGCGCACTGGCTGCCGTAGGATTTAACATCACTTCGATCCGTGATGTTACTCCGATCGCACATAATGGCTGCCGCCCGCCGAAGCGCCGTCGCGTTTAAGGTTGAACTTATAATCTGGGGCTGTGTTGTCACGGCCCCAGTTCGTCATTTTGAAACCTCGGGCGTCTGCCTTTTAGGACATGGAAGGTAGACAGGTATGGAGGGACGCATGATCCACAAGAATTGGGCTGAATTGATCAAGCCAACCCAGCTTGAAGTGAAGCCGGGAAACGATCCGGCACGGCAAGCTACTGTAGTTGCCGAGCCTCTTGAGCGCGGCTTTGGCCTTACACTCGGGAACGCACTTCGCCGTGTCCTGATGTCGTCGTTGCAGGGTGCTGCAATCACAGCAGTTCAGATTGACAACGTTCTGCACGAATTTTCGTCTGTGTCGGGCGTTCGTGAAGATGTCACCGATATCGTTCTGAACCTGAAAGGTGTGGCGATCCGCATGGACGTTGAAGGTCCAAAGCGCCTTACCGTTCAGGCGAAAGGCCCGGGCGTCGTGACTGCCGCTGATATTTCCGAAAGCGCGGGAATTGAGGTCCTCAACAAAGAGCACGTCATCTGCCACCTGGACGATGGTGCTGATCTTTACATGGAGCTCACTGTTAACTCCGGTAAAGGCTACGTCGCTGCAGATAAAAACAAACCGGAAGATGCTCCGATTGGATTGATTTCCATTGATGCTATCTACTCTCCGGTTAAGCGTGTTTCTTATGATGTGCAGCCGACCCGCGAAGGTCAGGTTCTCGATTACGATAAGTTGACGATGAAGATCGATACGGATGGCTCTGTTACGCCGGAGGACGCAGTCGCGTTCGCTGCTCGTATTCTTCAGGACCAGCTGCAGATTTTCGTGAACTTCGACGAACCAGAAGCAGCCGGTCAGCAATCCGACGACGATGGACTGGAATTCAATCCGCTCCTGCTCAAGAAGGTCGATGAACTGGAGCTTTCCGTACGTTCGGCAAACTGCCTCAAGAACGATAACATCGTTTACATCGGCGACTTGATTCAGAAGACCGAAGCAGAAATGCTTCGCACGCCTAATTTTGGTCGCAAGTCACTGAACGAGATCAAAGAAGTGCTGTCTGGCATGGGCCTCCACCTCGGAATGGATGTCGAGGATTGGCCGCCGGACAACATCGAGGAACTGGCCAAGAAATTCGAAGATCAGTTCTGATTGGAAATTGGCGGGGCATTCGTGCCCCGCTTAATTCGGGCAAAAGCCCCAAGGTGAGCACCTGACACGCATCAGGTGCCGGACAAAGCAAAAACGCGAATGGAGAAATAAAATGCGTCACGCCCGCGGATATCGCCGCCTTAACCGTACTCATGAGCACCGCAAGGCCCTCTTTGCCAACATGGCTGGATCGCTCATCGAGCATGAACAGATCAAAACCACGCTGCCAAAGGCAAAAGAGCTGAAGCGCGTAATGGACAAGCTTATCACTCTCGGCAAGCGCGGCGACTTGCATGCGCGCCGCCAAGCTGCTGCTCAACTCAAGCAGGACCAGCACGTTGCCAAGCTGTTTGAAATTTTGGGGCCACGCTATGCGGAGCGTCAGGGTGGCTATACGCGCGTTTTGAAAGCTGGTTTCCGCTACGGCGATATGGCGCCGATGGCCATCATTGAACTGGTGGACCGCGACCCGGCTGCAAAAGGTGCTGCTGACAAAGCGCGCCTTGAGGCTGAAGATATCGTCGAAGTCGACGAATAATCTGATTTCTCAGTCTTAGAATTATGCCCCGCTCTATCGAGCGGGGCTTTTCGTTTTCGAGGTTTTCACTTTGCGAAATGCCTACACGAATGGCGCGTGAAGTTTCCGCGAACGATCCACTCGTCTTTTAGAATTCCTGAGATTCACCACATTAGCCGGCGCGAAGCGTGGCAAGTATATGCAATTTAAAGTTGACCCTCCAAGCTATGAACTGTCTAAAAGTAGATATACTTTAGTTAGCTTCCGGCGTTGCTGGGGCTAATCTTGACGATCAGCTGGTGTTTCCCGCACTGGCACAGGCGAGAAGGAGGAAACAAGAAACCGGCGCCGGCTGTCTCCGGGGGGTGTACGATGGCGAACCGGTTTTCACCGAACAGTCGTTTTGTCCGTTGTTGGGTCATCTCTCACCATCGGGCATCCCCAAGGGGCCAATTGATCTGGCCTTGTTGGTGTTCAGCGTCAGGGACTTAGGTGAAATAGACGTCGCAAAGCACTTGGCGGTTTCGTTCCCCCCCGATAATGCGAGCCGCGCTTAAACTCTGAGTCTGACCAACTCGATAATCGTCTCGCGGCGGCATCCAATCACCCAACTGCAGCTGACACCTCAGGGTCGTCACAAAACTGCATATGAGGAGATAACGATGCAGACCACTACCCTATCTTTCAGCAACTTCCATCAGCACGGTGAACTGTTCGCCAATATCCTTCGCGCGAGAAGGGATTCATTTATCTTAAAACGTCGATGGGACTTGCCACAGACACAAGGAATGGAGTTCGATCAATATGACACTCCGGCGTCTCGTTGGCTTGCTGTCCACAGTGATACTGGTCAGGTGCTGGCTGGAGCGCGGCTCACCCCAACTACGGCGGAATGTGGCATATATTCATACATGATTCGGGATGCACAGCGTGGTCTTCTCGATTCAATCCCCTCGACGCTACTGGACAAAATAGCCCCTGTGGAGCACGGCGTCTGGGAAGTGACCCGCGGTTTCATTTCGCAAGAAATTCCAGACAATCAGCGTCTACGCGTCCGCTTGATGTTGATTGCCCTTATGATGCAGGCCGCGCGAGAAGAGGGGATCCGGCGCATGGTGGCGCTTTTGCCCGCGAATTGGACACGTTGGTCCGCCCGAGCGAAACTTGAGGTGGAGCCTGCCGGCCCTGTGATGGAGATGGGAGGCGTTGCCTATCAGGCGGTGTGGATCAACTGTACGGGTCATCTCCACTAGGACTTTCATTGGATCGTAGAGGGGAATAGTGTCCGCGCATGGCGGACCTATTTGAAAATTCGGCAAGAACTGAGCAAACCAGCGTGCGGTCCCGTCCGCTGGCGGACCGCTTGCGCCCATCGTCCCTTTCCGAAGTGGTGGGACAATCCGCGCTTTTGGGACCGGAAGGCGCTCTACGTATTATGCTCGAAGCCGATGCCCTCACGTCGCTCGTATTCTGGGGGCCACCCGGTGTCGGTAAAACAACAATTGCGCGCCTACTGGCCCACCAAACTGATCTGCACTTTGAACAAATCAGTGCGATATTTTCAGGTGTTTCGGACCTGAGAAAAGTATTCGATGCGGCACGTCTACGACAGAAATCCGGGCGTGGAACACTGCTTTTCGTCGATGAGATTCATCGTTTTAATAAAGCGCAACAGGACAGCTTCTTGCCGTTTATGGAAGATGGAACAATCCTTCTGATTGGAGCCACAACCGAAAATCCCTCTTTTGAGCTGAATGCGGCTTTGCTCAGCCGCGCTCAGGTCATGGTTTTGGAGCGTCTTGATCCATCTGAGTTAGAGCAACTGATTTCGAGGGCCGAGGCGGACTTGGGGCTGGATTTGCCACTTTCGCCGGACGGTCGTGCCGCGCTCATTGAAATGAGCGACGGTGATGGACGGACACTTCTAAACTTGATCGAGCAGGTAGTCTCCTGGCGAGTGGATCAACCGCTGGATCGAAATGCGCTCGTGTCTCGGTTGAGACGCAGGGCCAGCCGATATGACAAGTCTGGAGATGAGCATTACAATCTGATCTCTGCCTTGCATAAATCTGTACGCGGCTCTGACCCCGATGCTGCGCTTTATTGGTACGCGCGGATGTTAGAAGGCGGTGAAGACCCCCGATATCTCGCCCGTCGTATTTTGCGCATGGCAGTTGAGGACATTGGGCTGGCCGATCCACAAGCTCAAACAATATGCTTACATGCTTGGAATACGTACGAGAGGCTCGGTTCGCCGGAAGGGGAACTCGCCCTGTCGCAGGCTGTTACTTATCTGGCGCTTGCGCCAAAATCCAATGCTGGCTACGTGGCTTATAAATCCTCGCGCCGCGTTGCGCGAGAGCACGGCTCGGAGCCGCCGCCTAAACATATCCTGAATGCGCCAACGAAGCTGATGCAACAGCAGGGCTATGGAGTGGGTTACAGTTACGACCATGATCACGCCGATGGGTTCTCTGGGCAGAATTATTTTCCAGAAAGCATGAAGCGCGAAGTCTTTTATGAGCCCGTTGATCGTGGCTTCGAACGGGAATTGAAGAAGCGATCCGAGTATTTTCGAAAGCTCCGAGGGAAAAGGGGCAGCGATTGACAAGCCATATGACACACGTCAAGTGAGCTACATGAATATCACTTATTTCTATGTAGCGCTTGGTGGTGCAATCGGTGCAGCCCTGAGATACCAGTTCAGCTTACTGGTCGTATTTCCCGTCGGGACATTGCTTGTGAATGTGATTGGCTCTTTTGCAATAGGGATCTCTTGGCATCTTCTCATGAGCAAAGGTGCTGCTGCATGGGGGCCGTTCGTCATGACCGGCGTGTTGGGCGGGTTTACAACGTTTTCAACATTCTCTCTTGATACGTTGCGACTCGTCGAAGCCGGTCGCGTTTTTCAAGCAAGCGGATACGTTTTGGCAACGGTCGTGCTCGCTATTGTCGGATGCTATGCAGGGATACTAATAGCGCGGGGGCTGGGATCATGAGTGGAGTGCAGAACCTGATCGTTTCGGAAGACGATGACGGCATGCGGCTTGATCGGTGGCTGCGCAAGCAATACCCGGTTCTGACTCAGGGGCGCATCGAAAAGATGTGCCGTAAGGGCGAATTGCGGGTTGACGGCGGGCGCGTGAAAAGTGCCAGTCGCCTCGATGCCGGCGCGAAAGTAAGGGTGCCGCCGCTCGGTGAGGAGGCACACCGGCCTGCGCCAGTGACCGACCGTTTAATAAAGCCTGCCGAAGCGAAGATGATCCAAGATTGTGTGCTTTGGAAGGACGAGCATATTATTGCTTTGAACAAGCCTTCTGGTTTGCCATCTCAGGGGGGGTCAGGGCAGGGATCTCGTCATGTTGACGCGCTCTCGGAGGCGCTCAAATTCGGATACAAGGAGCGACCAAAGCTCGTTCACAGGCTGGACAAAGATACGTCGGGATTACTTCTTCTCGCGAGAACCGACCGCGTCGCGCGACGCCTGTCCGAAGCCCTCAGGCACCGAAATGTGCGCAAGATTTATTGGGCCGCCGTCGCCGGAACCCCTCATCCACGAGCAGGGACAATCAAATACGGTTTGGTGAAAGCCGGAGGACACGGGCGTGGCGGTGAAGGCGAAAAGATGAAATGTGTGCACCCTCGCGAGGTCTCGGAGGTTGAAGGCGCAAAGCGTGCGGTAACAGACTATGCCGTGTTAACGAGCTTGGGCAGCAGAATGGCATGGCTCGCAATGGTCCCTGTGACAGGACGCACCCATCAATTGCGTGCGCATATCGCCGAAACGGGTCACCCGATTATCGGTGACGGAAAATACGGGGGATCTGCTCAAGAAAATCTGGGCGATGGTTGGGGAGCAGGTGTCGGTGGTGGAGTATCTGATGCACGACTGCATTTGCATGCGCGAACACTGGTTTTCGAGCATCCGATCACCAAGGAAGTTATAACGCTCGAAGCGCCACTGCCGCCACATATGCAGGCGACGTGGGACTATGTTGGATGGGATGTGACCCATGCGCCGCTCGATCCGTTCAACATGCCCGATGAGTAGACCAAGTCTCGTTCTTTTCGATGTAGATGGCACCCTTGTCGATAGTCAGGGCGATATCCACGCTGCGATGACCTGTGCCTACGAAGACCTCGGGCTTGACGCTCCGACCCGCGAAGAGGTGAAGTCCATTGTGGGCCTTTCGCTACCGGTGGCGATGGAGGCACTTGTGCCGTCATTGTCGACCCGTGAGAGAGACAGGATGGTAGCGACATACAAAGAAAGCTACATGGTGCTGCGCGCGAAGGCTCCGATCCAGGAAACAAGCCCACTTTTTCCCGGTATCAGAGATGTACTTGATTGGATGCGGTCCGAACCCTGGCTGCTCCTCGGTATCGCCACCGGAAAGTCTCAGCGTGGTCTCGACAAGTTGTTGGCGGGGCATGAGTTAGACGATTTTTTCATCACGCGGCAGGTCGCGGATCATCACCCTTCCAAGCCGCATCCGTCGATGGTGCTAACAGCGCTCTCCGAAACCGGCGTGGACCCTGATGCAGTTGTGCTTATCGGGGATACCACATTCGATATGCAGATGGGACGAAACGCGGGGATCAAGACAATCGGGGTTAGTTGGGGGTATCATCCCGTTGACCGTTTGGCGGCTGATAGGATCGCGACCAAAGTCGAAGAACTGCCATCTTTGGTCAGTGAAATTCTGGAGATTTGATGATGAGTGACTGGAAGCCAAAGCGTTTTTGGAAAACGGTTGCGGTTGTCGAGAATGACGGTGAATGGGCTATCCAGCTCGATGGTCGAGAGGTCAAAACACCGGCGAAGGCACCGTTGCGCTTGAAGTCAAAGCGTCTTGCGCATGCTGTCGCCGAAGAGTGGGAGGCACAGGTCGAAAAAGTCGACCCGAACACCATGCCTGTGACCCGGTCCGCTAATTCGGCAATTGATAAATTGTCGGTTCAGCGAAAAGAAGTTGTTGAGCTGCTGGCAGCCTATGGGGAGACGGATCTACTTTGTTATCGCGCTGCCTCACCGCAGGAGCTTGTGGAGCGGCAAGCCAGCGAGTGGGGCCCGATAATAGATTGGGCGCAACAGAGTTACGGCATTAGGCTGGCCGTTGGAGTGGGCGTGATGCACGTTGCTCAGCCTAAAGAAACCATCGCAACTCTTAGCAAAACTATGGATCAAATGGATGACTTTGCTCTCGCGGCATTTCATGATCTCGTCTGCATTTCGGGTTCTCTTCTGCTCGCTTTGGCAGTGGCTCATCGCCGGATCAGCGCAGAGCAGGCCTGGAACGCCAGCCGGGTCGACGAATCGTGGCAAGAGGAACAATGGGGTGTCGACGAGGAGGCCGCAGACCTCGCGATGCGCAAAAACACTGACTTCTTGAAGGCCGCTGAGATTTATTTTTTGGCGAATTCTTCGGCGTAGCGGGACATTTGGCTGTGTGACGCTAGGTAATAAAGCGAACGACCTGCCATTAGGTACAAGAGAAAGCATACTCGGACTTGACCTATTGGTCGAATTCCGAACAATCTTGGGCGCTGAGGGGTATCCGTTCTCTCTACTCGTCTCTGGCAACGGAGCCGGTAATCAAGAATCGCTCGATCCACGGGCGAAAACTCAGGAAGAGGTAATTATGAAAAAAACCGTACTGTTTGGCGCAATGGCTGTAGCGGGTCTCGCTGCGGGCGCTGCTTCTGCTGCGACCCTTGACGATGTTCGTGCCGCTGGCACGCTTCGCTGCGGTGTGAGCACCGGTCTGCCCGGCTTTGCTGCTCCCGACGCGAATGGCGTCTGGGAAGGCTTCGACGTGGCAGTTTGTCGTGCTGTTGCCGCCGCCGTTCTTGGTGACGCCAACGCTGTCGACTTTTCGCCGCTGACAACGCAAGTTCGTTTTACCGCTCTGGCATCTGGTGAAATTGATCTCTTGGCACGGAACACCACTTGGACTTTCTCGCGTGACGTTGACCTGAAGAACGAGTTTGTCGGCGTCAACTACTACGATGGTCAGGGCTTCATGGCGCGCCGGGATCTGGGCGTAACGTCTGCCAAAGAGCTCGACGGTGCGACTGTTTGTATCCAGACGGGTACTACGACTGAATTGAACCTCGCGGATTTCTTCCGCACGAACAATATCAGCTATGAACCTGTGCCGATCGAAACCAACGCAGAAGCTCAGCAGCAGTATCTGGCTGGTGCATGTGACGTCTATACTACGGACGCTTCAGGCCTTGCTGCAACGCGTGCGACGTTCGAGAACCCCGGTGATCACGTGATCTTGCCGGAAATCATCTCGAAAGAGCCGCTTGGTCCGCTCGTCCGTCACGGTGACCAGGACTGGGGCGACATTGTTCGCTGGACCCTGAACGGTCTGATTGCTGCTGAAGAACTCGGCATCACTTCCGCAAACGTCGCAGAGCTGGCCGCAGGAACAAACAACCCGGAAATCAACCGGATGCTTGGCAGCGAAGGTGAGCTGGGCGCGATGCTCGGTCTCGACGCAGACTGGCTTGTCAACGTGATCGGTTCGGTAGGCAACTACGGTGAGATTTTCGAGGCGAATATCGGTGAAAGCACTCCAATTGGTCTCGCTCGCGGTCTGAACGCGCAGTGGACCGATGGTGGTCTGCTCTACTCGCCGCCGTTCCGCTAAGATCTGATCTATGGCAAGGGCGCGGTGATTGCCGCGCCCTTGTTCAATAAGCAGCGCAATATGCGTCGTCCCCAGATCTCGACAGCTCTGATAGCTGAACGGGACGCAGAGGGAGCCGGGGAGATACAGATATGACGATGCCTTCAGAGGCGCCCAAAGAGGCGTTTCGGCTCAGCCAACTCATCTACGACACCAGATACCGCTCTATGACCATCCAGATTTTCGCGATGGTGGCGCTGATGCTGATGTTGTCGTGGCTCATTTCGAACACCATTCAAAACCTTCAAGCGCTCGGTAAGGATTTTGATTTCGGGTTCTTATCCCAGCCTGCTGGATACGACATCAACCAGAGGCTTGTAGAATATAGCTCTCAGAGCACTCATGGCAGGGCCGCTCTTGTTGGAATTCTGAACACCATCCTTGTCGCGTTTATGGGCTGTGCTCTTGCTACGGTCGTGGGTGTCTTTGTTGGTGTATTGCGCCTGTCCAAAAACTGGATCGTATCCCGCCTTATGGCGGTTTACGTAGAAGGCTTCAGGAACGTCCCGCTCCTGTTGTGGATCATCGCTATCTTTGCCGTCATGTCGGAAAGCATGCCGCAGCCTCGCGCATTCCGTGAAGGTGGTGGCGCTTCGATGCTATTTGGCGAAAGCGTAGCGGTCACGAACCGCGGTGTGTATATTCCCGCGCCCGTTTGGGGGGCAGGGTCGTCTATCCTGATTGCGGTTTTCGTTCTGTCAATCATCGCCATTATTGCTTTCCGCCGGTATGCAGCAAAACGTCAGGAAGCCACCGGCGACATCCTTCCTGTCTTCTGGATTTCCGTTGGGCTATTTTTCATACCTTCGGTGCTGTTCTACTTCATTCTGGGGCGTCCGGTTTCACTCGAGTATCCAGAGCTTGGAGGCTTTAATTTCGGTGGTGGTATTCACCTCAGAAATTCGCTAATTGCCCTATGGCTTGCCTTGTCACTCTACACGGGCGCGTTCATTGCGGAGATCGTTCGCGCCGGGATCCTGGCTGTTTCAAAGGGCCAGACCGAAGCTGCGTTTGCACTCGGCCTTCGTCCCAATCGCACAATGTCTCTGATCATTTTGCCTCAAGCGCTTCGAGTGATTATCCCACCGCTGATTTCTCAGTATCTGAACCTGACCAAAAACTCGTCGCTGGCGATTGCGGTTGGATATATGGATGTCCGTTCGACACTAGGCGGCATTACGATCAACCAGACAGGGCGAGAGCTGGAAGGAATGTTGCTTCTTGGTCTGTTCTACTTGCTTCTCAGTTTGTTCATCTCTTGGGTTATGAACATCTACAATAACAGTAAAAAGCTGAAGGAGCGTTGATATGAGCACGCAATCTGGCAATGACCTCAGCTACGTCCGGACTGAGATGATCCCTGAAAAAGAGCCACCGCTGGCAGAGACAGGTATTATCAAATGGGTTCGTGAAAATCTGTTTGCAGGGTGGATGAATTCGCTTCTGACGCTGGTTTCGCTCTACGTCATCTGGTTCATCGTTAGTCATATTTTCCCGTGGTTTGCGAATTCCATTTGGGACGCGGGCTCACTGACCGAATGTCGTGAAGTACGTGATGCAAGGTTTGGAAGCGATGTATCGTCGGCCTGCTTTGCCGTGATTTCAGATCGATGGCAGCAATTGATTTTCGGCTTTTACCCCAGTTCAGGGTATTGGAGGCCGCTGGCAGCATTGCTGGTGTTCCTTGCCGCTCTCTATCCTGTGCTGTTTAGTGAAGCGCCAAGAAAGCTCTTGTTGCTATCTGCGGCAGATCCATTTGTGATGTTTATGCTCCTCTGGGGCGGTTCGATTTGGGGGCCGATTGCCGTTGCGGTTGGATTCGGTGTGGGTATCGCCAGTTACCGGATTGCGCTTCCGATCGTCGGGAACTTATTTGCGATTATCGCATCAGTCGTTGTGCCTGTGCTTTACTGGCTGTTCCTTAGCGGTGTGATTGCTAGTGCCTTGTCGTCGGTGCTTCCGATTGGGCTTCCGTTCGTGGAATCTAAGGACTTCGGTGGGTTTACGCTCTCATTCATCATCGGGATTTCTGGCATCATTCTATCATTGCCGCTCGGTATCCTGCTCGCGCTCGGGCGCCAGTCGGATATGTTGATTATCAACAAGATCTCCGTTGCGTTCATCGAGGTGATCCGAGGCGTTCCCCTGATTGTCTGGCTCTTTACGGCGTCACTGTTGCTGAACTACTTCCTACCTCCCGGGACAAACTTTGACCTGATGTTGCGGGTTATCATCATGGTGACCCTCTTTTCGGCTGCCTACATTGCCGAGGTTGTCAGAGGTGGTCTCGCCGCTTTGCCCAGAGGTCAGTATGAAGCAGCGGACTCGCTCGGGCTTGATTACTGGAAAGCAATGCGCCTGATAATCCTCCCGCAAGCCTTAAAGATTTCGATCCCCGGAATCGTGAATACATTCATCGGCTTGTTCAAGGATACGACGCTCGTTGTGTTCATCGGATTGCTTGATCCAATCGGCCTTTCCAACGCGATCCGCGCCTCAACTGATTGGAACGGCGTGTATTGGGAACTCTTCGTCTTTATCGGTCTGCTGTTTTTCATCTGCTGTTTCAGCATGGGCCGCTACTCACTTTACCTGGAGAAGAAACTCCAGCGTGAACATCGCTAAGGAGACCAGATATGTCTGAACTCGCAATCGAACGCACTATCGACCGTAGCCAGATGAAGGTCTCTGACGAGGTCGCCATCCAGATCTCTGATATGAATAAATGGTACGGTTCCTTCCATGTCCTTCGGGATATCAACCTGACCGTCAATCGAGGC
>JAEPMR010000003.1:92756-113076 GCA_017643845.1 Marivivens sp. | reverse complement strand
CGGGACTGGAATTGGCGGGAGAGGTGATCGAATTGGGTGAGGGATGCGGTGATCTGGCGATCGGACAACGCGTTGCGATTTTCTCAGGTCAGGGCGGGCTGGCCGAAGAAGGGGTCTTTGATGCGGCTGCGTGCCTCCCTCTGCCCGATACGATGCCAGATGATCATGCAGCAGGGTTTCAAATCGCCTACGGCACCTCCCATCTGGCGCTGACACGGAGAGCGCGGCTGCAACGCGGTGAGAAGCTCTTGGTTCTAGGCGCAGCGGGCGGGGTAGGACTGACGGCGGTGGAGATAGGCAAGGCACTGGGAGCGCATGTCACCGCAGTGGCGCGTGGGTCTGACAAATGCGCGGTCGCGCAGAAGGCCGGGGCCGATCTGGTTCTCGACTCCGACACCGGCATCGACGCTCTGATCCAGCAAATAAAGGACGCGGGCGGGGCCGACGTGATTTATGATCCGGTTGGGGGAGACCTGTTTCAAGTGGCTGTGAAGACAGCAAATAGGGAGGGCCGAATCCTCGCTATCGGATTTGCGTCCGGCGAGGTTCCGCCGGTCGCGGCGAACCATTTTCTGGTCAAGAATATCGACCTGATCGGCTTCTACTGGGGGGGCTACATGAAATTCGCGCCGGAAGCGCTGAGGGGGAGCATTGCCGAGCTGATGACGCTCTACGAACAGGGGAAAATACACCCGCACATAAGCCACGTTCTGCCGCTTGACCGTGCAGGCGAAGGGCTGGAATTGCTGCGGGCTCGGCGCTCGACCGGTAAGGTGGTGATTAAGATTGGTTAACGCTCTGTAACTGCGAAATAATTAAGCATCCGTTACCGGTAGGAGCGAATTGTCACGTTTCGAGGACTTTTGCCGAAGTGAGACCGGAAAATCTTGAAAACCGGCGCCAGCTATCCAATATATCTGATAAGCCCCGCGCGCGTGCGCGGGGTCAACGGATACAACTTACCTTGGAGGGGTTAATGGCTGACTATCAGACGGTCCGGACGGCGGCAGGTGCCCGCGTTGCCGAGATCGACGAAGGTCTTCGTGCACACATGAACAAAGTCTACGGAACGATGTCCGTGGGCATGGTGATTACGGCTGCGGCGGCATGGGCGATTTCGGGACTGGCGGTAACGACCGATCCGACGGCCTATCAGATCGGTGCCAGCAAATACCTCACCGATATGGGCTACGCACTTTACGCGTCGCCGTTGAAGTGGGTGATCATGTTCCTGCCGCTGGTGATGGTTTTCGCCTTCGGCGCGATGATCAACCGCCTTTCGGCGGCAGGCGCGCAACTTTTCTTCTACACGTTCGCGGCTGCGATGGGTGTGTCGATCAGCTGGATCTTCATGGTCTTCACCGGCTTTTCGATCGTGCAGACGTTCCTCATCACAGCTGTGGCCTTTGCGGGCCTGAGCCTGTGGGGTTACACGACGAAAAAGGACATCTCTGGCTGGGGATCTTTCCTGATCATGGGCGTGATCGGCCTGATCGTGGCTTCGATTGTGAACATCTTCCTCGGCTCGCCAGCGATCATGTTCGCGATCTCGATCCTCGGTGTGCTGATCTTTGCGGGCCTCACCGCCTATGACACGCAGAAAATCAAGAACGACTACGTTCAGCACGCACATGCGATGGACAGCGAGTGGCTCGCCAAATCGGCGATTATGGGGGCGCTGAACCTCTACCTCGACTTCATCAACATGTTTATGTTCCTGCTGCAATTGTTCGGCAACCGCGAATAAAACTGCAGTCTCTGACAGACGAAAGGCCGCCCCACGGGCGGCCTTTTTGTTTGGCGCATTGCCAGTGAAAACTGCGCAATGGGCAAAGAAAAAGGCCGCTCTGTCTAGGCGCGGCCTTCTATACGTCAAAGCGGGCGATCTTACTTGATCTTGCCTTCTTTGTATTCGACGTGCTTGCGTGCAACCGGATCGTATTTACGAACGACCATTTTCTCGGTCATGGTGCGTGCATTTTTCTTGGTCACGTAGAAGTGGCCGGTCCCCGCGCTGGAGTTCAGGCGGATCTTGATGGTGGTCGGCTTCGCCATGTCTCATCTCTCCTGATCGCGGGCCCTTGTGGGCGCGTCGCGCATAAATTCGTATGAAGCCCGCCTTTTAACGGCAGCCGTGCCCGAGTCAACACTCAAAGCGCGGCATTGGCGAAAGATTTGCGCGGACGGCCTATAAGCCGGATTTTGTCCGGGCGGAGACCGCCCTGGATGACCATTCATCTCGATCCATTGTTGCCAATGGACCTCTAGCTGCCAACCCGGGCCTCTCGGGGTCAGGCGTCCCTGCGGGGATATCGGTGAACCGATCACACCCGCGCGAGGCCCCTATTTGGCATTGCTCCCGGTGGGGCTTGCCGTGCCGGTCCTGTTGCCAGTCCCGCGGTGGGCTCTTACCCCACCGTTTCACCTTTTCCGTCGCCGAAGCGGCGGTAGTCTGTTCTCTGTGGCGCTTTCCCTAGGGTTTCCCCCGCCGGGCGTTACCCGGCACCGTGCCTTGTGGAGTCCGGACTTTCCTCGACAGGGAAAGCCCTGCCGCGGCCATCCAGCCATCCGCGCGAAACCGCTCCTAAGCGCTCAGGAGGCGGCGGTCAATGCGTCTGAAAAGAAGAGGCTATTGCGACGACACCGCCGCGCGATAGGGCGCGGGATCCCAGCCGCAGGCGAAACCGTCGCCATCAGGGTCCAGACCCAGAACGTCACGCTCCGGTCCGCCACGGGCGAGGAAATCACGCTGCGCCTCGTCCGGCGTGCGATATTTGGCGCAGTTGCGCTGGAAGCGCCCCTCCCCCGACAGCACGAAACGGCTGTACCACTCCTGCCCAAGCACATTCGGTGCATTGAGGGCATAAGCCACGATATTGGGGCCTGTGTCGCCGGTACGGGTCGGAACGGTTCCCGGCTCGACGACCTGATAAGCTTCGGCCAGGCGTTCCAGACGCTCAGCATCGCTCTCGATCGTCTCGCGCTCAGCGACCGCTTCGAAGTCCTGTTCATCAGACAGGCTTGGATTGTTGGCTTCAAGCGGCGTTGCCTCAATGGTTTCGCCAGGAACGATGGCACCTATTCCAGCGGCGGCAAGCGCGTCAGGGGAAATGGCAGACATCGGCGGCTCTGCGTCAGCGTCCTCCGTAGCAAGGGTGGTACGGGTGCCATCCTGAGCGGGTGAATTGGGCGCGAGAAGCGGAGCGCCTGTGATCGAGTTCGGATCAGGGCGGGCTGCAAGCGCCTGTTCACGCCGGAGCTGCTGGAGCTGGTATTCGGTGTAGTCGCCGAAGCCGACACCGCTGCCGCTATCGGGAACCTGCGGCGCACAGCCCGCGATCGAAACCGTTGCCAAAACGCCTATGAAACCGGCCACCCGCATCACAAAACCACCCCTGAAAAACAATCCTATGGTTGAATTACCACCACTGAGACGGTTTGGCCACGAAGCCCGCGGATTGCTCAAGCCGATAAGCGATATTCAGCAAATCGCCCTCTTCCCACGGACGACCGATCAGCTGAAGGCCAAGCGGAAGCCCCTGTGCATCTAGGCCGGTGGGGACAGAAATCCCGGGTAGGCCTGCGAGGTTCACGGTGACGGTGAACACGTCATTGAGATACATCTGAATCGGGTCGGCCTCGGCCATCTCGCCCAGTCCAAATGCGGCGGAGGGAGTGGCTGGCGTCAGGATCGCGTCGACGCCATCGGCAAAGACCTGATCGAAGTCGCGCTTGATCAGGGCGCGGACCTTACGGGCGCGGTTGTAGTAGGCATCGTAGAAGCCCGCGGACAGCACATAGGTGCCGACCATGACGCGGCGCTGAACTTCGTGACCGAAGCCCTCGGCGCGGGTTTTCTCGTACATCTCAGTAATTCCGTCGCCTGCCTCAAGGCTGGCGCGATGGCCGAAGCGGACGCCATCGTAGCGGGCGAGGTTGGAGGAGGCCTCTGCCGGTGCGATCACGTAATAGGCAGGAAGTGCGTATTTCGTGTGGGGCAGAGAGATATCGACGACCTTGGCCCCTGCATCGCGGAGCATATCAGCGCCATCGGACCAGAGCTTTTCGATCTCGGTGGGGGAGCCCTCCATGCGGTATTCCTTGGGAATGCCGATGGTTTTGCCTTTGATGTCGCCTGTGAGAGCGGCTTCGAAATCAGGCACGGCGAGATCGGCAGACGTGGAATCCTTCGGATCATGGCCGCACATGGATGTGAGCATAATCGCCGCGTCGCGCACGTCTTTTGTCATCGGACCCGCCTGATCGAGTGACGAGGCGAAGGCGACGATGCCCCAACGGGAACAGCGCCCGTAGGTAGGCTTGATGCCCGTGATGCCGGTAAAAGCGGCGGGTTGGCGGATCGAGCCGCCGGTATCGGTGCCGGTCGCGCCAAGGCAGAGATCAGCGGCAACAGCGGAGGCCGAGCCACCGGACGAGCCGCCCGGCGTGAGCTGGCGGTCATCGACCTTCCACGGGTTCACCGCGTTGCCGTAAACGGATGTCTCATTCGACGAGCCCATGGCGAATTCGTCCATGTTCAGCTTGCCGAGCATCACCGCGCCGTCAGCGAAAAGCTGGCTGGTGACGGTGCTCTCATATTCGGGGCGGAAGCCTTCGAGGATACCGCTGGCGGCTTGGCTGGGCACGCCTTTGGTGCAGAAAAGGTCTTTGATACCAAGGGGGATACCATTCAGCGCGGGTGCATCAGCCGAATTGCGGGCATCGGCAGCTTTGGCCTGCTCAAGCGCGATTTCGGGTGTCTTGTGGACGAAAGCGCCGAGCGCGTCAGCGGCGTCGATGGCGGAGAGGCAGGCCTCGGTCAGTTCAACGGATGTGACGTCGCCCTTGCGCAGCGCGTCACGGGCCTCGGCGATTTTGAGTTTGGTCAGATCAGTCATTATTCCACCACCTTCGGCACGGCAAAGAACCCCTCGCGGGCATCGGGCGCGTTCTTTAGAACGGCGGCTTGCTGGCTGCCGTCGGTGACGACATCCTCACGGCGCTTGAGGCGCTGGGGGGTAACGGAGGTCATCGGCTCGACGCCTTCGACATCGACCTCGTTCAACTGCTCGATGAAGCCGAGGATTGCGCTGAACTCGGAAGCGAGCGCGGGCAACGCGTCCTCTTCGACTTTGATGCGGGCCAGTTTGGCGACGCGGCGGGCGGTTTCCGTGTCAATCGACATGGGGCTCTCCGTAATCTCTCAATCGCGCCTGCTTTACCCGCCCTGCGACGCACTCGCAAGCATATGGCGGCGGTAAACGACGATCATCCAGCCAAGCATTACGCCATTGAGCAAATGCCAGAGGAAATGCGTGCCGACGGGCACTGAGGAACAGAGGCTTTCATCAAGCGAGCGGAAGGTGAGCGACATGGCCAGAAGCCCTGCCCCGATCAGGAAGCCGCGACTGACGCCAGCGGCGTTAACCTTCGGGAAAAAAGCGTAAATAACCAGTAAAAGGGGCACCGACCAATAAAATGAAGATACCCTTAAAAAAGGCATCTGCATCACGAAAGACGTCACAGCATATGCATAGGGCAGAAAGGCCAGTGTGCCTAGGACTGCGGCCCAGAGGGGCCAACGCAATATATTAAGATTAACAAGGAAGAGATAAGTAAGGATGAACAGGCCGATCGGGATGGTGTCGGCCATCGCGGCCCAAACGGTCGCGTGGGTGTGGAAGAGGTAACTGCCGACACCGATCACAAACAGGATCACGACAAGGATTTGTGCGCCCAGAATTCCGCGCACGCGGGGCCAGAGGATCAATGCGGCGAGGATGAACGAAAGGTTCGTCACCGCATTCAGCGGCTCGGACCAGTAGGAGAAATCCGTCCGCTCGCAATAGCCGTCGATCTGCCTGAGAAGTTCCATTTCGCGCAGCCCTGTTTCCGGTTTATCCTCGACTGAGGAAGACAATAGCGCGGGAGGTGGAAATGAACATCACTTGGTTGGGACATGCGAGCTTTCGGATCGAAATCGGCGGAGAGGTCTTGCTGATCGACCCGTGGCTGACCACCAATCCAAGCTTTCCAGACGAGAGCCGGGCAGAGGCGCTGGCGGGAGCGAGTTGGATTTTCCTCACCCATGGACACGGAGACCATGCGGCGGAAGCCCTTGAAATCGCATCAGAAACAGGGGCGCGCATTGCCTGCATTCACGAGATGGCGCAAGTGCTGGAAGATCGCGGCGCAACAGTGACAGGGTTTGGCAAAGGCGGGACGCTGCAACTGGACGGGGTCGCGGTCACGATGGTCAATGCGGCCCACTCGGCAAGCATAGACTATATGGGCGACGGGCTGTCGGTCGCCGGATCGGAGGCCGGTTTCATGATCGCAGGCGAGGGTCATGTGATCTATGTCTCGGGTGATACAGACATCATGGCGGATATGGACTGGATGGGGGATTTGCACCGCCCCGACATCGGTATCCTCTGCGCGGGCGGGCATTACACGATGGACATGGAGCGCGCCGCCTATGCCGCGAAACGCTATTTCGACTTCAAGACAGTGATCCCCTGCCACTACAAAACCTTCCCGATTTTAGCCCAAACGGCTGACGCTCTTGTGGCGGCGCTGCCGGAGGTCGATGTGCGGGTGCCGGAAGTGATGGAGAGGCTCGAATTTTAACCTCCTCGCAACAAAGGTAAATTTCTGCAGCGCAGCGGTATCGAGGGAAATTGGACATGCACAACTGATGCACAATCCATGCACATCCTATGCATATCGCACCCGCAGAAACCGGGGGGCAACGTACTGCTGCGAAAGCGAAAGTTAATCATCCGAAAATCGCTCAGGACGACACATGACCATTGCCTGAAGAGAGCGAACGCAGGCACCCCAAACCCCTTAATTCGCGAATTTGCGCAAAATCGTGTATGATCGGATTTTGGGGGACATCACGATGGCACAGAGCTCTGCGAATTTCGTCGGGGATATACCGGCGCATTATGATGAGGGGTTGGGACCGAATATCTTTGTCGATTATGCGGACCGGATCGCCGACACCAGCGCCGCAATACCGGCTGGAACGGTGCTGGAGATCGCCGCCGGAACGGGCATTGTCAGCCGTCGTTTGAGGGATCGGCTGGCGCGGGGAACGGCACTTGTCGTGACCGACCTGAATGCGCCGATGGTCGAGGTGGCGCGGAGCAAGTTCGCAGAGGGCGAAAACGTGCGGTTCGAAGTTGCCAATGCGATGGAGCTGCCGTTTGGCGATGGCGCTTTCGATTTGGCAGTCTGCCAGTTCGGAGTGATGTTCTTTCCCGACAAGGTGGCCTCGTTCCGCGAGGTCTCACGCGTCTTGTCACCACATGGCAGCTACGTGTTTAATGTGTGGAGCAAAAATGGGCTTAATCCATTTTCACAGATTGCACATTCGGTAATCGCCGGATTTTTCCCTGAGGATCCGCCGGTCTTTTACAAAGTTCCGTTTCATTATGACGACCCCGACAGGGTGCGCCATGATTTGATGGAGGCAGGCTGGCATCGTGTCAGCCATGAGACCATCAAGCTGGAGAAACAGATCGTCGATCTGGACCGGTTTGCCCGCGCTCTGGTCTACGGCAATCCCGTCAGCGAAGAAATCCAGAGCCGTGGCGGTGTTGATCCTGAAGCAGTCGTGACGAAAATCCGCGACGAGCTGGAGGCAGCATTCCAACAATCGGATATGGTCATGCCTCTGGAAGCGACCACATTTGTCTGCCGGAAAGGATAACCGGGCGGCGTCTAGGCGGAGCCGGTGACTTCGAAGTGATAAGCAGCGCAGGGCTGACGCAGGACACGCTCGCCTGCCTCCTCCTCGACCGCGTTTTCGTAAACGGCGCGCATTTCATGCTCCACTTGGGGGAAGACCTCCATGCGGGCGGGATCGATGCGGATGATCTGCTCGGCGAAATCCTCAAAGCTGTCGAAGGCGCGGGTCAGGGTGTATTCGCGGTGGGCGACAAGGCGCAGGGGAAGCTGCTCAGGGAGCTGCGGCAGGATGGCGTGGGAATGGGTGCGGACGGTTGTTTCGTCCTCCACGAAGCGGAGCACATCGAACATGGTGCCGTAGGGATAGGGTTCGACGATGTGAATACGGCCGCCGGGCTTGGTGACACGGAGGATTTCGCTGAAGGCTGTGTCTTGAGCATCTTTCGGAACGTGATGCAGCGAGAAGAACATGCAGACGACGTCCTGCGACGCGTCCTTGAGGGGCAGGTCTTCGGCGACGCCCTGTAGAACGGTGATCGCGTCGGGGAGATGGGCGCGTGCCCAATCCACCTTGGTGGCGTCGATCTCGATGGCGGTGACATTTGCGCCTTTCTCATCGAGTTGGCGCGAAAAGATGCCCTCGCCTGCGCCGATGTCGACCGCTGAACGGCCCGACAGGGGGTAAAGGGACTCGAGATAGGGAATATGGGCCATTGTGATCCTCCGCGTGGCGGTTTTCGGCAGCCTAGCATGATCCTGCGCGGAAGTCGCGCTGGGGCTAGCTGCGCTTGTCGGCGAAGAAACGGGTCAGGAGCGCCTCGGCCTCGGGCGCGGCGATGCCATCGTAGACTTCAGGCTTATGATGGCATTGGGGATGCGAAAACACGCGCGCGCCTTGGGCGACACCGCCGGATTTGGGATCGCCCGCGCCGTAGTAGAGCCGCGCGATGCGGGCAAAGCTGATGGTGGCGGCGCACATAGGGCATGGCTCAAGTGTCACATAGAGGTCATGGCCGGTGAGCCGTTCGCTGCCCAGCGCGGCGCAGGCGGCGCGGATGGCGAGCACTTCTGCATGGGCGGTGGGGTCGTTCAGCTCGCGGGTACGGTTGCCAGCACGAGCGACCACCGTGCCATCAGGCGCGATGACGCAGGCACCGACCGGCACCTCGCCGCGGGCGGCGGCGGCGCGGGCCTCTGCTAGGGCGGCATCCATATGCGAGCGGAATGTCATTGGGATGTGATGCCCCTGCCCTGCGGTTTTGGCAAGGGCGATGCGGATTTCTGCGCGCGGGCGATTGCAGAGCGGCGCGGCAGGGCGTAACGACGGGATATGACCGGATCACAGACACCCCCCGACGGCGACCGTATTGCCAAAGTGCTTTCCCGTGCAGGCGTTGCCTCACGCCGTGAGGCGGAGCGCATGATTGCCGAGGGGCGGGTCAGCGTAAACGGGCGCAAGATCGACAGCCCTGCGCTGAATGTGACCGCAAAGGACAAGATCACGGTGGACGGCAAGCCTGTCGGCCCTCAGGAACCAGCGCGGCTGTGGCTCTATCACAAACCTGCGGGCCTGGTGACGACGGCGAAGGATGAAAAGGGCCGTGAGACGGTTTTCGATACCTTGCCGGAGGATATGCCAAGGGTAATGTCGGTGGGGCGGCTGGACCTCAATTCCGAAGGGCTGCTCTTGTTGACGAATGACGGAGCACTGAAGCGGAAGCTGGAGTTGCCCGATACCGGCTGGCTGCGGCGCTACCGCGTGCGGATCAAGGGCACGGCATCGGAAGCGACGCTGGACCGGCTGCGCGAGGGGATCGAGGTGGAAGGTATCCGCTACCAGCCCATGCAGGTGACGTTTGATCGCCAGCAAGGGGCGAATGCGTGGCTGACGATTGGCCTGCGCGAGGGCAAAAACCGCGAGATCCGCCGCGCGATGGCGGAGATCGGCACAGTGGTGAACAGGCTTATTCGCATCAGCTACGGGCCGTTCCAGCTGGGCAATCTGAAGGCGGGCGACGTGGAAGAAGTGCGCCGCCGCGTGCTGCGCGACCAGTTGGGCGAAGGCCCTGCCGAGGGCGAAAGCGACAAGCCGCGCCCGAAGCCGCAGCGCCGCCGGAAGCCCGGACCGCCGCGCCCGAGGCGCTGAACGTTATCCGCAGGGCAGCGTTTGCGGAATTTCGCCGAAAAGCGGCACTGTTCCTCTCGCAATGGCGGCAAAGTGTTCCTATTCTCCCTTCATGCGATGCGCGGACGACAGTGAAACAGTGAACATGCGCGGCCCTCACGGGCCGGAGGTGGTGCGGTGATCCCCGGACCTGTCGGCAAGCTGGCCTATATCCTGATGATGGTTCTGATGACCGGCGTGGCACTGGGCTGGCTGGGGGGCATGTGATGGCACAACGATATGGTGGCGCGCACAGCCCCGAAGGACATCGCCCGCGCAAGGTCAAGCCGATGCAACGCCTTCCCGGACGTGGGCGCCAGCACGATCCCGCCGGTTTTCGCGCCAATCTGATGTGGCTGCCGCCTGTTCTGCTGGCCTTTGGCGCACTGGATGAGGGCGCGGCGGGGCTGCTTTTGGGGCTGGCCTCGGCAGGCGTTCTGGGGTTGGGTGCGTGGCTGTTGCGGGACGGGCTGCGGGCGGAGGCGGTCTATGCCACGCGCGAAACCGCCAAACGCCCTGCGATCCCGCGCAAGATTTTTGCGGCAACGCTGGCCGGTGTGGGCATTGCCGGTGCCGCCCTGATGCACGGGACAGACACGCTCAGCGCGGTGCTCTACGGTGCGGCGGCGGGGGTGCTGCATGTCGCAAGTTTCGGCATTGATCCGCTGCGCGACAAGCTGGCCGAGGGCATGGACCCGATACAGCGGGACCGCGTGGCAAGGGTGGTCAATGAGGCGGAAGCCTATCTTGCCGAAATGATGACGCATATTCACAGCCTTGGTGACCGGCGGCTGGAGCTGAAGGTAATTTCGTTTCAGGATACGGCGCGAGGGATGATCCACAGCGTGGAAAGCGATCCGCGCGATCTGACCGCTGCGCGGAAATATCTGGGTGTCTATCTGATGGGCGCCCGCGATGCGGCCGAAAAATTCGCCCGCAATTACGCCCACAATGCTGATGCCGGCATGCGGGAGGATTTCGAGGCGCTTCTGGTCGATCTGGAGGAAAATTTCGCCAGTCGAACCGAAGCGATGCTGGAAAACAACCGCGGCGATCTGGATATCGAGATCAAAGTGCTGCGCGACCGGTTGGCCCTCGAGGGGCTGAAGCCGAAAGACGAGTAACAAGAGGATGCCAATGTCAGTGGAAATTCGAAAGCAGGCACAAGCCGAACAGGAGAAAATCGCATCCGTCACCGGAACCGCGCTGGCCGCGCCGGAGGACCAGTCCGCGCCCGATGTGGCGGCAATTGCCGCACGGCTGGCTGAACTGGACCTGACGAGCAGCACCGCGATTGTCAGCTTTGGCAGCCGCGCGCAGGCGGATTTGCAGGAGATCAGCCAGTCCATGCTGCAAGGCGTGCGCAACAAGGATGTCGGACCTGCCGGAGACAGTCTGCGGGAGATCGTGACCACCATTCGCGGTTTTTCGATCAGCGAGTTGGACATGCGGCGCAAGCGGAGCTGGTGGGAGCGGCTGATCGGTCGCGCGGCACCGGCGGCGAAATTCATGGCCCGCTATGAAAGCGTGCAGGGCCAGATCGACCGGATCACCGACAGCCTGCTGCGGCATGAGCATCAGCTCTTGAAGGATATCGAGAGCCTTGATCAGCTGTATGACAAGACGCTCGATTTCTATCGCGAACTGGCGCTCTACATCGCGGCGGGCGAGCAGAAGCTGGCAGAACTGGACAGCGACACGATCCCCGCGCTGGCAGCTGTCTCCGAGGCTGCACCGGATGATCAGGCGATCATGAAGGCGCAGGAATTACGCGATCTGCGAGCCGCGCGGGACGATCTGGAGCGGCGGGTGCACGACCTGAAGCTGACGCGGCAGGTGACGATGCAGTCCCTGCCCTCGATCCGGCTGGTACAGGAGAACGACAAGAGCCTTGTGACCAAGATCAATTCGACCTTGGTGAACACGGTGCCGCTGTGGGAGACGCAGCTCGCGCAGGCGGTGACGATCCAGCGGTCATCGGAGGCGGCGGCGGCGGTGAAGGATGCCAATGATCTGACTAATGAACTGCTAACCGCCAATGCCGAGAATCTGCGGCAGGCGAATGCGGCGATCCGCTCCGAGATCGAGCGTGGCGTATTCGACATCGGTGCGATCAAGGCAGCCAATGACAACCTGATCGCGACGATCCACGAGAGCCTCGAGATTGCAGATGAAGGCAAGCGGCGACGTGCCGAGGCGGAGCAGGAACTGACCAGCATGACCGCGGAACTGCGCGGGGCGCTCTCTGCGGCCAAGGCCCGCGATGCGGCCACCGGCCCCGAGCCGGACGCCTGAAACGGCGATGGCAGGCCGTGGGCGATACGGGCGCGTAATCGCGCCACTGGCGCTACTGGCGCTGGTGGCGGGCTGTGCCGAGTTACCGCGCCTGCCGGTGACCGCTGCCGCGCCGCCTGAAATCGCTGCGCCGGAGGATATCCGCGAACGTTCCCAGGAAAGCGTCGCTTTAGGCGTGCATTATCAGCGGTTGGAGAATGATCTGCTGGCGCAGGGGCTTTTGCGCACCGATGGCGGCGGAATAGATACGCCCTTTAACGCGCGTGATCTGACAACCAATTTCCTGCGGATCGCGCTGCGGGACGAGTATGTGACCGAAGGCGACGGGCTGGTCGCGCGGGAGACCGAGAGCCGCCTGCGCCGCTGGAAAAAGCCGGTGCGGATGCAGCTGATTTTCGGCGCGACGGTGGCAGAGGAGCAGCGTGCGCGGGACACGGAAGATGTGACCGCATTTGCCGCACGGCTGGCTGAGGTGACGGGGCTGCGGATCAGCCAGACCGATACGCGCGCCAATTTCCATGTTCTCGTACTCAACGAGGACGACCGCCGCGCCTTTGGGCCGGAACTGGACGCGCTGATGCCGGGGATGACAAGGGCGACGAAGCGGGCGTTTCTTGACCTGCCGAAAGACCAGCTCTGTGCCGTGATCGGGGCGCTGAACGCGGATGGCGTGACCTATGACCGTGCGATTGCGTTGATCCGTGGTGAACACCCACCCCTGATGCGGCTGTCCTGTATTCATGAGGAGCTGGCGCAGGGGCTGGGACTGGCAAACGACAGCCCGCAGGCGCGGCCTTCGATTTTCAATGATGACGAGGAATTCGCGTATCTGACGCGGCATGACGAATTACTGTTGGAAATGCTCTATGATCCACGGCTGGAGCCGGGCATGACGGTCGATGACGCGGCCCCGCTGGTGCGCCGGATCGCAGAGGAAATCATTGCGGAGACAACGGGCGGCCCTGTCTGACGGGCGCTGCGGTGCGAGGAGAGAGTTATGGGTATTCTGGATTTTCTGGCCGGTGAGTTCATCGACGTCATTGAGTGGACGGAGGACGATCCCGAGATGATGGTCTGGCGCTTCGAGCGCTACGGCCATGAGATCAAATACGGGGCGAAGCTCACCGTGCGCGAGGGGCAGGTCGCTGTCTTTGTGCATGAGGGGCAGTTGGCGGATGTGTTCACGCCGGGGCTGTATATGCTGGAGACCAACAACATGCCGGTGCTAACCACGCTCCAGCATTGGGATCACGGGTTCCGCTCGCCGTTCAAATCGGAGATCTATTTCCTGCGCACGACGCGGATGCCGAACTTCAAATGGGGCACGAAAAATCCGGTGATGCTGCGCGATCCTGAGTTCGGGCCGGTGCGGATCCGTGCCTTTGGCACCTATGCGGCGCGGATCAGCGATCCGGCGGTGTTCATGACCGAGATCGTCGGCACGGAAGGCGCGTTCACCCGCGACGAGATCAGCTTCCAGATCCGCAATATCATCGTGCAGGAATTCAGCCGCGCGATTGCACAATCGGGGATTCCGGTGCTGGATATGGCGGCGAATACCGGTGAGTTGGGCAAGGTGATCGGCGCGGCGATCGCGCCGGTTCTGGGGCAATACGGGCTGAGCCTGCCGGAACTCTACATCGAGAATATCAGCCTGCCCGATGCGGTGGAAAAGGCGCTCGACAAGCGGACCTCGATGGGGCTGATCGGGGATCTGGACCGCTACACGCAATATGCCGCCGCCGAGGCGCTGAGTGCTGCCGGATCGGGGGGCGATAGCGCGATGGCGGCGGGACTTGGTGCGGGTATGGGCATGGCGATGGCGCAGAATATGGGGCCGTGGGGCGCCCACCCTGCCCGCGCGGCGGCAACACCGCCCCCGCCGCCGGTGGAGCATGTCTGGCATATTGCCGAGAACGGCGCGACAAAGGGGCCATTCTCCAAAGCGCAAATGGGGCGGATGGCCGCCGAGGGTGCGCTGACGCGGCAGAGCTTTGTCTGGACGGCAGGGCAAGACGGATGGAAGCGGGCCGAAGATGTGACCGAGCTGGCGCAGCTGTTCACGGTGATGCCGCCGCCCCCGCCGCCGGAGGCGTGAGCCGATGGGTGATGATCTGCTGATCCCTGCGACCGAGATCAGGCGGCAATGCCCGCAACCGGCCTCCGATAAGGCCGCGCGGACCGAGGCGATTGCGCTGGCACTTTCAGGTGCTGCGGTGATGCCTGCGGGCGTGATCGGTGCGGGCAGCAGCTGGGAGGGACGCGGGCCGGTGCGGATCGGGCCGGAGGCAATCGCTGAAGGCCTCGCCGCGCTTACCGCGCCGGAGCGGATCGAGATCAGCGACATCGTCACCCACGGGCGGGCGGGCACAGTTTCGGGGCGCGTCTGGCGAGAGGGGCGGGCGGCGCTTTTTTGCCATGTGATCCGCTACACCAGCGCGGGCGCGCGGGAGGTGGCGCAGATGGTCAGTTTCGAGCATCAGGAGCGCCGCGATGGCTGATGGCGGTGCAGGGGCCTCTGACACCGAGGCCGAACGCTTCCCCTGTGCCGCCTGCGGCGGGGACATGCAGTATGAACCGGGAACGACACATCTGATCTGCCCGCATTGCGGCGCGGAGGAGGATATCGAAGACCCGGACGCCGCGCCGCCGCCGATGGTGCAGGAAATGGATTTCGAGCGCGCGCTGGCCGGTATCCAGCAGCGCGGCGACTTGACCGCGGTTGCGCCGCCCCCTGCCCCGCATCCCTGCCCGAATTGTGGTGCAGAGGTGATTTTCGACGGCGCCGAGCATGCGGGAACCTGCCCCTATTGCGGCACGCCGGTGGTCGCCGAGACAAGCGCGCCACATCGCATCCAGCCGCAGGGGGTGATCCCCTTTGTACTGGATGACGCAACCGCCCGCCGAGCGATGCGCGACTGGCTGGGAAAACTGTGGTTTGCGCCGAACGGATTGCAGCAACATGCCCGCAAGGCGGGCGGCCTGCGCGGGGTCTATGCGCCGTTCTGGACCTTTGATGCCGCGACCCGCTCGACCTATAGCGGGCAGCGCGGCACCGACTACACCGTCAGCCGCACCGTGCGACGCAATGGCCGGACCGAAACCGTGCGACAACGCAAAACCCGCTGGCGCAGCGTGCGGGGGGCGGTTGCGCGGCGGTTTGACGACCTCTTGGTCCTTGCCTCGAAAAGTCTGCCGAAAGGCGACACAGAGGGTCTTGCACCATGGGACTTGGGGGCCGTGACCCCCTATCGCAACGATTTTCTGGCCGGATTCACCTCGGAAGCCTACCGCGTGGAGCTGGAGGACGGTTTTACAGACGCCCGCGAACAGATGGCGCGGCAGATCCGTCGCGATGTGAAGCGCGATATTGGTGGCGACAGGCAACGCATCCATCGGATTGATACCGATATCCGAGAGGTAACGTTCAAGCATATTCTGCTGCCGGTCTGGGTGGCGGCCTACAGCTATCGCGGCACGCGCTATCAGGTGGTGATCAACGGCCAGACAGGGCGGGTGCAGGGCGGACGACCATGGTCAGTGGTCAAGATCGCCATTGCGGTTCTGTGTGCAGCTGTAATCGTGGGAACGATTGCCTATTTCGCCTCGCAGACTCAGTAGGCCCGCCGCGCGAGAGGCACGGCGGACCATCATTGCAGTTAACTGCGCTTGATTTCGATTTTGCGGCTGCGTTCGGGCGGGTCGCCGCGCGGGACAGTGATGCGGAGCACGCCGTCCTTCATTTCAGCGGCAATACCGGCCTCGTCTGCATCTTCGGGAAGGCGGAAGGCGCGGCTGAAACGACCGTATTGGCGCTCGCTGAAATACCAGTCGCGGCCCTTTTCCTCGCGTTCCTCTTTCTTCTCGCCGGAAACGGTGAGCGTGCCGCCCGCGACATCGAGGCTAATGTCGGCCTCTGCCACGCCCGGCAATTCGACGGTGATGTGATAGGCTTCCGTGTCAGACGCTGCATCCGATGCGGGGTGCAGCCAGTCGGCTATCCGCGATCCCAGATTGAAGAAAGGATCGAAGAGCGCCGGCCACATGCCTTGGGGTTGGGATTTCTCGACCATTGGACCCTCCATTCGTGTGAGTGATGGCAGCACTCTGGCGCGGGCGGGGGCGCGTGTCTTTGACCCGCGTCAAATCGGGGTTGGTTTTTGGCTCGCCTCAGCAGAATGTTTGCGCTATCAGAGCGACGACAACTGGAGGAAACAAGATGATCCTGTCCTGCGGGGAAGCCCTGATCGACATGCTGCCACGCAAGAGTGTGGAGGGCGAGGATGCCTTTGCCCCACATGCGGGCGGGGCTGTGTTCAATACCGCGATAGCGCTCGGGCGGCTTGGCGCACCGGCGGGGTTCTTTTCGGGCATTGCTGCGGATTTTCTGGGTGATGTTCTGTTTGAGGAGTTGAAGCGGAGCGGTGTGGACACGACGCTGGTGAGCATTGCCGACCGGCCCTCGACCGTGGCGTTTGTGAAGCTGGTAGACGGGCAAGCGACCTATGCGTTCTATGACGAGAACACTGCTGGACGGATGCTCGCGAAGGCGGATTTGCCTGCGGAGATCGACGCGGAGGCGCTGTTTTTTGGCGGGATTTCGCTGGTGGTGGAGCCATGCGGCGCGACCTATGAGGCGCTGATGGCGCGGGAGGCGGGCCGCAAGGTAACGATGCTGGACCCCAACATCCGGCCCGGGTTCATCCGCGATGAGGCGGCGTATCGCGCGCGGATCGAACGGATGATCGGGATGGCGGATATTGTGAAGCTGTCGGACGAGGATCTGCTGTGGCTGGAGGGCGACGGCGATATTTCAGACAAGGCGCGCGGGCTGTTGGCGAAGGGCGTGAAGCTTGTCTGCATCACCGAAGGGGCCGAGGGCGCCACCGGATACACCGCCAGCGAAACAGTTCATGTGCCGGCAAACAAGGTCACGGTCGTCGATACGGTCGGCGCGGGCGACACGTTTAATGCGGGCGTCTTGGCGGCGCTGCATGAACGGGGCTGCCTGACGAAAGCGCGGATCGCGGCGCTGGGCGCAGAAGACATTCGCGCGGCGCTGGAGCTGGGTGTGAAGGCGGCGGCGGTCACGGTGAGCCGTGCGGGGGCCAACCCGCCTCGGAGGGACGAGCTGTGAGGGCGCTTATTCAGCGCGTCAGCGGGGCGTCGGTCAGCGTCGATGGTGCGGAGATCGGCGCATGCGGGCAAGGTGTGCTGATCCTGATCTGTGCGATGGAGGGCGACACGGACGACCTGCCTGCGAAGATGGCGGCGAAGATTTCCAAGCTGCGGATTTTCAAGGATGAGGCGGGGAAAATGAACCGCTCTCTGGTGGATATCGGCGGAGAGGCTTTGGTCGTGAGCCAGTTCACGCTGGCGGCGGATACCTCGCGCGGCAACCGGCCCGGGTTCTCACAAGCGGCGGCACCGGCGGAGGGTGAGCGGCTCTACGAGGCGTTTGCCAGCGAACTGGCCGCGCTGGGAGTTCCCGTCGCCAAGGGGCGGTTTGGCGCGGATATGCAGGTGGCGCTGACCAATGACGGGCCGGTGACGATCTGGATCGAGCTTTAACGCAGCGCGGGCACCAGCCGACCGACAAGCAAACTCAGTGAGAACAGGAGCACGGCGGCCACAACGATGGACGGGCCGACGGGCGTATCGAGCCGGAGCGACATCTGCAGCCCACCCAGCGCCGAGACCGCACCGAGCGCCATCGACACAATCGCCATCCGCTCGGGTGTATGGGCCAGCGGACGGGCGGCTGCGGCAGGAATGATCAGAAGCGCAGTGATCAGGAGTGCGCCGACGACCTTGATCGCGACCGCAACGACAGCGGCGAGCAGAAGCGTGAGGATCAGCTTCTCGCGGCGGGGATCGATACCCGCGGCATAGGCGAGATCGGGGCTGAGAGTGGCCGTCAGGCGCGCCGACCAGCGCCGCCAGAGGACTACGCCGACGCCTGCAGCGCCACCCCAAATCACGAGAAGATCGGTGCGGGACACCGTGAGAACATCACCGAAAAGATAGGCCTCTAGATCGACTCGCATTCCGGGCAAGAGCGCCACGGCGACAAGACCCAGCGCAAGCCCGCCGTGGGCCATGACGCCCAGCACCGTATCGGCGGCGTGGCCGCGATCTGTCAGGGCGAAGATCAGCACCGCCATCAGGAGCGCCACAGCGATAACGCCGGTAAAGACCGAGAGCGAGAACCCCAGCGCAATCGCCACGCCGAGGATCGCGGCATGGGCGGTTGCGTCGCCAAAATAGGCCATGCGCCGCCAGACCACGAAACAGCCAAGTGCGCCGGCCGCGAGCGCCACGCCCAACGCGGCCAGAGCAGCGCGGATCACGAAATCATCGAGCAAAACGGACATCATGGTGCTGCCTCATGGTGATGGTGGTCGTCGTGATCATGAGAGTGATGGTGGTGGTGATGATGGTCATGTTCGTGCCGGTAAAGCGCGAGCGCACCGCCAGTGCCGCTGCCGAACAGTTCGCGGTAGGCGGGCGCGGCGGAGACCACTTCAGGTGTGCCTTCGCAGCAGATATGGCCGTTGAGACAGATCACCCGATCCGAGGCGCTCATGACAACGTGTAGTTCGTGGCTGACCATCAAAACCGCGCAACCGAGGCGGGCACGGACTTCTTCGATCTGGCGGTAGAACAAGGCGGAGCCGGGCTGGTCGAGGCCTTGCGTCGCTTCGTCGAGCATCAGGATGTGCGGGCGCGAGAGGATCGCGCGGGCCAGAAGTACCCGCTGAAACTGCCCGCCCGAGAGCGCCGACATCTGTCGGCCCGCGACGCCGGGAACACCGGCCGCAGATAGGGCATCCTGTGCGCCCTCCTCGGAAACGGGATGCGGGAGATCAAGAAACCGGCGCACGGTGATCGGCAGGTTCTGGTCAATGTGCAGCTTTTGCGGGACGTAGCCAATGCGCAGGCCAGCGCTGCGGGTCACCTTGCCCCGGTGCGGTGCGAGGGCACCGATCAGCACGCGCAGCAAGGTCGACTTCCCAGACCCGTTCGGCCCGACGATGGTGACGATTTCCCCCGCGTGGATGGCGAGGGAGACATTTTCCAGAACCGGCAGATTTGTTCCATGGCCTGCGGATACCTGATCGGCCGAGAGGAGAGGCGCGGAGGTGGGCTGCATCAGGCGTCATCCTCTTTCTGGCAGGCGGGACACAGGCCTTCGACCTCGATCACCGTTTGCTCGATGCGGAAGCCCGCCGCGTCTGCTGCGCGGGTGAGTGCGCCACCGGGGACGGTTTCGGCCTCGGCCACGGTGCCGCAGCCGCGGCAGATCAGGAATGCGGGATCGTGGCTGGCGCCCGCATGGGCGCAGGCGACAAAGGCATTGAGCCGCTCGATCCGGTGCGCCAGCCCCTGCTCCACCAGAAAGGACAGCGCGCGATAGGCGACGGGGGGTTTGGAACCGAAGCCGTCGGCATCAAGGCGGGACAGCACATCATAGGCGCCCAGAGCTTCGTGCGCCTCAAGTAGGATTTCCAGCGTGCGACGGCGCACGGGCGTCAGTTGCACCTTCTGTGCCGCACAACGGGCATCCGCAGCCGCAAGCGCGGAGGCAATGCAGCCTGCATGATCATGGCGGGCAAAGGGGGTGGCGCCGTGGAGCGACATAGCGGAATTCCAGACCTTGTTATGTTATAACATATCTCGTATAGCCGACGCCGTAGCGAGTCACAAGGATGAGGACAACATGCGCGGTTTCATGCTGGTCGGCGGAATAGCGGCACTACAGGTAAGCGGGTCAGTGGCCCTTGCCCAGAACGGATCGATCCACATTGCAGCCGATATTTCACCCGTCCACAGCATGGTTACAGCGCTCACCCAGCAAGAAGGGGATGTGCATCTGCTCCTGCCGCCGGGCGCGTCGGCACATCACTTTGCATTGCGTCCGTCAGACGCGCGCGCGCTGGCGGAGTCTGATTTGCTTGTCTGGATTGGTGACGGGCTGACGCCATGGCTGGGGGCGGCGCTGGAGAGCGTAGCGGCGCAAACGCCGCATCTGGAACTGATGGAGACCGATGGCTGGTCCAAAATCGCCCTGACCGCGAAGGACGAGCATGACGAGCATGACGAGCATGACGAGCATGACGAGCATGACGAGCATGACGAGCATGACGAGCATGACGAGCATGACGA
>JAEPMR010000003.1:85746-92656 GCA_017643845.1 Marivivens sp. | reverse complement strand
GACGAGCATGACGAGCATGACGAGCATGACGAGCATGACGAGCATGACGAGCATGACGAGCATGACGAGCATGACGACGAAATGGCGTCAAGCGGTCATGATGCACATGATCATGGCGATTACGACCCGCATGCGTGGCTCGATCCGATGATCATGGTCCGGTGGGCCGAGATTTTGACCACGCAACTGGGTGCCATCGACCCCGACAATGCCGGGCTCTACCGCAGCCGGTTTGCCGCGTGGGAAATCACGATGCAGCGACTGGACGAGGAATTGGCAAATGTCTTTGCCACGATCGACGGAGCGATCATCGTGCCGCATGACGCCTATCGCTATCTCGCACACCGCTACGGGCTGACGGTTGCGGCGGCGATTGCCGAGAGTGATGCCTCTGATCCGGGGCTGAGCCATGTGCAGGAGCTGGATGAACTCGTCGAGGGGGGCGGCATTGCCTGTGTCCTGAGCGACCCCGAAACGGGAACGCGCATCGCGGAGTCGCTGATCGAAGGAACGTCGTTACGCACAGCCATGGTCGACCCGATGGGCGCGTCGATTGTTCCGGGGCCGGACCATTATCTGCAGATGATGCGCGAGTTGGGAGACACCATCGCGACGTGCGCAAGCGGGACGTGAGGGGGGACTGCCGGTCGTGCATGACCTCACGAACGTGCAGTCATCGGCTATTTCTGAGGGCGTATGACCCCGATGGGCCGCACTCTCGCCCGATTCAGCGGCTAAACGGGGTGCATCACCATACACAGGCGACCCGCAATCGACCGGCTCCTAGGGGGGATCTCGACGGATAGTGTCGAAACCGTGCGAGACGCATGGCGCGAGTTGATTGGTGAGGGGGCGTCGTCTGTTCCGCTGATCCGCGCAAAATTGGACAGTTCAGCATGGAGCGACGCGCCGCGCGGGCCGGTCTCGCGGTATTTCGGCGTTTTGCTCGCGCTGCTGGATGAAGTGGACCCCGCGGCCTTTGAGCAAGAGGTCGGCAGGTTGCGCGCAATCCGGTTGCATCCGCTCCACAGGCAAACACTCGATTTGATGGCGAAACGGATTGGCGAAGTGCCTGCGGTGACTGTCGCGGGTGGCATACCCGTTTTCATCGCCTCCGGCATCGCAGAGCGCGCGACACTCATCGCGGACGCGCAGCGGTGGAGCCAGACGAGGGGGCTGTCACTCGGGCACATCACACGGATCGATGTTATCGAGCGCGAAATCGGCATCGACTATCTGGGGATGTACAGCCGTTTCTTCTCAGGCATCGTTCTGACATGGCCGTCTGGCCCATCGCGCGGGATCAGGCGCTAGTGGCGGCGGCTGGATGGGGAATTCACTTTCTACCATGAGGTCGGTCATCATTCCGCCGGGCATATCGAGGCCGGACAGGTGGACACACAAGAGCAGGAAGCCGATGAATACGCCCGCACGATGATGGCAAACGCACGGCCGGTGCTCACGTCTGTTGTCCGCGCGCTGATATGGCCGTTCAGACCCCTGCTCAGGCGGCTCGCGGCGGCGGCAAACTAGCCGTGCCGCTTACCCGTGGTGGCGGGAGCAAGGCCCTAGAAATCCGTCGGTGCACCGCCCTCGGCTTTGCGGCGGTCGACGAAGGCGGTGAGTTCTTCGCGGATCGCATCGTCCATCGGGGGAGCTTCGAAATGGCGGATGATGTCCTTGAACATCCGGTGCGCGCGTTCGGGCGTCCAGACGCTGCCTGCGGCTTCCCATGCTTCGAAATTGCGCCAGTCGGAGACCATGGGCGAATAGAAGGCGTCCTCGTAGCGGGCCTGTGTATGGGCATGGCCAAAGAAATGCCCATTCGGGCCGACCTCGCGGATCGCGTCGAAGGCGATGTCATCGGGGGTGGTAGCCGTGATCGCGGGCTCGAAGTAGCGCTGGATCATTTGCAGCACCTCGCAATCCATCACGAATTTCTCAGGCGAGGCAATGAGGCCGCCTTCGAGCCAGCCCGCGGCGTGGTAGACGACATTGGAGCCCGATTGCACTGCCGACCAGAGGGAATTCGAGGTTTCCCACATCGCCTGACCATCCGGCACGTTGGCCGCGCAGACGCCGGAGGCCCGCATTGGCAAGCCATAGAAACGGGCCATCTGGCCGGTCATCTGCGTGGCGCGCATATATTCGGGCGTGCCGAAGGCGGGCGCGCCGGACTTCATATCCACGTTCGAGGTAAAGGTGCCGATCACGCAGGGCGCACCGGGGCGGACGAACTGGAACAGCGCGATGGCGGAAAGGCTCTCGGCAATCGAGAGGGTCACCGCGCCAGACATGGTGACGGGGGCCATGGCACCGGCCAGCGTGAAGGGGGTGACGATCACCGCCTGCCCGCGCCGGATGCAGCGCAAGCAGCCGTCGATCATCGGCACATCATGCTTCAAGGGCGAGGTGGAATTGATGTTGGTATACATATAGGGGCGGGATTCGAACTCTTCGTCCGTCAGCCCTGCCGCGATGCGGACCATTTCCATCACATCCTCGACCCGCTCCTTGCCCAGCGAATAGGCATGCATGACCTTATCGGTCAGGGTGAGCTTGTCGAACAACACATCGAGGTGGCGGACGGAAGCGTGAACATCCACCGGCTCTACCGGATAGCCACCTGCGAAATGAATGCAGTTGAAGTGCTGAGTGAGCTTTAGGAGGTTGGCGCATTGCTCGCGATTACCGGAGACCTTGCGACCGATTTCGAGATCGAAATAATTCGGTGGCGAGGACACATTGCCAAACAGGATGCGATTGCCGCCGATGGTGATTTCATGCGCCGGATTGCGCGCCATGATGGTGAATTGGGTGGGTGCCTTGCCCACCATCTCCATCACCCAGTCGCGCCCCATGCGGACGTTGGTGCCGTTGACCGTGCACCCTGCCGCACGGAACAGGTCCAGCGCTTCCTCGTTGAGGAACTCGATGCCGATTTCTTCCAATATCCGCATGGCGCCATCGTGGATCGCGGCAACGCCGGCCTCGTCCAGTGGCTCTGTCGGGCGGTCGGTATTGACCGGAATGCGCCACGGCATCTGCTGGAAGCTATCAGCCCCGCGGCGGGCAGTGTTGGCAGCGCGACCACCGGAACGACGGCGGCGGGGGGCAGGATCGGACATGGGAGACTCCCTTGATTTCCTGCCAAGCATTACGACTCAAACCGGCGGATTCGGAGCCGGAACCGACAGGCGGCGTCGTTTTTGGAACGATGTTCGGAATTTAGGCGCGCGAGACCTGATCGAGCCAATCGGGAAGCGCGGCGATCGAGGGCAGCACCGCATCTGCGTGGGGTGCAAGCTCGTCCTGCAGCGCGGGACCGGTGAGAACACCGACCGTATGCATTCCCAAAGCGCGGCCCGCGTGTAGGTCGTGCAAACTGTCCCCCACCATGACGCAGCTTTCCGGCGCGAGAGAGAAACGCGTGCAGAACGCGTGCAACTGTCCCGGTGCCGGCTTTCCGCCGAAGCCGCTGTCATAGCCTGCTACGAAATCGAAGCCGTCAAGCACACCCGCGCGGGCGAGATGGGCGCGGGCGGGTGCTTCGGCATCATTGGTCGCCACGCCGAGGCGCAGACCCCGTGCAGCAAGGCCGGAAACAAAAACCGGCAACGGCGCGGCCGCGACCTGCGGCACATCGGCGGCAAGCGCGTTCATCCGCGCGATGAGGGCAGTCCGTTCAGTCCCCGCAGGCAGATGGGGAAGGATCGCGGCGGAGACCGTCTGGACCGTTTCCGCGATGACGATGCTGCCGGGCTGAAATGCTTTGGCAACGGTGTCATAGCCGAGCGTTTCGCACAGGGCGCTATGACGTGCGGCATCCCCGGCGGCCAGTTCCGCAATCAAGAGACCGGCCCAGCAGCCCCATGTGGCATTGAAATCAAAGAGGGTGCCGTCTTTGTCAAAGACAATGCCGGTGATCGGGGTGATGGTCATGTCCAATGCACCTGCTCAGCTCCGGGCATGCCCTGACGGGCGCGCATGGGGTCTTCGTAACGGTGGCCGGTGGCATCGCAAAAGCTGATCACCCAGGCATCGTCCATCATCAGGAAATCCAGCACCGACGCGAGAAAGGCCGGATCGCCCGCGCTGGCGCGGAGGTCTTCGAGGCGGGCACCCGTGGACCCGAGGAACACGGGGCAGAGTTCCTCGTTTGCGGCGAGCCAGCCGAGCGCCTTGATCGCCAGTGTTTCCGCCTCTTCGGGGCCCATGTGAACCTCCCTGCCTGTCTGCACACGCTTTTTTAACCTAATGCGCACAATTTGAGTGAAACTCAATGCATCAGCTTGGAAGGAACGCGCAATGTCAGGCCGGATCCTGATAATCGACACGGTGGCAACCAATCGCATCCTGTTGAAAGTGCGGCTGGAACAGGCCCGCTATCAGGTGACCACCGCCGGATCGCTAAACGAGGCGCGATTGCAGCTGTCGCTCAGCCGGTGGGATCTGATCGTGATCGACATGAGCACGCTCGGGCCGGAGGCGGCGGCATTCACACGCGCGCTGCGGCGGGAGTCGGGGGGCAGCGGGGTGCCGATCATCGGTATCGGGCGGTTTGAGACTGCGCGGGCCCGGCGGGCTGTTCTGGAAGCGGGGGCGGATGAAGTGCTGGCGAAACCGCTCAATGACACGTTGCTGCGCGCGCGGATACGGAGCCTTTTGCGGGCACGGGAAACGGAAGCCGAGCTGCGATTCCACGAGGATACGAACCGTGCGCTGGGATTTGCGGAGCCTGAAGCCCCCTATGATCTGAGCGGCGCGGAGTCGGGTGTGGCGGGCCTGCCATTGCGCATGGTGCTACTGAGTGCGGAGACGGAAGCCAGTGCCGAACTTGCCGAGGCGTTGGAGGCCCGCGCGGGCCAGCCGGTCCCGCTCTGGCAGGCGGACAGTTTTCTGGCGCAGGAGGTCTTTGCACAGGTGCCGGATGTGGTGCTGATCGACGCACGTCCCATGACCGAGACCCAGCATGATCCGGGCTGGGTGTTCCGACTCATTGCCGATCTGCGCAGCCGGACCGACAGCCGGCACACGGCCCAGCTTGTGCTGACTTCAGCGACGGGAGCGGATGCGGAGATTGCGGCGATGGCGCTCGATATGGGGGCCAATGACACGGTCACGGAGGCAGCCCCCGTCGAGGAGCTGCACCTGCGGCTGACGCGGCTGGCAGCCCAGAAACTGCGCCTCGACCGGCTGCGGGCGACGGTGCACAAAAGCGCGGAAGCCGCCATAACCTGCCCGCTGACGGGGCTGCACAACCGCCGCTATGCGCTGGCCCATACCGCGACGCTGCTGGAGCGCCACCGACAGAACCGCGAAACGGTGGCGGTTCTGGTGCTGGATGTGGACCATTTCAAATCGGTCAATGACCGGTTCGGCCATGCGGCAGGTGATCAGGTGCTCCAGGAAATCGCCGCGCGCCTGCGCGATGCGCTGCGACCTGTCGATCTGATCGCGCGAATTGGCGGGGAGGAATTCCTCGTTGTGATCCCGCGGCTGTCGCCACGGCGGGCCACGGAAACCGGCGAACGGCTGCGGCAGGCGGTGGAAGGCGTGACCTTTGCCCTGCCCGACGGCCACGAGGTGACACTGACGATTTCGGTGGGTGTGACTACCTGCACCGCGGGTGTCGGCGCAGCGATTGCGCCGGAAACCCTGATCGCGCGGGCGGATCAGGCGCTCTATGATGCGAAGGGCAACGGGCGCAATCAGGTACGGCTGCTGCGCGACGGAGCTGCCGCCTGAGCGCGACCCGCGCCCATCATTCCAGCCGCCGACGCAATTCCCGTGACAGGCGATCCGCGAAGGCCTGCCGCTCTTCATATGACATTGCTTCAAGCCGCGCCAAAAGCGCCTCCTGTCCGGCGCGCATTCCGCGCACAGCATGATCGCGGTGCGCGTCAAAAATCTCCTCGACCGTCGTGCGGTCAAAAGTCTCGGTGCGCAGAGCTTCGATGAACTGCGCGGCGTCGCCGGCAGTGCCGCGCGTCAGGCGGGGACGGTCGGCAAGGCGGCTGCGCATATCTTCGCGAACGGCGCGACGGCCCTCGGGCGGCAGCGCCCGTTCGAACGGACCGAGGCTCATGTCGAACCCGCCGAAATGGTGCGGCATCCGGCCATTGACGGCGCCGCCGATGACGACGCCGGCAACGAGGAGATTGAGCGCCAGTGAGATCACCAGAACGACGCGCACGGCGCGGCCGGTTCCGGTGCCGCGTGGGGCGGGTGCGCGGGGGGGGATTTGAGGATCGGTCATGGGTCAGCCCTCGCTTTCGAAGGGGTCGGTGGATGAAAAGACATTGAGCGTCTGGCTCTGGCCCAGAAGCGCATCATTGATTGCATCGAGGGCGGCGGGCTGGGCGATCCCGACCCAGAGACCGGTGAGCGTGGCGGCGGCCAGCCCCCCTGCCCCGAACCAGCCGCCGAGTGCGGCCCACAAAGCGGAAAACCCGGCAGCAGCGGACGGCGCAGGCGTGGTGCTGGGGGCCATACTCGGGACAGTTACCGCGGCCCCTTCCGTGGCGGCATCTGCCATGATCCGCGCAATCAGTGCCTCTGACGGCGCGTCCACGGGCATCTCGCGACGCGCCTCGAAAAGCGCATCAAGATCGGCAGTATCGGCCTGCGGAGTGGTCTTGTCAGTCATTGTCAAACCCCAGTTCCTGTTTACGGGTCGAAAGCGCGGCGGCCAAGGCCCGTTTGCCACGGGCGACAAGGCTTTCAACGGCCTCGGTGCTGATTTCCATTATCGCCGCGATCTCGGGATTGGCGAGGCCTTCGAGATGACGCAGGGCGACCGCCTGGGCCTGCCGTTCCGGCAACGCCGCCAGCGCCGCGTCGAGCGCCGCCTGACGGGCGCTTGCCTGAAGGCGCTCCTCGACCGCGGGAGCGTCGTCGATCTGTTCAG
>JAEPMR010000003.1:16785-85736 GCA_017643845.1 Marivivens sp. | reverse complement strand
GTGGCGGGGCCGGTGCGGTGGCGACTGCGCAGTCGGTCGAGCGCCAGATTGGAGGTGACCCTGTAGAGCCATGTCGAGAGGGCCGCCTGCCGCTGCTGCCAGTCGGGCGCGATCCGCCAAAGGCGCAAAAACGCCTCTTGGGTTACGTCTTCGGCCTCGACCGGGTCGCGGAGCACGCGGGTCGCCTGAGCCAGAACGCGGGGTGCGAAACGCGCCATCAGCTCTGCCGCGGCGGAAGTGTCGCCGTTGGCAAAGGAGACCAGAAGCGCCGCATCGGGCATTCCGGCAAGCGCGGGATCGCGGGCAAGTGTCATGGATCAGGCACTACTCCTCGGCGGTCGGGGAGGCAATCGCTGCGATACTGTGGGAGAGAGGCAGAACCGCAGCGAAAGCCGATAGATCAGCCGTCGTGATCGTCACTGTCTCCATGACCGTGACCATGGCCGTGACCGTGTCCGCCCTTGCCCCCGTGGCCCATACGGCCACCGCGTTTTTCGGCAGCGGCATCGAACTCGGCCTCGGTTATCTGGCCGTCACCGTCAGTATCCACATGCTCGAACATACGCTCGAACGGCATGTTCCCGCGAGGCATGGGCATCTCATCAGCTTGCAGGAGGCCGTCGCCGTTGGCATCGAAGCGTTCGATCATGTGCGCCATGCGCGATTGCATCCGGCTGACCATTTGCGCGGCGAGCTCTTCGGCACTGAGGCCGCCATCGCCGTTGCTGTCGGCGGCGGCGAAATGGGATTGTGGCAGGGACTGAAGCTCTTCGAGCGTCACTGCGCCGTCGCCGTTCTGATCCATCACGCTGAAATCCATGGGAGGCTGACCACCCATCGGCCCCATGCCCCCACCATGACGGCCCATGCCGCCATCTGCCTGTACCGCGCTGGCCGCAAGACCGGCCACGATTGCTGCCATCAGAAGTTTGGTTTTCATATTCATTTGTCCTTTCGAGGTTGTCATGTCCTGCGGCCCTCAACTGCCGAAGACATGGGTTAAACGCGGGACAGAGGAATTTCTGTCGCAAATTCTGAAAAAAGTTTGCGATGCCTTCACGCGCCTAGCGGCGGCGGCTTTGCGACATCGGGACGCGGCGGCGTGTTGCCCCCTTTAAAAACCAGCGGAGGTGGCGCATGTGTGTGCCTTGGACAAAGGTGACACATGCCCGATGGCGGAAAACAGATGACAGATATTTCGATTGAAGCGCCCGAGACCGCCCTGCAAACAGGCGAAGAGCGGGACACCAAGACTGCTGTTTTGCGCGGGATGAAGCGCCGGTGCCCGAATTGCGGCAAGGGCCATCTGTTTGCGGGCTATCTGAAAGTTCAGGACAGCTGCCCCGTCTGCCGTGAAGAGCTGCACCACCATCGCGCCGACGACGGCCCGGCCTATCTGACAATCCTTGTCGTGGGTCATATCATGGCGCCGTTGATCCATGTGGTCTTTACCAAGTTCCGCCCCGATCCTATCGTGATGGCGACGGGGTTCACGATCGGCTGTGTGGCGCTCTCGCTCTACCTGCTGCCAAGGCTCAAAGGGCTGGTGGTGGGCATCCAGTGGGCGAAGCGGATGCACGGGTTCGGCAAGAGCTAAAACGGCAGGCCCGCCCCGCCCGAAGGCAGGAGCGCGTGCATGACAAACCCCACCCCGATCCGAGATGCTGCAACCATCATCGTGATGCGCGACACCCCTGAGGGCCGTGCGGTCCTGATGGGACAGCGCGGCGCGGGGGCTGTTTTCATGCCGGGGAAATTCGTATTTCCGGGGGGTGCCGTCGATCCGGTGGATCAAGACGTGCCGCTCGCGGCGCCGCTCGATCCACGCTGCGCGGCGCGACTTCAGCAGGAGAGCACGCTATCGCCCGAAAGCTTTGCCGCTGCCGCAATCCGCGAGTTGTGGGAAGAAACAGGACAGACAATCGGGGCGCAGGCCACATGGCCGGATGCGCCACGGGGCTGGCGGGGCTATGCAAAGCGGGGGCTAAGGCCAAGCGGTGCAGGGCTGAATTTTGTGTTCCGCGCAATCACGCCGCCGGGACGTCCGCGCCGATTTGATGCGCGGTTTTTTCTGGCGGATGCGGCACTGCTGACCGGAGACCCCGATAATTTTGACGGGGCCGAGGATGAGCTGGCGCATCTGCAATGGGTGCCGCTGGCGCGGGCGCGGCAGTTTGACCTGCCATTCATCACCCAGATCGTACTGGCCGAGATTGCGGCGCTGACGCCCGGACAGGTGCCGGAAAGCGTTCCATTCTTTCGCAATCGCGACGAGGATCGCGAGGTCAAGCGGCTGGGGCTGGCCTAGGGACGCCGCCAAAGCGGATGCGGCACGGGATCTTTGGCCTGAAAGAAATAGCGGCGGAACACCTCACCATATGAGCGGTAGCGGTAGCCGCCATTGCGACCCAGATAGCGATCGGGGTTTGCTCGGTAGAGCTGTGGCAGGCGGTACCACGGCACGCGGGGATGCATGTGGTGAACAACGTGCAGGTTGTTGTTCAGAAAAAGAAACGCAAGCGGGCCGCGGTCTTCGATGATGACGGTGCGGGCGCGGGCGCGCTCATGGGCCTGATGTTCCAGAAAGGTGCGGATCTTGAGGATCGCGAGCCCGATATAGGCCGCTGCGAGATAGGCCCAAAGTGGCATTGGCGCACTCAGAACGAGTGCCAGAGCCAGCGCCAGCGCAGGCAAATGCCAGAGCCATCCCGCGAGAACGGCGCGGTCACCTGCCCGCATGGCACGGACATCGGCAATCATCCATGCGACCTGCCCCACCATTGGACCGATAATCAGCCGACCGGCGAGGGTGTTATTGAGCGCAAGCACCCAGCGAAGCGGGGGTGCGAGGCGGTCCCAGACGGCAGGATCGAGGTAATTGCTTTCGGGATCATCGTATGGATCGGTCAGGCGCGCATCGTTGTGATGGGCCAGATGACTGTCGCGGAAGCGCACGTAAGGCACGCAGAGCGTCAGCGCGGGGAACATCACCGCCGCGTTGAGCCAGGGGCGGCGGAACGGGTGACCATGGATCGCTTCATGTGTGAGGGAGGAGTGCAACGCAATGCTCGCACCCGCCACAGGGATCGCGAGCCAGAGGCTAATACTGGAGAGCCAGAACACTGCCACACCCCAGACCGTATAACAGGCAAGGATCAGCGCGAGGGTGATCCATTCGAATGGCGCGCGGCGCTCAGGCATTGAGCCGCCCCCATGAAATGCGTGCCCAAACGCGCTCGTAAAGCACATAGGTGATTAGACCGATCCCCGTATTGAGCAGAGCCATTACCCCGCCCAGTGCCAGCGACCCCGTGAACGCCAACCCCACGAGCGCCATGACGATGAGACCAATGGCGCTCCAGATCACGGCTTTGACGAGCGAACGGGTGCGGGTTTCCATATTGCCTCCTGCAATTTCGGGATCACGAAACTGTTACATCGCAGGGAGGCAGGCGGGCAGTTGGAATGTGATTAACAGAACGCCACAAATGATGTATTTATCATACTATGTTTACAAAAATCGACAAACGTGACCGCGCTGCTCTTTTCCGGGACCGGATCGGACAGGCCATGCGGGACCAAAAGGTCAGCCAAAGCGCCTTGGCAAGGGGTGCCGGGGTGGACCGCTCGACGGTGAGCCAGATCCTGAAGGGCAACGGGGCGCGGCTGCCGAATGCGCAGGTGGTGGCGCAATGTGCCGCCGTGCTGGGGGTCAGTGCCGACTGGCTGTTGGGCCTGAGTGAGCGGCCCGAACAGGCGAGCGATCTGGTCGCGGCGTCATTGACCATGCCGGAAGCGCCGCGCGCGCTGGTGGATGAAAGCATCTTCGGCTGGCATCAGGAAGCGGCGGGGTACAAGATCCGCCATGTGCCTGCGGGCCTGCCGGATATGTTGAAACTGCCCGATATGCTGCGCTGGGAATACGAGCCGTCATTGGGGCGAACCACCGATCAGGCGATTGGCGCGAGCCGTGACCGGCTGGAATGGATGGCGGGCTCACGCTCGGATTACGAGATCGCCCTGCCCCGCCACGAGATCGAGAGCTTTGCGCGGGGTGAGGGCTATTACAGCGAGGTGCCGGAACCCTTGCGGCGGGCGCAGATTGGACATCTCATCGCGCTGCATGAACAGCTTTACCCCAAGATGCGGGTGTTCCTGTTCGATGCGCGGCGGCTGTTTTCTGCGCCGGTGACGATCTTCGGGCCGCTGTTGGCGGTGGTGTATCTGGGGCGCAACTATCTGGCGTTTCGCGACAGTGAGCGGGTGCAAGGCATTACCGACCATTTCGACCGGCTGATCCGCGAGGCAAGTGCGTCCGACCGTGACTGGCCGGACGTGCTCAAGGGGCTATTGGCCGAGATGTGACCGGCGGGCGTGGAGGCTCTCCATCGCCTCTGTCAGCTCGTGCACGAGGGTGCCCGCCATGGCGCGGAAGACGGTGATTTCAAAGCTGTCGACTCCTGTGCGCGTGATGCTGGCGGACATATGCCCGAGAAACGTGCGGGCGGTGTGGCCGCGCTTGAAATGGGCAGCGCGCAGATCGACCGGCACCAAACGGGCAAGGGCATCCTCTGCGCCTTCCCCCTTAAGGGTGACGATGGCATTGGCATCCGATTGATCGGTGAGCGCGGCAAGACCTGCCAGATCGGGCGCGGCGGCCCCCATCAGGAGTGCACGCCCCTGCCCCGCCCAGACGATCCGCGCACCGGATTTCGACGCGGAGCGGTTCGGCGCGGGGAATTTCAGGCCCAGCGCGGACTCCAACCGTTCGGATACGGCCTCTGACTGCCCTTTGAAGGGCGCGATGGAGGTGACGGGATCGGGTGTTTCCTCGGTGAGTGTGAGGCTGCCGATGGTGATGGGCAAAAGCCCGGCACAGGCGGATTTGGCAATCAGATCAACCACGGACGCGTCCTCCTTCGGGATCAAAGGCCACGGGATCGCAGACCTCGCAAATGGCGGTGACGCCGCGCAGATGATCGACCATCTTGATCCTTTCGCCGTGGCGAGCGCGGCCGTTCTTGAGGAAGCCGAGACCGAGATAGGTTTCGAGCGTGGGCGAGTAGCCGACAGAGGTGATGTAGCCCTCATCGTTCACGCGGACCGGCTCGGCCTTTTCGGCAAAGAGATGCGCGCCGGCGGTCAGTTGCTTAACCGCCCCGACAGGGCGCAGACCGACGAGCTGTTCGCGCTGCGGATCTTTCAGGCCGGGTCGCTCGGACATGGTTTTGCCAACGCAATCCTTCTTGGCGGAGACCATGCGCTCCATGCCGATGTCAAACGCCGTGGTGCGGCCGTGAATTTCGGAATGGGTGATGAAGCCCTTTTCGATCCGCAGCACATTGAGCGCTTCCATCCCGTAGGGGCCACCGCCGAGCTCTTCGGCGCGGGCGACAAGCAGAGTGTAGAGGCTTTCGCCGTAGCGGGCGGGAATGGCGATCTCATAGGCGTGTTCGCCGGAGAAGGAGATGCGGAAAAGCCGCCCGCCAATGCCGCCAATGCTGACCTCGCCACAGGCCATGAAGGGGAAGCTTTCACCGTCGATGGGCGTGTCGAGGAGGCCGTTGAGCAGCTCGCGGCTTTTCGGGCCTGCGACGGCGAATTGCGCCCATTGCTCGGTCACGGAAACGATCTGCACATCGAAATCGGGGCGGAGGCCCTGCAAGACCCAATCGAGATGGCGCATCACCTCGCCTGCGGCGGCGGTGGTGGTGGTCATCACGTAGTGGTTCTCGCCCAGACGCGCGGTGGTGCCGTCATCCATGACGTAGCCGTCTTCGCGCAACATCAGGCCATAGCGGGCGCGGCCGACCTTCAGCGTCGAGAAGGTGTTGGAATAAACGAAATCGAGGAAGGCGGCGGCATCAGGGCCTTGGATGTCGATCTTGCCCAAGGTGGAGGCATCAACGATGCCGACCGCGTTGCGCACATAGCCCACTTCGCGGTCGCAGGACTCGCGCCATGTCTTTTCCCCGTCGCGGGGGAAGTAGCTGGGGCGGTACCACAAGCCTGCCTCGATCATCGGCGCGCCGCGTTTCACGGCAGCGTGATGCGAGGTGGTCAGACGCTGGGGCGCGAAGCCCTTGCCCTGTGAACCGGCGCCCATCGAGGCGATGGAAACGGGGACGTAGGGCGGGCGGAAGGTGGTGGTGCCCGTTTCGGGGATGCCACGGCCCGTTGCATCGGCCAGAATTGCCAGCGCGGCGACGTTGGAGTTCTTGCCCTGATCGGGGGCCATGCCTTGCGTCGTGTAGCGCTTCATGTGCTCGACGGAGCGGAAGTTCTCCCGCGCGGCGAGGTCGATGTCTTTCACATGCACGTCGTTCTGGAAATCGAGCCATTTGCGGCCCTTGCCCTCGACCATCCACAAAGGCGCGAGGCGGTAGGCGCCATCTTCGGCCTTTGGCGTGGCGGCGGGCGCGGCTTTCTTGCCCAGATCGCTGGCAACGGCGGCAGCAACGGCGGCCCCTTCGGCCAAACATGCGGCGGTGGAGAAGCTGCCATTGGCGGCACCGGCGACCGACATGCCGGGAACGCTGCCCGGCGTGGGCACGAAGGAGAGGATATCCTCGCGCCATGTGGGACGGCCGTTCATATGGCAGGTCATATGCACGGTCGGGTTCCAGCCGCCGGACATGGCGAGGCAGTCCGTGCGGATTTTCCGCGTGCCGCCCGCGTGACGGACGGTGATGCTCTCAAGCCCCATACGGCCCGAGCTGCCGATCACCTGCGCGCCGGTGTAGACGGGGAAATCGCCCGACACTTGCGCATCGGCGCGGCTGTCGATCACGGCGGCGATGTTGACCCCTGCGGCGGCAAGATCATGCGCGGTGCGGTGGGCATCGTCGTTATTTGCGAAGATGCTGACGGCCTGCCCTGTGGCGACGCCGTAGCGGTTGAGGTAGCTGCGCACCGCGTTGGCGGTCATGATGCCGGGGCGGTCATTGTTGGGGAAGGCGACGGGGCGTTCGAGCGCGCCGGCGCAGAGGATCGAACGTTTGGCGACGATACGCCAGAAACATTCGCGCGGCAGGCCCTCAGTGCGGGCGCGGTGGTGGCTGACCCGCTCAAGCGCGCCATAGGTCCCCTGATCATAGGCACCGGTGACGGTGGTGCGGGTCATCAGGCGCACGTTGTCCATGCCACGCAGGGTGTCGAGCATCTCGTCGACCCAGACGTGCCCTGGCTTGCCGTCGATCTCGTGTGTCTCGGACAGAAGGCGACCGCCCATGCGACTGTCTTCGTCCGCGAGGATCACATCAAGCCCAGCTTGGGCAGCGGTGAGAGCGGCCATCAGGCCGGATGGCCCCGCGCCGATCACCAGCACATCACAGAACGCGAAGGCTTTTTCGTAGCGGTCGGGGTTGTGTTGCTCGCTGAGCGCACCGAGGCCAGCGGCGCGGCGGATGAAGGGCTCGTAGAGCTTCTCCCAGAAGCTGCGCGGCCACATGAAGGTCTTGTAATAGAAGCCTGCGGCGAGGAATGGTGCGGCGAGGTCGTTCACCGCGAGAAGGTCGAACTTCAGCGACGGGAAGCGGTTCTGGCTGGCGGCGTCCAGCCCAGCATAGAGTTCCTGCACCGTGGCGCGGACGTTGGGGTCTGTCTCTGCGCCGCGCCCGATGGTGACGAGGGCGTTGGGCTCTTCCGACCCTGCCGCGAGGATACCGCGCGGGCGGTGGTATTTGAACGAACGGGCGACGACGCGCACACCATTTGCCAGCAGCGCGGAGGCGAGCGTGTCGCCCTCCACGCCGGACATCGCCACACCATCGAAGCTGAAAGGAACGGAGCGGCTCTGATCAAGGAGTCCTTTGCCGGTGAGTCTCATCGTTTGGCCTCCGATGCGAGGGCGGTGCCGGTGACGGCGTGGGTCACGGTGTTGCGCTCCACGACGACCCATGCGCCGCAGGGATCGTGATACCAGAGGTCACGGGTATCGCCGCAGGGGTTGTCGCGCAGGTGCAGGTAGCTGTCCCATGCGTCGGTTCCGGCGTCGGGGGCGGGACGGTCGAGCATCACGGCGTCGCCCTTATAGGTGAATTCGCGGTGGTCACGGTCGCCACAGACGGGGCATGTCAGTCTCATGCGGAGATCCCTTGAATGCGGGGGCTGGTCATGTTTCTCATCCCGTCAGTGGAGGTTGTGCTGAGAGCCTTTGCCCTCTTCGTCCATGATGCCGTAGCCGGTGCGGAAGCGGTCGAGCCGGTAGCGGGCGGCAGGGGCGTGATGGTTGCCGGTGGCGATGAGGTGGGCGAGCGAGAAGCCCGAACCGGGCACCGCCTTGAAGCCGCCATAGCACCAGCCGCAATCGACGAAGAGGCCTTCGGTATCTGTCTTGTCGATGATGGGCGAGCCGTCTGGGGTCATGTCCATGATGCCGCCCCAACTGCGCAGGACCTTGGCCTTGCCGATTATCGGCATCAGGGTCATGGCAGCGTCCATCACGTGCTCTTTCATCGGCAGGTTGCCACGGCTGGCGTAGGAGCTGTAGAAATCCAGATCACCGCCGAACACCAACCCGCCTTTATCGGACTGGCTGATGTAGAAGTGGCCCATGCCGAAGCTGACCACATGGTCGATGACGGGCTTCAGCCCTTCGGTGACGAAGGCTTGCAGGATGTGGCTTTCAATCGGCAGGCGCATGCCCGCCAGAGCCGCGACCTGACCGGAACGACCGGCGGTGACAATGGCGACCTTTTTGGCGCGGATCGCACCACGGGTGGTCTGCACGCCGCGCACCTTTCCATTTTCGATGTCGATGCCGGTGACTTCGCAATTCTGGATCAAATCAACGCCGCGCTGGTCGGCACCGCGTGCGTAGCCCCATGCCACGGCATCGTGCCGCGCCGTGCCGCCACGCCGGTGCAGGAGGCCGCCATAGACGGGGAAGCGGATATTGTCGAAATCCAGATAGGGGAGATGTTTGCGGACGCCTGCGCGGTCCAGCAGCTCGGCATCATCGCCCTGATTGATCATCGCGTTGCCGCGCCGGACGAACGCATCGCGCTGGCCGTCGGAATGGAACAGGTTGATCAACCCGCGCTGCGAATGCATCACGTTGTAATTCAGGTCCTGCTCGAGTGTTTCCCACAGTTTGAGAGAATGGGAATAGAACTCGGAATTGCCCGGCAGGAAATAATTTGCGCGGACGATGGTGGTGTTGCGCCCGACGTTGCCGCCGCCCAGATAACCTTTTTCCAGCACGGCGATATTGGTCAGGCCATGCTCTTTGGCGAGGTAATAGGCGGTGGAAAGGCCGTGACCGCCGCCACCGATGATGATGATGTCATATTCGGATTTCGGCGCGGGGTCGCGCCAGACGGGTTTCCACCCTTTCTGACCGAACAGCCCCTCTTTCAGGACCTGTAGCCCGGAATATCGCATGTCTGCACTCCATACGGCCCGCCAGCACAGCAGGTTCGGAGGCGAGGTTAGCGATCCACAATCGTCACGCAATGCCGCTTTTCGACAAAACCTTTCTATCCGCGACGAATTTCGGGCGCTTTCGGAAATTACTCAACGAAAGCTGAAACGTGCTGCGATTTTATTGAAACTGCGCAGATCAGTAGGCGAGGCGGAAATAATCAACCTCGAAATTGCGGGTCATCGACTCGCCGCCGCAGAACCCCATCGAGCCATTGGAGGTGATGGAAATCTGGTCGCCCGCGATGAGGGATGCGCCCTCGATTCCAACGGCATTGGAGGTGAGGTAAATGTCGTCCTGTGCGATGATCTGACTGCCGTAGATATTGACACCGGCGGTCAGCTCGACAGAGCCCATGGTGAGGATCTGGCTGTCGCCGCCTGCTGCGCAATTGTCATCCTCGCCAATGGTGATGTTGGCACCTGCGTAGACGGATTTGGACCCAGCATGGGTGGTGGCGATGACCGAATTACGCAAGAGGGCATCGGCCGCGAAATGGATCTGGCAATTGGTGATCAGCACCAGATCCTCGATCACCGTGTTCGAGCTAAAGTTTAGCGGCTGGCTGCCATTGCAGGTCACGAGGTGGATGCGGTTTTTCTTGATGTTCGGGGCTTTGAACTGGGGCGCGGTGAGAGAAATCACGCCTTTCGCATTAATATAGTCGGGGGTGAAAGTCGTATTACCAGCAGCAAAATCGTTCATCCAAACGGGTAGCATTTTCAGAACGCCGATTTTGTAGGCGTGTTCGTCAAGCGCACCCGCCAGACCGGGGTTGCCACTAAGATCTGAACTTGGCGTCACGAGATCAGCGTCACTCGGCATCGACACAACGGTATTATCTGCGAACGAATTGTCATTATTCATTTCGACATGGGAGTTCGAGTGGATGCAGAAACCGGCCGTGTAAACATTGTTCGACTGCATATCGACGGTGTTGTTCGCCACGAAGCCTTCGCGGAAACAGCTGGGGATATAGGTGACGAAAACGGATTGGGTGATTGCGTCAAAATAGTCGATACCGACCACGCGCAGCAGGAACGTCGACACAGGATTGCTGGCCGCACGGGCGCGGCGGCCGCGCACGGCGACGGCATCATCGGAAGAGGCATCAGGGGTGAAGGTGCGCGTGGCGTAATCGTAGTTGCCGAACACGATGTCCTGAGCGGTGACGACCTCGCCATAGCGGGCTTTGGGCATGTTGGCCTCGACCGTCGTCAGGGCATCGATTTTAGCCTGCGCGGGATCGAGAGAAGAGAAATTCACGCTGTGGAGCGCCGCGTGAGCAGCAACGTCGGTGGTGACCTGAAGCTGGGTGCGCGCACTGTAGAGGTAGGAAATGTCCACCGCGATCCCGCCCACCATCAAGACGCAGGCAAACATGAACAGCCCGAAAATGGTGATGCCGCCGTCCTCGCGGGTGGCGAGGCGGCGAATGAGGCGTTGGATGCGGGGGCTTCTCATCATGGCGAGGCCTTAGAAGAATTCGATCATTTGTTCGGTCTGGACGCTGATGCGGTAGCCGCTGAGGAAATCGAAACCTCCGACCGCTACGAGATCATCGACGGGAACCAGAACCTGCGTGCGGATCACGCCGCCGTCTTCGACCGCATCGACGATGGCGCTGGTGGATAGGGTCGCGATGGCGTCCTTGACCCATGTTTCGGCCTCGCTCTCGGATTGCAGGAAGCCCACGGAATAGAGCCTGTTGGCATCCTGAACGATGCGCTGGATTTCCGCCTGACGGTGGAAAACAAAGGACAGATCCGCGATCAGCACGAAGGTCAGCACGAAAAACGGAAGCCAGAGCACCGCTTCGACTGTGGCTGCGCCATCCTCGGCGCGGCGGAATTTTCTGAACAATTTATTACGTATTTGCATGGTCGACTCTCCGTGGCATGGGGCCACGCCGAGAGTTTTTTGACCGACGCAATGGGCACCATCATGACCCGATTGTGTCCAAATCGGGGCGCTCGCCCCAAAGATGAACACGGACACCACAGCGGGCGTCCGTGTCAGGTGTCAGTCAGCCGGATCAGAGACCCTTGGCGCGGTAACTGCCCGCGACGCGATCGATGGCGACGAGATAGGCAGCGGTGCGCAGATCCTCGACATCATCGCGGCCATGCCAGACCTCGCGCATCGACTGGTAGGCCGTGCGCATGGTGTCATCGAGGCCGGAGCGGACCAGCTCCAGCTCCCCTGCCCCGCGCAGATATTCCGTCTTGAACCTGTCACTGAGCGCGCCGAGACCCTTTTCGGTGCTCAGGCGCTCCAGCTCGTCGATGATGAGCTGTGCGCGGGCTTCCTCAGAGCGGCGCTGCATCCGGCCGAAACGGATGTGGCTGAGGTTTTTGACCCACTCGAAGTAGGAGACCGTCACGCCGCCTGCGTTGGCATACATATCGGGGATGATCACCGTGCCCTTTTTGCGCAGGATTTCATCCGCGCCAGCAGTGACGGGGCCGTTGGCGGCCTCGATGATCAGGGGCGCCTTGATCCGCTCGGCATTGGAGAGGTTGATCACACCTTCGAGCGCAGCGGGGATCAGGATATCGCACTCTGCCTCAAGCACGCTGGCGCCGTCTTCGTGGTGGCGGGCATCGGGATAGCCCGCGATACCGCCATGCTTGGTCATCCATTCGTGGACGGCGGCAACGTCGATGCCATTCTCGTCATGCAGAGCGCCGTCGCGCTCGATGATTCCGACGATTTTGCAGCCGTCCTCCTCTGACAGGAACTTGGCGGCGTGGAAGCCCACATTACCAAGCCCCTGAACGACGACGCGCTTACCGTCGAGCGTGCCGGAAAGCTTTGCCATCGCCACGTCGCGCGGATCACGGAAGAATTCGCGCAGGGCGTATTGAACGCCACGGCCTGTCGCCTCCGTCCGGCCCTGAATGCCGCCCTGATTGATCGGTTTGCCGGTGACGCAGGCGCGACCGTTTATATCGGTGGTGTTCATGCGCATGTATTGATCGGCCATCCATGCCATCTCGCGCTCGCCTGTGCCCATGTCCGGTGCGGGGACGTTTTGCGAGGGGTGGATCAGGTCACGCTTGGCGAGCTCATAGGCGAACCGCCGGGTGATCGCTTCGAGCTCGTGCTCCTCCCATGCGCGGGGGTCGATGCACAGACCGCCCTTGGACCCGCCGAATGGCGCCTCTACCAATGCGCATTTGTACGTCATCAGAGCGGCAAGCGCCTCAACCTCGTCCTGATTGACGGCGGTAGCGTAACGAATACCGCCCTTGACCGGCTCCATATGTTCGGAATGAACAGAACGGTATCCGGTGAATGTGTGAATTGCGCCGCGAAGACGCACGCCGAAACGCACCGTATAGGTTGCGTTGCAAACGCGTATCTTTTCCTCCAACCCCGGAGAGAGATCCATCAACCGCACCGCGCGGTTGAACATGATATCTACGGACTCACGAAATGATGGTTCTTTGATCGTCGACTGGGATGCGGCCATATTCGCCTCCTTCTGACCGCGCACGGCGCGGCTCCGTTCACGGGCCCTCCCGCCCGTGAAATCACCCTAACGCCAGAATTCCTGCAAAATCTTTAGTGAATCACAAGAAAATTCGAGATCAGGACATAAGGCTAATCGGCAAATTCACGCAGGATTTTAGGCTGCCTGACGCGGCAACGCGGGACAATCGTGCAAGCAGCAGAGGCAGTTAGCGGCGCGCGGCGAGCCGGCATTCGATGGTTTCAGCCATGTAACGGGCCTGCACAGCAGGGACGACGCCGCCAACGCCAACGCGCCTGCCAAAGCGCCACCACATGCCCGGCTCCCAGCCTGCGGGCTGGGGCTGGCGCAATTTCAGCAGAAAACCATTCGACGGTTTAAAGGCGAAAACACCGCGATGCACAGAGACAATATCCTCGAACCGAGCGATTTCGCGACCGGAACTGTCAGCAAGCCCGTCTTCGGTCAGGTCGATCCAGAGCATAGTGGCGCGGCGAAGACGGATCGCAGCCCAGAAGGACGCCGCGGCGAGCGCCAGCATAAAGACGACCCAGCCCATCGAGGGGGGAGCCTGAAACAGCACAAACAACACCGCGGCCCCGAAGAACAGGATCATACCGTAGGCGACATGGCGGCGGATCGGGGCGGCGTGGAGGCGGGCGTAGAAGCCTGTCTCGTCTGCGGTGTAAAGCTCTTCGGACACGGGGTGGCCTCCTGTGGACTGAACGCGATGTAGCCTGTGGAGGCACAAAGGGAAAGAGCCGCTGCGCATAGATGCATGGCACCTGTGCGCCGGCGAAGGCAACTGGGAAATTGCATTGGCGGTGGGCCGCACCATATTGAGCGTCAGCAACCTATTGGAGGACGCAATGTCGATTCGCCCCACACTCGAAACCCGTATGGCCAAGCCGACGATGGAAGGCGCTGGCGTCAAACTGCACCGCGCGTTCGGTTTTCAGGATCCGACGGAACTGGACCCGTTTCTGCTGTTTGACGATTTCCGCAATGAACGACCTGAGGATTTCATGCGCGGCTTTCCGTGGCATCCGCATCGCGGAATCGAGACCATCACCTATGTGCTGCAAGGCACGGTGGAGCATGGCGACAGCCTCGGCAACGAAGGCACTCTGGGCGCGGGCGACGTACAGTGGATGACCGCCGGTTCGGGGATTCTGCATCAGGAAATGCCGAAAGGAAACATTGCGGGCCAGATGCATGGTTTCCAGCTTTGGGCCAATTTGCCGGGCAGTCTGAAGATGACCGCGCCGCGCTATCAGGACGTGCAGGGCAAGGACATCCCCGAGATCATTGATGACGACGGCACCCGTGTGAAGGTGATCGTCGGCGAGTTCTGGGGCAAGCGCGGCCCGGTAGACGGGATCGCCGCCGATCCGCAATACCTCGATATTTATGTGCCGCCGAATGTGCGCAAGACCTTCAAGATCGACACCTACCGCCGTGCCTTTGCCTATGTCTTTAAGGGGGCGGGCCGGTTCAGCGATGCCTCCGCGCCGCAGGGTGTTCTGCTCGAAAAGGAAGTGATGGGCGAAGAGGTGAACATCCGCGACCTGTCCGGCAACCGGACGCTGATCCGCTTTGGCACGGGCGAAGAGGTCACGGTGCAGGCGGGCGAGGAAGGCATCCGGTTCCTGCTGATCTCCGGCGCGCCGATTGAAGAGCCGGTCGCATGGCACGGACCGATCGTGATGAATACCCAAGAGGAACTGCGACAGGCGATGCGCGATCTGCGCAACGGCACATTTATCAAACCCGCGCACTGACGCCGTTTTACGCGGCTTGTGAAGCATGACCGCTTCGAGATAGGCTCCGCCCGTAACAACGGGCGGGGCTTTTCATGATACGGGGCGTGATCCTGACGGCTGCAATTCCGGCGAGTCTCGCGCTGACGGGATGCGCCGATTGGCCGGGCAGTCTGGACCTGCCGGATTATCTGACGCCCAGTGCCGAGGTGACCGGAACGACGCTCGGATCGGCGGATGTGATCCTCGCCGGTGTGGATGCGCTGAGCGGAGATCGTGATGCCACAGTTGCGGCGACCGAGGCTGAAGGGGCCGACTTGCGCGAGAAGGCCGACGCGCTGAGGGCACGTCAGCCCTGAATCTGGTGATCGCGCGTTGCAGTGACGGCAGGTTCGGGATAACAGCGAGCCAACAGTCAAAGCCACGGAATCTCTCATGTCTGCCCCATTGCGCCTCGGAATCGCCGGCCTCGGAACGGTCGGTGTCGGTCTGATCAAGATCATTCGCCAGCACGGAGAGATGCTGACCGCCCGCACCGGCCGCAAAATCGAGATTTCGGCGGTGTCCGCCCGTTCGCGTGACAAGGATCGCGGCGTGCCGTTGGACGGCTACGCCTGGGAGGACGATCCGGTGGTGCTCGCCACGCGGGACGATGTGGATGTGTTCGTTGAATTGATGGGCGGCTCGGACGGGCCTGCGAAGGCCGCGACCGAAGCCGCGCTGGCGGCAGGCAAGGATGTTGTCACCGCCAACAAGGCTATGCTTGCGGTGAACGGTCAGGCCTTGGCCGAACAAGCCGAAGCCGCGGGCCGTGTGATCCGCTTTGAAGCGGCGGTTGCGGGAGGCATCCCTGTCATCAAGTCGCTGACCGAGGGCTTGGCGGGAAACGAGATCACCCGCGTGATGGGTGTGATGAATGGCACCTGCAACTACATCCTGACGCGGATGGAAAGCGCGGGCCTGCCCTATGAGGCGGTCTTCGACGAGGCGGATAAGCTGGGTTATCTGGAAGCGGATCCGAACCTCGATGTGGGCGGGATTGATGCAGGTCATAAGCTGGCGATCCTTGCATCTATTGCCTTTGGAACTCAGGTGGATTTCGATGCGGTGGAGCTGGAAGGCATCGGCTCAATCACCATCGAGGACATCCGGCAGGCCGCCGATATGGGCTACAAGATCAAGCTTTTGGGCGTGGCCCAGATGACCGGACGCGGGCTTGAGCAGCGCATGTCGCCCTGCCTTGTGCCGGACAGCTCGCCCTTGGGCCAGCTCGACGGGGGCACCAACATGGTTGTGCTGGAAGGCGATAGCGTGGGCCAGATCGTGCTGCGCGGTGCCGGTGCGGGTGAAGGCCCGACCGCGAGCGCGGTGATGGGTGACATTCTCGATCTGGCGCGGGGCTTCCGCATGCCGGTTTTCGGCCAACCGGCAGCGAGCTTGCGCAAGGCACGCGCTGCACGCGCCGCCGTGCCAGCGCCCTATTACCTGCGTCTGCAGTTGCAGGACAAACCCGGTGCGCTGGCGAAGGTGGCCCGCGTATTGGGCGAGGCCGGTGTCTCCATCGACCGGATGCGGCAATACGGCCATCAGGACACAGCGGCGCCCGTTTTGATCGTGACCCACAAGACCACCCGCGCGGCGCTGGAAGAAGCGCTGGAAGGCTTCCGCAGCACGGGCGTTGTTGAGGGTGAACCGGTGGCGATCCGCATCGAGGCGGTTTGATTGCGGCCTGTTAGCGTTCACAAGGTTGCGCCTTGGGGGCGTGCGGGCTAGGCGAGAGAAAGACCCAATAAAGGAATATCCCATGTCCAAAGCCCCCGAATTTCACGACAGAATGCTTTCGCTGGGGCTGGCCCGCGTTTCCGAGGCGGCAGCGCTCGCATCGGCACGGCTGATCGGGCGCGGCGACGAGAAGGCTGCAGATCAGGCCGCCGTGGACGCGATGCGGACCCAACTCAACAGCCTCGACATTGCTGGTGTGGTGGTGATCGGTGAAGGCGAACGGGACGAAGCGCCAATGCTCTACATTGGCGAGGAAGTCGGCACTGGCTCCGGCCCTGCGGTGGACATCGCACTCGACCCGCTGGAAGGCACGACGCTGACCGCGAAAGACATGCCGAACGCGCTTGCCGTCATCGCGATGGGGCCACGCGGCTCAATGCTACATGCGCCGGATGTGTATATGGACAAACTCGCTATTGGGCCCGGCTTCAAGCCCGGTGTGGTGACGCTGGCGATGAGCCCGTCCGAGCGGGTATCGGCGCTGGCGGCGGCGAAAGGATGTTCGACCGAGGACATCACCGTTTGCGTTCTGGAACGCCCGCGCCATGAAGACCTGATCGCGGAGCTGCGCTCTACCGGCGCGGCGATCCGCCTGATCACGGACGGGGATGTGGCAGGTGTGATGCATTGCGCCGAGCCGGACAAGACCGGCATCGATATGTATATGGGCTCCGGCGGGGCACCCGAGGGTGTGCTTGCAGCCGCCGCATTGAAATGCATGGGCGGACAGATTTTTGGCAAGCTGTTGTTCCGCAATGATGACGAGCGGGGACGCGCCGCGAAAGCGGGCGTCACCAACCTCGACCGCGTGTACACCCGCGACGACATGGTTTCCGGCGATGTGATTTTCGCGGCAACCGGCGTGACCGATGGCTCGCTCCTGCCGGGGATCAAGCGCGAACCGGGTGCTCTGACCGCTGAAACAATTCTGATGCGCTCCAAGACAGGATCGGTGCGCCGCATGAGCTACCGCCATCCGACCGGACGCGGATGACGGAATTCCTTGGCGTCACGCACTCGCTGACGGGGCGGCGCTGGGTCGGTCCATCGGAGGAGGAAGAGCGCCACGCGGAGGCGATGGAGCAGTTGACGGGCCTGCCCGGCCCGCTCTGCCGTATTCTGGCACGGCGGGGCGTTTCGCCGGACGACAGTGGCGCCTATCTGGACCCGAAACTGCGCGACCTGATGCCTGATCCGCGAAAATTGCGGGACATGGAGCGGGCGGCGGAGCGGGTCATGGTCGCGCTGCACCAAAGGCAGCGGATCGCCGTTTTCGGAGACTACGATGTGGATGGCGGGGCGTCCTCCGCGTTGCTGATCAGCTGGCTGAGGGATCTGGGCCTGCGGGCAACGCTCTATATCCCCGACCGGATAGACGAGGGATACGGGCCGAATGTGCCGGCAATGCAGGCTTTGGCACGGGATCACGACCTGATCCTTTGCGTCGATTGCGGCACGTTGAGCCACGAGGCGATTGCAGCGGCGACGGGGGCCGATGTGGTGATCCTCGACCACCATCTGGGCGGCGAGACATTACCGGACGCGCTAGCCGTGGTGAACCCGAACCGGCAGGACGAGAACGGCGATCTGGCGCATCTCTGCGCGGCAGGCGTGGTATTTTTGCTGCTGGTAGAGGTGAACCGGCGACTGCGGGAAACCGGCCGGAACGGGCCGGATCTGATGGCGCTCCTTGATCTGGTGGCGCTGGCGACAGTGGCCGATGTCGCCCCCCTGACTGGGCTCAACCGGGCCTTCGTCCGACAGGGGCTGAAGGTCATGGCGCGGCGCGAGCGGCCGGGGCTGGTGGCGCTGGCGGACGTCGCACGGATGGATACGGCACCCAATTCCTATCATCTGGGATTTCTGCTCGGGCCGCGCGTGAACGCAGGTGGGCGGATCGGCGCGGCGGATCTGGGTGCGCGGCTACTGGCGACAACAGACCCGCATGAGGCGGCTGCGCTTGCCGAGAGGCTGGATGCGCTGAACACCGAGCGGCGCGAGATCGAAACCATGGTGCGCGATCAGGCCATGGCACAGGCTGAGGAGCGCGGGCTGGACAGGCCGTTGGTCTGGGCCGCAGGCCAGGGCTGGCATCCCGGCGTGGTAGGGATCGTGGCGGCGCGGCTGAAAGAGGCAACCAACCGCCCCGCCGTGGTGATCGGGTTGGACGGCAGCGAAGGAAAAGGCTCGGGGCGCTCGGTCTCTGGTGTCGATCTGGGCGCGGCGATTCATCAAGTGGCCCGTGAGGGGCTGCTGATCAAAGGCGGCGGCCATAAAATGGCGGCGGGCCTGACGGTCGATCCAGACAAGACCGAAGCGGCTATGGCGCGTTTGGGCGAGTTGCTGGAGCGGCAGGGGTCGGGGAAGATGGGCCCGGCCGATCTGCGACTCGACGGGCTTTTGATGCCCGGCGCGGCACAGATCGAACTGGTCGAGCAGCTGGAGAAGGCAGGGCCATTCGGCGCGGGCGCCCCTGCCCCGCGTTTCGCCTTCCCGGATGTACAGATCAGCTTTGTCAAGCAGGTCGGAGCGAACCATCTGAAGATCAGCTTCGGTGACGGTTTGGGCGCGCGGCTGGATGCTATCTGTTTCGGCGCGATGGATGGGCCGCTCGGCCCGCGATTGCTGAACCACGGCGGGGCGCGGTTCCATCTGGCGGGGCGTTTGGACATCAACGTCTGGCAAGGAAGACAGTCGGTTCAACTGCGTTTGGAGGATGCGGCAGAGGCGGTTTCGCGGGGGTAATTTTTTTCATCACCGGAGATGATTTTTCGAAGAATCCCTCTTGCGCGCCCCCACCGCTTTGCCTAAAAGCCGCCTCACCAAGTGGCCCGTTCGTCTATCGGTTAGGACGCCAGGTTTTCAACCTGGAAAGAGGGGTTCGATTCCCCTACGGGCTGCCACTTTTTCCTTAACCGAGCATCTAAGTTTACCGTCATGGTAAACCACGTGTGAATGTGACCGTTCGTTTGGTTTCTTCCTGTGAGATATCTTTCCTGTGTCGGTGAGGCACCTGTATCGGAATGATCCAACAAGCCATCATGGCCGTATCCTTAGCAAATGAGGAGACGACTATGCGTTCGACGATTGCTCTTGTTACAATTCTCGCTGCCACGCCGCTTTCTGCCCATGCGCCTGTTATTAATAACGGTGAAGTGGCGATGGACCGTTCGGCCCCTTATGTGATCGAGGAGCCGGAGCATTCGAAGGCGATTTTCTCGGAACTGACGGGCGCGCCGCATTACTATCAGATCACGTCGGGAGAGGCGTTTCGCTTTTATGCGGGGCTCACCGCGCCGAAGCTGGACGGCTGTGACCTGAAGCAGACCTTTGATCTGGAGGTGCTGGACGCCGACTTCGACCAGATCGACGCGCGCGCAGGGGATAGTGAAGAATGGTGGCCGTGGTATGAGGAATACGGAAAGACGTGGTATTGGGTAGGGCCCGAGATCGGTGAGGATTTCAAGGGCGACCGGCAATACGACGCTGGCACCTATTACATTAAAGTCTCGAACGCGGAGAACTCCGGCAAGTATGTGCTGGCGGTGGGTGACGAAGAACGCTTCGGCTTTGGCACGATCGCGGGAATGCTGCTGAACAACACGATGGGCAAGATCCGCGACGGCTGGTGGAACGAGGCCGACTGCACGGACTGACGCGATGGCGCGCCCCCGCTAAAGCGGGGCGACGCCTTCGCGCATCCATTTCTGCAATGTCATGACCGAGTGTTCGGAGTTCACGCCGCAGCGGGGATCGACCACCAGCGGCCCCGGGACATAGCCGCGGGATTTAAGGCCGCGCTGGACGGATTCGACGAGGTGGATGTCCTCTTCCACGGTTGTCGCGCGGTCCTGCACGGCGAGGCGGCGGATTGTTTCGCTGTCCCAACCCTCTTCGGTGTACCAGCCGCGCCAGACGATCACGTGGTCGGCATCCACCGCGCGCCAGTGATAGGTGTTGAGCACGTTGCCGGGGTAGACCTGAAAGCTGAACATCGGCCAGAGGAACCAGCTCGAATACTCCTCTGCATGAGCGTTTGAACGGTCGATCTCGTAGGTCATGTTTTCAAGGCTCTGGCACTCGGTCGTGTGGCGCAGGCAGTAGCCTTGGGGCTGGATGTCGTAGGTTTCGGGCTTGATCACGCCGGTGGCGAAGGTCGGGTGATTGATCGAGCAGTGATAGCATTCGGAATAGTTCTCGACCGACACCTTCCAGTTACAGGACTCGGGTATTTCCACCCATTCGATGGGTTTGAGCTTGTCCCAGTTCGGCACCCATTCGGAAAGTTCGGCGCGGACGTTGGGGAACCAGTCGTCCATCGGGGCGGCGTCGGGGTCCAGGTTTACGAAGACGAAACCGAGGAACACCTCGGTACGGACGGAGGTTAGGCAGACATTGCTTTTGTCGAAGCCCTCGACGGCCTTGATATTTGGCCCTGCGCGAAGCTGGCCTGTCAGCTCATAAGTCCATGCGTGATAGGGGCAGACGACGACGCGCGTGGAGCCAGCGCCAGTGACAAGCTGGTGGGCGCGGTGCTGGCAGACGTTGTAGAAGGTGCGGATCTCGCCATCGCGACCCTTGATGCAAAAGAGGCTCTCCCCCGCCATATCAAACGCGAAGTAATCGCCGGGATTTTCGAGCTGGCTGGCGTGACCTGCGAATTGCCATGTGCGGGCAAGAAGCCCTTTGCGCTCTGCCTCGAAGATCGCGGGATCGGTGTAATAGCGGGCTTCGAGCGAGTGGATGAGCGGCGTGGTCATCAAAGGCCCTCTGTATAGATGCCGAGCTGGTGGCGGCGGTGGTGGAATTTCTCGACCCGCTCGACGATTTCATCGCTGGCAACCGAGATCACGAAGCTCAGGAGCGTTTCGAGCAGCGCAATCGTGGAAACGGACGACGGGAAGAATTGCGGCGTATCTACGGCGACGGTGAACCCATGCTGAGCGGCACGAATGATCGGGCTGGCGGGGCTGTCAGAGATACCGATGACGGTGACGCCCTGCTCGCGGGCGATTTGCACCGCTTCGATCACCTCCGTGCGGTAGGGCTTGCAGGTCATGGCGATGAGCACATCGCGCCCGTCGGCCCATGCGAGATCGTCCACAGCCGTGGACCCCGGGCGCGGGATGGCGAGGAACTGGGTCATGCCGGTGGAGGCGAGATAGGTGAAGTTGCGGGCGTTGGCATTGTTCACCCCGACACCGAGAGTAAAAACCTGCCGCGAATTCCAGATCGCTTCGGCGGCGGCGGTGAGCGTTTCGGCAGAGATCGCGGCGAAGGTTTCCTCGATGTTGCGAACGGCGCTGCCGATCATATCCGCGTAGAGGCCGCCCAATTCACCGGACCGGCTGATGCCCTGTAGCCAGCGGGCGCGGTCGGGGAAGCTGACGCCGCCTTGCCGGATCGCCTCGCGAAACGGGGCGCGGAAATCCTCGTAGCCCTCGAAGCCGACCTGCCGCGCCATGCGCACAAAGGTGTTGGGCTTGACGTTAGCGGCCTCGGCGATCTCGCGCACGGTCGAGACGCCGACATCTGCCGGATTTTCCAACACATAGCGCGCGGCTTTCTGCGCTTCGGGGGTGAGGCTGTCCCACTCGCCAGCGAGTCGGTCGAGAACGGTTTGTGATACATTTGTTTGATTCATGATTGACGATGATACAAACGTCCCATTAGCCTGTCCATCGAAAATGCGAGTCGCATTACGATCATTTACAGGACAGACCCATGCAGGATTCCAACTTCCCCACTCAGGCCCGTGTCGTCATCGTTGGAGGGGGCGTGATGGGGGTCGGTCTGGCCTATCACCTCGGCCATGAGGGATGGGGTACAGACACGGTGCTGCTGGAAAAAGCGGAACTGACAAGCGGCAGCACATGGCATGCGGCGGGGCAGATCACCCATTCGACATCGAGCTTCAGCCTCGGCAAATGCGTGGATTACAACATCGGGCTTTATTCGGGGAAACTGGAGGCGGAGACCGGACAGGCGGTGACGTGGCATGGCTGCGGGTCGTTCCGGCTGGCCTATACCGAGGACGAGATGGACTGGCTGCGGCACACGCTCTCGGTTGGGCGGAGCCTTGGCTTCAATATCGAACTGGTGGGGCCGGAGCGGGTGGCGGAACTGCATCCGTTCTACAATCTCGACGGGGTGTTGGGCGCGTTGCACACGCCGGATGACGGCCATGTGGACCCGACGAACGTGACCATGGCGATGGCGGCGGGAGCGCGTGCTAAGGGGGTGCGGATCTTCCGCCGCTGCCGCGCGACGAACATCACGCAGGCTAACAATGGCGAGTGGATCGTGGAGACGGAAAAAGGCACGATCCGCTGTGAGCATGTGGTGAACGCGGGCGGCACCTATGCGCGGCAGATGGGCGAATGGTCTGGGCTGCAACTGCCGATGACCTCGATGACGCATCACTACTTCGTCACCGACGAGGTGCCGGAGTTCCGCGATCTGGAGAAGGAACTGCCAGTGATCCGCGATGACCGGAAAGTATCCGGCTACATCCGCATGGAGCAGAAGAAGGGGCTGATCGGCATTTACGAAAAGACCAACCCGAACAGTGTGTGGATCGACCATTGCCCGTGGGAGGCCGAGAACGAGCTGTTTGACGCGGATTATGACCGCGTGATGCCGTGGCTGGAGGAAAGCCTCAACCGGATGCCGATTTTCGCGGAATTGGGGATCACCCGCGATGTGCACGGCGCGATCAGCCATCCGCCGGATGGCAATCCACTGATCGGCCCTGCTCCGGGTGTGCGGAATTACTGGTGCTGCTGCGGCACCCAGATCGGCATTGGCTGGGGACCGGGGCTGACCCGCGAGTTGGCACGCTGGATGGTGCATGGGGCGGCGGATATTTCGATGCGGGATTATGACCCGCGCCGTTTTGGAAGCTATGCCACGAAGGAATGGCAGGTGGTAAAGGCGCAAGAGGATTATTGCCTGCGCCATGAGATCCCCTTCCCGCATTTCAACAGGCTGGCGGGGCGGCCGATCAAGCCATCGCCGCTTTATGAGCTGCTGAAGGAGAAAGGCGCGGTTTACGAGGAGGTCTATGGCTTTGAACGGCCGCGATGGTTTGCCCGCGATGGCGTGGCGCAGGAGGATCACTATAGCTTCCGCCGCACCGCCGTTGACCAAATGGTCGGTCACGAGGTGAAAGCGGTGCGCGAGCGGGTGGGGATCATGGATGTGACCGCGTTCACCAAAGTGCTGGTCGAAGGGCCGGATGCCTATGCCCTGCTCGACCGGCTAACGGCGAACCGGATGCCACAGAAAAACGGCTCGATCACATTGACACACATGCTGAACCGCCGTGGGCGGATCGAGCTGGAAACGACCATCGTGCGGATGGCGGAGGATCGCTATTACCTTGTTTGTGCGGCATTTTTCGAGCAACGGCTGCTCGACCATCTGGCGGCACAGCGCAAGGGTGAAGATGTAACGGTGACGGCGCTGTCAGAGGCATGGGGGGCGCTTTCGATCAACGGGCCACGCGCGCGGGATGTTCTGAGTGCCTGCACCGATGCGCGGCTCGATAATGCGGCGTTCCGCTGGCTCTCGGCGCAGGAGATGACCGTGGCGGGGCATAGGCTCTGGGCCTTCCGTATGTCCTATGCCGGAGAACTGGGCTGGGAGTTGCATATGCCTGCCGAGGCGATGCCGGACGTGTATCAGGCGCTGTGGGAAGTGGGCGAGCCACATGGCATTGCAGACTATGGCAGCTTTGCAATGAACGTGATGCGGATGGAGAAGGGCTTCAAGGGCGCGGGCGAGTTGACCAACGAGGTCACGCTGGCGGAGGCCAATGTGCTGCGCTTTGCGCGGGAGGACAAGGACTACCTTGGCCGCGACAAGACGCTGAACACGGACTTGCCGTGGGTCTGCGCCTATCTGGAGATTGACCCCGATGGCGTGCGCGACGGGCATGGTGGCGAGGCGGTGCTGCTGGAGGGCAAGGTCGTCGGATCGACCGCGTCAGTTGCCTATGGGCATACGGTGGGTAAGATCCTCGCCTTTGCCTATCTCAAGCCGCATGCCGCGAAAGCCGGAACCGCGCTGGAGGTGGTAATCCATGGCCAGCCGCGCAGCGCACGGGTGCTGGGCGAACCGACCTATGACCCGCAGAGCCTAAAGCCGCGTGCGGATGCGGTCGTGGAGGCGGCGGAATGAAGATCGCCAAACTCTCCCTCTGGCATGTGCCACTGACCAGCCATACGGCCTATTACATGGCCGAGGGCAAGACCTGCGATACCGTCGAGAGCGTGGTGGTCGCCGTCGATACCGATACTGGCTTGCGCGGCTGGGGCGAGGTCTGCCCGATCCCGCATTACCTGCCCGCCTATGCGCGGGGCGTGGCCCCTGCCCTGCAAGAACTGGCGCCGGTGATCCTTGGGGCCGATCCCGTTGGACCAGAGGCGCTGATCGCCCGTTGCGCGGCCTACCTGCCGGATCATCGGTATGCGATTTCGGCCCTTGATATCGCGCTGTGGGACATTACCGGACAGGCCGCTGGCCTGCCGCTTTACGCATTTCTTGGTGGGCGGCGGCAGGACACGATGCCGCTCTATCATTCGATCACTTGCGTCGCGCCCGATGAGATGGCCCGCATCGCGCGTGATGCGCAGGCGCAGGGAATGACCCAGTTTCAGGTCAAGCTCGGCGCATCGGGCGACTGGCAGACGGATGTGGAACGGCTCACCAAAGTGCGGGAGGCCGTGGGCGACGGGCCGCTTGTCTATGGCGACTGGAATTGCGGCGCCACGACGCTGGACGCGACCCGCGTGGGCCGCGCGGTGGCGCATCTGGATGTGATGCTGGAACAGCCCTGCGCAACGCTGGCCGATTGCGCGCGGGTCCGGCAGGCGACCGGCCTGCCGATGAAGCTCGATGAATTGGTGCATGACACGGCGAGCCTGTTGGAGGCGCACCGGCTGGGTCTGATGGATGCGGCGGCGTTGAAGCTGTCAAACTTCGGCGGCCTCTCGGCCACGCGGCGGGCGCGCGACCTGACCCTGTATCTGGGCGCAAAGATGTGTATCGAATGCACATGGGGATCGGATATCGTGACCGCTGCAGCGCTGCATCTGGGGGCGGCGACCGAACCGGCGCGGGTGCTCAACGTCTGCGACCTGTCACATTATGTGGGGCCGCGCCTTGCCCCCGATGGGCCGACCCGCAGCAATGGCCGTATCGCACCGCCCGAGGGCGCGGGGCTGGGCATCACCGTGGATGCAGCCGCGCTCGGCGCTCCTGACCTCATACTGGACTAACATCATGAACCGCTTGACCACCCAAGCCGAATGGATTGAACGCGCCCACGCCGTGCTGCCTGCGGGGGGATTCGGAAATTTCGACCCGACGACCGTAATCGCGCGTGGCGCGGGTGCGCGAGTGTGGGATGCGGATGGCACGGAATATGTCGATTATCTGATCGGCTCGGGGCCGATGCTGTTGGGCCATGGGCACCCTGAAGTGCTGGAGGCGGTGCTGCAACAGCTGCCCAACGGCCAGACCTTTTTCGCCAATAACCCTCAAGGCATCGAACTGGCAGAGGCGATTTGTGACGCGGTGCCTTGTGCCGAGCGCCTGCGCTACGTGTCCTCGGGCGGTGAAGCCGATATGTATGCGATCCGGCTGGCGCGGGCGTTTACGGGGCGGGACAAGATCGTCAAATTCGAGGGTGGTTATCATGGCATGTCGGCGGAAGCGCAGATGAGCCTTGCGCCGAGCAAGCGGGTGAACTTCCCGCAAGCGGTGCCGGATAGCGCGGGTATTCCACAAAGCGTGGCGGCCGAGATGCTGATCGCGCCGTTCAACGACCCCGACTTCATCCGTTCGCTTTTGGCAGAGCACGGGCCTGAGGTGGCAGCGCTGATCGTCGAGCCGCTCCAGCGGATCATCCCACCGGAGCCGGGATTTTTGCAATGCCTGCGCGACGAATGCGACCGGCATGGCATCGTTCTGATCTTTGATGAGGTGGTGACGGGCTTCCGTTTTGATTACGGCGGGGCGCAGTCGCTCTATGGTGTGACGCCCGATCTGTGCACACTGGGTAAGGTGATTGGCGGCGGCTTCCCGCTGGCGGCGACGGTGGGGCGCGCGGACATTATGGCTCATTTCGACAAAGCCGCCGTAGGCGCGGATGCGTGGCTGATGCAGCTGGGCACGCTTTCGGGCAATCCCGTTGCGGCCGCGGCGGGGTTGAAAAGTCTCGAGATCTTGCGGCGTGAGGGGCAATATGCGGCGCTTCGTAACACAGGGCAGCGGATCATGGCGACGATCGATGCCGCGTTGGGAGCGACGGGTGTGCCCTATCGCATCGTTGGGGATGCGACATTATTCGAGGTGGTTTTCGCCACAGAAAAACCGTTGGATTATCGGGCGGTTCAGGCGGCGGATACTGCGGCGGCGCAGCGCTGGAACGGGGCGCTGAAGGCCAACGGGATTTTTAAATCCCCTGGCAAGACCTACCCGAGCCTTGCCCTGACGGAGGCGGATCTACAGATCACGGAAGCGGCGATCAAGGCGGCAGCGCAGGCGGTCGCCGAAGGAAGATAGCCGCGCTCTGGAGCTTGCCCGTTAGGTCCCGGTCCCAAGGGCCGGGACAGAGCCGTATGCGCGTGGCGTACCCGCGACGCGCGGTGCGGGTGCTGGCAGAGACACCAGACCGGAGGGTGTTTCGACCGTGATACGGCGCAGGTGGGGATGAGTGGAGAGGCCCGCCATGTCATTGACCATCGCCAAGGCAATGTCTGCTTTCAGGAGGCGTGAAACAGCCAGATCGGCCGTCATACCCGCAAAGGCGGTGGCGACGCGGGTATCCGTATCGCCGCGATTGGCAACGCGCTGGACATTGGTGGAAAATCGCGGATCGGTGCCAAGCTCAGGCTGCTGCAGGAAGTCCCGCGCCAGATTGCGCCATTCGCGGTCGCTTTGGATGGAGATCAGGATTTGCTTGCCGTCGGATGTCTCGAACACGCCATAGGGAGAGATCGACGGATGCGCCATACCGATGCGCTTCGGCGTGCGGCCAGCTTCGTGGTTGAGGAGCGGGACGGTCAGCCATTCGGCAATCACATCAAACATGGAGATGTCGACCTGCGCACCCTGCCCCGTGATCCCGCGTTGGATGAGAGCTTCGAGGATCGCGGCATGGGCGGTGGCACCGGTGGCGATATCGACGATAGAGATGCCGACACGGGCGGGCTCTGACGGGCCGCCGGTGATCGAACAGAGGCCAGACTCGGCCTGAATGAGTAGATCATAGGCTTTGCGATCGGCGAGCGGGCCGTCTTCGCCATAGCCGCTGATGGAGCAGGTAATCAGACGCGGGTAATCTGCCCGCAGGCGCTCGGGCGCAAAGCCCAAGCGGGCCAATGCGCCAGCTTTAAGGTTTTGCACGAGCACATCAGCCTCTGCGATCAGAGCCTCCAGTGCGGCGCGATCATCCGGTTCGCGAAGGTCCATGACGCGGGAAGATTTGCCGCGATTGAGCCAGACGAAATAACTGGACTGTCCCGCCGCGGCATCATCATAGCCGCGCGCGAAGTCGCCTTCAGGGCGCTCGATTTTGATCACCTCGGCCCCCGCATCGGCCAGCCGTGCGGTGCAGAACGGTGCGGCCACCGCCTGCTCAACAGCGACGACTTTGAGGCCGGAGAGGGGAAGCGTCATGCAGGAACCTTTCAGCGCTAGAAGGACCGTGGCAGGCCGAGGATATGCTCGGCCACGTAGGAGAGGATCAGGTTCGTCGAGATCGGCGCGACCTGATAGAGGCGGGTTTCGCGGAACTTGCGCTCGACGTCATATTCACTGGCGAAGCCGTAGCCGCCGTGGAACTGCAAACAGGCATTCGCGGCCTCCCAGCTGGCCTTGGCGGCGAGGTATTTGGCCATGTTCGCCTCCGCTCCACAAGGCTTGCCCGCGTCAAACAGGCGGCAAGCCTCAAAGCGCATCAGGTCGGCGGCGCGGACCTCGATATAGCTTTCGGCAATGGGGAACTGGACGCCTTGGTTCTGCCCTATGGGGCGGCCAAAGACGCTGCGCTCGCTGGCGTATTTGGTGATCCGGTCAACGAACCAGTAGCCGTCGCCGATACATTCGGCGGCGATCAGCGCACGTTCGGCATTGAGGCCCGTGAGGATGTATTTGAAGCCCTGCCCCTCTTCGCCAATCAGGTTCTCGGCGGGGATTTCGAGATTGTCGAAGAACAGCTCGTTCGTTTCGTGATTGACCATGTTGCGGATCGGGCGGAGGCTCATGCCTTGCTGTAGCGCCTCTTTCACATCGACAAGGAAGATCGAGAGGCCTTCGGATTTCTTTTTGACCTCCGCCAGCGGCGTGGTGCGGGCGAGGAGGATCATCAGATCGGAATGCTGCACGCGGCTGATCCAGACCTTTTGCCCGTTGATCACGTAGCGGTCGCCCTTGCGCACGGCGGTGGTGCGGATTTTCGTGGTGTCGGTGCCGGTGGTGGGTTCGGTCACGCCCATGGATTGCAAGCGCAACTCACCCGACGCGATGCGCGGGAGGTAGGTGCGGCGCTGTTCCTCGCTGCCGTGGCGCACGAGCGTGTTCATATTATACATCTGCCCGTGACAGGCGCCGGAATTACCGCCGGAGCGGTTGATCTCTTCCATGATCACGGAGGCCTCGGTGAGGCCAAGGCCGGAGCCGCCATATTCTTCGGGGATCAGGGCCGAGAGCCAGCCCTCGCGTGTCAGGGCATCCACGAAAGCTTCGGGATAGGCGCGCGCCTCGTCAACCTCCCGGTGGTAGCTGTCGGGGAACTGGGCGCAAAGGGCACGAACGCCCTCTCGGATATCCTGAAAAATGTCTTGTCCTGCATCCGTCATTATTGGTCTGCCCGTTTAGGTTTCTGTTCCGACCGCCGAGACGTTGCGCCCGCTGACAGCCGTGGTTTTGAAGATAGCCCAGACATGATCGCCAACAACCAGTCCCAGCTCGCGCCCTGCACGGCGGGTGATCCGCGCCAGAAGGCGGGTCTCGCCCGCACGCAGACCGACCATCAGACCCGGGCCGTGACCTTCGTGGAGGTCGGTGATCTCGGCGCGGAGGCGGTTGCGGGCGCTCATCGGAGGGGGCGCGTCGCGCGACAGGATCACATCCTGAGCGGCAACCCGAACGCGCACGGATGCTCCGACAGGGCCGAGCCAGTCTGGGAGGGTCAGCTCTCCGCCGCGAAAGCGGATGGTGCTGAGCGCATCATCAGGATCATAGCCCAACACCTCGCCCTCAATCAGGGCGCCTGCATTGCGGATGCCGAAATAGCGACTGTGGCGCGGATCGCTGAGGATGTCCCCAAGGGGGCCGGCCTGCCGGACATGACCGCGCTCTATCAGGACAAGGTGAGAGGCCAGACGCGTAACCTCGGCGAGATCATGGCTGACATAGAGCACGGGAAGGCGGGCAGCGTCGCGGATACGTTCGAGATAGGGAAGGATTTCGGCCTTGCGTGGTGCGTCGAGCGCTGCGAGCGGCTCGTCCAGCAAGAGTATTTCCGGCGCGGACATGAGGGCGCGACCGAGAGCCACGCGCTGTGCCTCACCACCGGAGAGGCCCGCCGGACGGCGGTCAAGCATTTCCTCAAGCCCGAGCAGGCCAACGATGTCATCGAAATCCGAGTCACCGCCATACGTCAGGTTTTGCCGGACGGTCATATGGGGAAAGAGGCGGGCCTCTTGAAAGACGCACCCGACACGACGGCGGTGCGATGGCAGGCAGACGCCAGTCGCCCCATCGAACAGCACCCTACCGCCGACCACGATCCGGCCCGCATCGGGGCGTGACAGTCCCGCGACGGCATTGACGACAGATGTTTTACCAGCACCGGATGGCCCGAACAGGGCGGTAACGCCGGGACCGGTTTCGAAAGCGATGTCGAAAACACGGTCGCCGAGGGTCTGTGTATAGGCAACGGTGAGGGTCATGTGCCTCTCCGTTTTTGAATACGGGCAGCGAGGAGTTCGGAGAGCCAGATTGCAACGGCTGAGAGCAGGATGGACACCACTGCAAGGCGCAGCGCCAGAGGCTCGGAACCCGGGATTTCAAGGAGCGTATTCACCGCAAGCGGGATCGTTTGGGTTTCGCCGGGGATATTGGAGACAAACGTAATCGTCGCGCCAAACTCGCCCATCGCCTTGGCGAAGCCGAGAACGGCGCCAGAGAGAACGCCGGGCAAGGCAAGCGGCAAGGTGACGGTCAGGAACACGCGGGCGGGGCGGGCTCCAAGGGTGCCTGCGGCGGCCTCAAGCTTGGGATCGACCGCTTCGAGCGCGAGGCGGATTGCGCGAACGACAAGCGGCAAGCCCATCAACGCCGCAGCGAGCACCGCACCCGTCCAACGAAAGGCGAGGACAAAACCAAAGGCGCTTTCGAGCCAAGCGCCCACGGGACCACGCCGTCCGAAGGCCAGAAGCAACAGGTAGCCGGTGACGACAGGAGGCATCACAAGGGGCAAGTGAACGAGGATATTGAGCAGGCCGCGCCCTGAAAAAGACCATCGGGTCAGGGCGTAGGCGACGAAAAACGCAAAGGGAAGACCCAGCGCGGTCGCCCAGAGCGCAACCTTAAGCGACAGGAGGATCGCTTCGGTTTCTGCGACGCCCAGCCCCAGCATCAGCGGCCTCCTTGCACAGGCGCAAAACCGGCAGACGCGAAACGCGCCTGTGCGGCCCCGCCTGTCAGAAATGTGTATAAAGCGGTGGCGGCATCGGTGGCATTGGGTGTCAGGGCCATCGGGTAGCGGATCGGGGCATGGGTCGTGGACGGGAATGTCGCGAGAACGCTCACACGCGGCTCGATTAGCGCGTCTGTGGCGTAAACGATGCCGAGCGGTGCCTCTCCCAGCGCCACGAGCGCAAGCGCGGCGCGGACGTTGGCTGTCTGGACAACACGGGGGGACAGATCCTCCCACAGGCCAAGCGCCTCGAGCGCGGCGCGGCCGTATTGCCCTGCGGGAACGGCCTCTGTCAGTGCCATGGCGAGTGGGCCCTGCCCCAGACGCTCTGCGAGGGTCAGGTCCAGTTTCGCAGGCGGGGCACCGGAAGGGCCAATCAGAACGAGCCTGTTCGCGAGCAGGTCGCTGCGGGTGGTTGGCTCAATGGCGGATTGCGCCGCGAGCCAGTCCATCCAATCGGTGCTCGCGGTGATAATGAGATCTGCGGGCGCTCCTGCTGCGACTTGCCGCGCGATGGTAGAGCTGGCCGCATAGATTGGGCGGACTTCGCCGCCAATCCAGTCGGCCATCACCGCATCTAGCGCGTCCTTGAGGCTCGACGCCGCATAGAGCTGCACCGGCTCGGCCCGCAGGGGTGCGGCCAGAGCAAGGCAGAGCGACAGCAGCAAGGCGAGGCGGTGGTGCATTCTATCTCCGGTCCAGTCGCGGCAACTATGGGCAATGCGGGCGGCTAATTCCAGATGCCTTCTCGACGGAAGAGATGCGTCACGCGGTCCCGAAGCTCGGGCCGGATGGGACCAGTTCGGGGAGCGTCGATCAATGTGCGCACCCATGTATCGGGTGGACCTGAAAACCGTTTCCTTCCCACCCACGTCAGGGCGGCAAGCACGGTGGACGCGTTTGGGGGAAGCGTGTCGGGAAGGTCTTGGCCGTTCAGGACGCCCCAGACCGCCGTCCAGAGCCGCCCGACCGACCATGGATTATATCCGCCTCCGCCAAGGACTAGGAGCCGCGTACTCAGCGGGATCAGCCCGCGCAAAATGTCGAGATGGGCGTTGTTTGAGAGCGACAGGCGGCTTTGCGGATCTTCGAGCAAAGCGTCAGAGCCGCATTGCAGAACGATGGCATCAGGGCCGAACCGCTGCACAATGGGTAGGATGAGATGATCGCGGGCATATGCCATTTCGTCATCATTCAGATCGCGGGGCAGTGGCAGGTTATAGACCTGCCCGACGCCACGATCCGCAAGCGCGCCGGTGCGCGGCCAGCGGTTTTCTTCATGGGTTGAAATTTGCAGCACCTCGGGATCGTTCGCGAAACGGGCCTCAACACCATCCGGATGATGGGCGTCGATATCGATATAGGCAATCCGCCGGACGCCGGCTCGCCTGAGCGCGAGGATCGCGAGCACCGGATCATTGAAATAACAAAAGCCGTTGGCGTAGTCGGGGAAACCGTGATGCGTGCCACCTGCGGGCGAATAGATGATCCCGGGCTGGGCCAGCAATTCGCCCGCCAGAAGCGACGCGCCCGCCGAGGTCGCGGGGCGGCGGAACATTTCGGGGAAGACAGGATTTGAGGGTGTGCCGATATTATGACGTGCGCGGGTGGCATCGGAGACGGCCTGATCCGCCTCGGCCTGCATCAAGGCGCGGATATAATCCGGCGTATGGAAAATCGACAGCGCAGCGGGCTTCGCTCGCGGAGAGGAAATGAATTGCGTGGCGGGTAGCCAGCCCAGAGCCCGCGCGAGGTCCATCACGGTCGAGACCCGGGGAACACGCAAAGGATGCCAGGGGCCATAGGACGGCCCGCGGTAAATCTCGTGCCCGATGAACCGAACCGGGGTAATGGCTGAAGCCGATTGCAACGACCAAATCCGAATGTAACTATTGCGCCTAACCCGTCACAAAATGTGTCGCAGGAGAAATTGTCAATGACGGCCCAGCGCCCTTTGTCTTTGCGCCGTGTCCCAAAGGGAGAACTGCGGGTTCAGTTTGCGGCGCTTTGCTATCGGGTGGTGGGCAAGAAGGTCCAGGTGTGTCTGATTACCAGCCGCAGACGGGGGCGGTGGATCCTCCCAAAAGGCTGGCCGATGCACAAGCAGACCCCTGCCGAAGCCGCCGCGCAGGAAGCATGGGAAGAAGCGGGGCTGACAGGAAAGGCGCTGGATCATTGTCTGGGTGTCTTTCGCACGGACAAGCGCGCGGAGGAGGGATCGCTACCGGTCCTGACAATGGTCTATCCCGTGCAAGTCACCGCAGTACACACCAAATGGCCGGAGAAAGGCGAACGGCGGCGGAAGTGGTTTCGGCCTAAGAAGGCAGCGAAAAAGCTGGATGATGCGGCACTTGCCGCGATTGTGAAGGGGTTTGATCCAAAACGGCTGTCGCATCGGCTGACGTGAGTGTTTGCCCTTTGCCTGCGGGCGCAAAGTGACTATGTAAACCACAGCTTTGTAACACCGTGCAGCGGTACAGCATGATCAAATACAGTTTGAAATGCGATCAAGACCACAGCTTTGACAGCTGGTTCCAATCTGGCGATGCCTTTGCCAAATTGGCGGCCAGCGGAATGGTGCAATGCGCTGTATGTGGCTCAGCGAAAGTGGAAAAGCGCCTGATGGCGCCCGCAGTGAGCACCGACAGGCCCGATGCACCCGCGCCGAAGCCGGAAGAGGCGCGCCCGCTCTCCGCGCCTGCCAATCCTGCCGAGGCTGCGATGAAGGCCCTGCGCGAGAAGGTCGAGGCCAATTCCGAATATGTGGGGCTGAGTTTTGCCAAGGAAGCTCGCGCGATGCATCTGGGGGAAGCGCCAGAGCGGTCGATCTACGGCGAGGCGAAACTGGACGACGCACGCAAACTGCTGGAGGAGGGGGTGCCTGTTACGCCCCTGCCCTTTGCCCCGAAACGGAAGTCAAACTGACGGCGGCGCGGTTTCGCGTGCGGGGTGCCTATGAGGTGACCAGACAGGCAGTTCCGCACCCAATGGATGGCCTTCTGCCGTCGGATGAATGAATTCGGACTTATCGAAACCGATCTCGCGCCGTTTTCGCAGCAAAAAGAGCTTACCCCAGCCGCGCCATGTGCTGACCACCGGCGCGGAGGGATCTTGCTCAAACCGGCTTTGCCAGTCCTCAGGCAGGGGCAGTCCGCAATCGGCAAGGCGCTCCAGGAGCCAGACAAGCGGGATATTTGCGAGTGGCCGAGCGGGAAAGAAATCACCGATCTGCCCGCCGACATCACCGTGAGTGCCACGGAACCAGACCTGCTCGACGCGGCCATCGAAATTGTCAGGTGTCGTCCAGAGAACCGGCCAGTAGCCTTCGCGTGTCTCATCGATGCCGAGCGCGTGGTAGCCATATGCAACATGCGGCCCGAGGCGATGATCGTGAAATTTGTGCTTTTCTTCGGTCAGACGCCAGAGGAGGGGCAGGCGCAGGCCGAGTGCTTTGACGGTATCCCAGACGCCGATTGCCTCGATCGTCGTCTCGGGGTGGCAATTGGCGGCACGGAAGGCAGCGATAAGGTCTTGGCCCGCCTGAGATTGGTAGAGCCGATAGGCCTGACGGATATTCCGCACAGTTGCCTCATGCGCGCGCAGGAGCCCCACGGAGCCAATCACCCCCGAGAGCGAACGGACTGCGTAGGCGCCACGGGAATAGCCGATCAGCATGATCCGGTCGCCGGGACGATACCGGGACGCGAGGACGCCGTAGGCACGCCGAATCTGGCGATTGATCCCCTTGCCGGTCATGACGGTGTAGGTCTCGCGCCAGTCGCGCCACTGAATGCCTGCCTCGTAATGCAAGGTCAGGTTGGCCGTGCTGCCCGCCTCGCGCAGCAATTTGTAGGTTTGGCCGGCGTTGGTTTCATATCCCTCGGAGAGAGACGACATCGTGCCGTCAAGAATGATAACATGCAGAGCGGGGCCGCGTTTGCGAACGGGGTCCTCTTCGTGACGGGGTCCGCGCCCAAAGAGGCCAAGAAACCAGTCACCGAAACGTTGCAAGGCCATGTGGTAAGGTCGTCCGATCAAGAATGCGCGACTTGGGTCAGCCTAGCGACTTGGCGGGTGCTGTCCAGTGCTGCGAAACCACCTTGCCGAGAAGGAAACTTTGATGTTCCGTGAGGGAAAGTGGCAAGGGAGGCCAGTATGGATAAGGTCAAATTCACCGCGATGAAGGATGGCGATGCGGAGGATTACGCGTTTCTCACACAACATGAGATCGAATATACAAAAGGCACAGCGGATAGACTATTGAAGGCGCTTGTGGATCTGGATGAGAGCCTCTCCGGCTATCAGATCACGCGTTTGGGCCATTCGCTGCAATCAGCGACACGCGCGGAACGGGACGGTGCCGATACTGATTGGATCGTTTCGGCGCTGCTGCATGATATCGGGGATATTTATGCACCCTACAATCACGACGAATATGCGGCAACAATCCTGCGGCCGTTTGTCCGTGAACAATGCACCTGGGTCGTGGAAAAACATGGGGATTTCCAGCTGACCTATTACGGCCACCATGTCGGCGCGGACCCTGACAAGCGCGAGACCTATCGCGGCCACCCCTATTTCGATGATTGCGCTGCGTTTTGCGAACGTTGGGACCAGAGCTCTTTCGATCCGAATTATCAGCATGAACCGATTGAGCATTTCGCGGACAGGGTGCGCGAGGTATTTGCCCGCACGCCCTACGATCCGAATGTGATCCGCCCCGGTGCGCGGGAGCCGCTGGTGCGGGATTAGGGCGTTACGCCGAAGAGTGCCGCAAGTCCCAGACCAGACCGCAAAGCATTGGTGATCCGACCGACAACGGTGGTGAACTCGCTTGCGGGCTGGTCGGAGACAAAGATGATGTCATCCGGTCGCAATTGCAGATCATTAGCCAATGCAAGGCGGGTCGGGTTGCTCAGATCGAGGTAATAGGCATCGAATTCGGTGGACTTCACAGGATCAAGGCGCAGGAGGAACACCTGCCGAAGATCGGCCTGATCATTGCCCATCGCGCCGCTGTTGAACACAGCATCCGAGAGGCTCGGCCGTGCGATCTGTTCGATTTCGATCATACGCGGTGAGGTGCCTGCCCCCGTAATCATCACCGTCTGACGGTCAAAAACCATCGGCTCCAATACGATGCGGTCATCAGCCTGAAGGTAAATGTCGCGACCGGGCTCCTCGATCAGGACACGGCGGGCCGAAACCCGATATTCGCTGCCGTTGCGACTGATGCGGGCAATAACATCGCTCCCGCGATCTACGGCGACGTTCGCCGCACGAAGGGCATCGGCAAGCGTCACTGGCTCGGTCGTGATCGGCAACTCAATGCTGCGTCCGCCGCCAACGGCAGACGTGACTGTGACCGACTGGGAATTGAAACCGGTGATGTTCAGCGCGAATTCGGGCGCGGTATCGCGGGCCTCGATCACCACGACATCGCCGGGGTTGAGGTAAATTTCCTCACCACGGAAGCGATTTAGAAGCTCATCGGCAGTGATGCCGAACTCTGCCTCATCACGCCGCAGACGGATCAGGTAATCCCGACCTGCTCTCGGCTGGAGGCCCAGGCCGCCAATGACATCGACCAGCTTAACCGGCGCCTCGGCAATCGGGATCAGACGGTCCTCGACTGACGCAGGAATATCCCCCATGAGACGCACGGGCTGGGAATTGTTCGACTGGATCGAAAGCTCAACCTCGGGATTTAAACCCGCGCGGAGAAGCGCCGTGGAGAGTGCTTCGATCGCTTCCTCTGTGGTCAGCCCCTCGACCGTGACATCGCCCGCGCCGAGAAGGGTAACCGTGCCTGTAGAGGACACGACGAGGGGGCGCGTGTTGGGCACGTCATTGACAATGCCCCCTTCGGAGACGGAAGGGATCAATTGGGTAAAGGCGAGCACGTCCCCTGCCCCGATTTCGTATACGGGGCGTTCGCCGGTCGGCGGCGATGGCAGGTCAGATACAGGTGCTGTGTCAAGATTGCCGACCGCCAATCTTTCGGCGATTGCGGCGCGGGTATCGTCCAATGTCCGCCCAACAACCGGCAAGGTTCCAATATCGGCGGCGAAAATCGTGCCGTTTTCCAAAACCGGCAATGTCAGCCCCTCGACAACGGCCCGTGGTGCGCCATCGCTGCCGACGGTCTGCCGCTGCGCGGCAAGTGTAAGAACATCCCCAATGCCCAAACGATAAACGGGGGGCGGCGCGTCAGGCGGCAAACGTTCAGCTCGGGCACTGGCTTCGCTTTGCACCGCGGTTCCAGCAGCGGCGCCCGCATCGGGAACGATCGCAGCACGCGCCCAGCGTGTCGCGTTTGCGGCCCGGGTGACTTCGGGGGTCAGGGGTTTGATATCCAGCGAGAACTCGGCCTGCTCCAGTTTAGCGGCCTCCCGGGATGCATCGACGGGCAACGCCTGCGGGACATATGCAGCCTGACAGGCTGACAAAAGGAGAAATGCAGGAAGGGTGAACTTGATAGGGGTCACAGCCATGGTCTACTCGCAAATCAGGGTGGACCGGGCGTCGCCGGCGCGTTTCAGGAGGCTTTTCAGGCGATCAGCCTGCGCGCGCGTTGTGCGGCCAGCCCGAACGACGGAGACCACCCATTGCGCACGGGGCGCAAGTGCCGCAGTCACGGGCGCACCTTCGCCAACGCGGGGGCAGATGACGATGACCCGTTCGAAATCCGCTTCGATCTCGGAGATGATCTGATCGACCGCAAGCGGTGCGATCCTCGTTTTTCCGGTCGTTTTGAAAATGGTCAGCCCGTCATCCATGCGGAAGCTGTCAAGGAACCCCTTGCTCGCGCTCGGGGTGATGCCTTTGACATTCAGCGTCCCTGTCAGATCAATAACAGCTGCACCCGCCTCTGCCGCTGCGGAGGCAAGGTAGAGACCAACGCCGCCTGCAAGGGGAGCCGAGCTTGTCGGCGCGATCAGTACGCGTTTGGGGCCTGCCTGAGCAACCTCAACAGCGATTTCTTCGAGCTGGGCATGGGGACGGCGCTGGAATTTCGCCGAGAGGCGTCCGACCCGAGCAACCAGTCGGCCAAAATACCGGCTTAGACCTGATGCCGCGATTTCAGCGCCCAGAGCCTCGGCCACTGCGCGGCGGGTGTAGAGCACCCCGCGACGCATAGAGATAACAAGTGCAAGGCCCGAGCCGATAAAGAGACCAAGGACAAGACCAAGTGCCGCGATCAATGGCTTGCGGGGCGAGGTGGGCACAACAGGCGGCACTGCCATTTCATAAATGTCGGCAATCGCGGCTTGGAAGCCTTCGGTGATGCGCTGGGTTTCGAACTGGCGAACCATAACCTCGTAGATGGTTTTTTGCACCGTTGCCTCACGTTCCAACGAGGCCAGCTCTGACGCTGCATTCGCGTTCTGACGGGCGAGATCCTGGAATTCGTCCATCGTGCGGGTCACTTCGGTGAGGCGAATTTCGAGATTTGCACGCGCATCTGCGGTCTGTTCAACAGACGGAAGGGTCCAGAGCGACGGATTTGACGACCAGTCAACGAGACGGCGGAAATCATTGCTGCGCACCACCGGATGACTGTCGATCAGAGCGTTGCGCACGGGCGCAGTGAACCCTTCGTCGTCGGCAGCAAGAGCCTCCAGCGCATCAAGAGCTTCAAGCAATTCCGTGATCGTATCGCGCTGATCCCGCAAAAGGACAAGTTGAGCCGACGCCCGCGCCAATTCCTGATCGGATGCCAGATCGTTTTCCACCGCGTAATCGGCGATTGCGTCGGCGGCGGCTTCGAGTTCGGACTGAACTTGAAGAAGCTCTCCCGCCAGATAGTCTATCTGGGCGCGGGACTTGGCTTTTTGATCGGACAGGATGTCTTCGAGTGCTTTCTCCACAATGGCGTTGGTGATCGTTGCGGCACGGTCGGGGTCAATATGGGACGTCGTGATGCTGACAAGCCCGCCGTCGCCAATGGCCACCGCGACGCGCTCGTTGAACGCTTCAACGATCTGCGCGATTTCGGCAGCGCGCGAATATTCGCGGCGCTGACTGATGCCGACAGCGACCTGAATCCGACCACGCAGGCTCAATTCGCCAAAGGGCGGGTTGAACTCGGGGTCGTCAAAAAGGCCTGCCCGCTCTGCGATCGACAGAATGAAATCTCGGGATTTGATACGATCCTCCAGCGTGGCGGACGGGCCGCTTCCGCCGCCTGCGGAAACCCCTGCAAGCGCCGCAAGGCCACCGAGGTCGCCGAGTCCAGAAAGGCCGCCGGACTTCTCTTCGAAGGCAAATTTTGCGCGCGCGTCATAGACCGGTTCGGCAATCGCGACCGCGTAATAGATCGCAGCAACCGTTGCCACAAATGTAGTGACCCCGATAAGAAACCACTGAGACCAGAGGGCCGCAAAAAGCTCTGCGAGGTCGATCTCGTCGTCCGCCGCCTCGTAAACCTGTTCAGCCAAGAGCAACCCCCCGTGGGCACTGGTGTAAAATCTTGAAAGGTCTTGCGGTTTTTTGCAGCGATTTGCAACCCTTGGAGCAGGCCAAATACCCGCTCATTCGGCAAACTATCCGACACGCGGGGCGAGGACTGGCGGACGCTGGTTGCGATGCCGGGCACCCATTTTTCGCGCAAGGTGCAATCCTGTCAGGTAGGACAGCACGAAAAGCGAAACGAAGCCGAGGAAGGCAAAAAAGGCAAGGCGCGGCTGATCCACCAGTGCGACACCGGCCACCATCGGCAGGGCGATCATTGGAAGCATCACGGCTGTCGCCAGCGGATTGGCCAACTCGCGCCGCCCACGACCGAGCAAAAGAATCTCGAGCGCGCGCATGACAAGCTGATGATAGTGCAACCGGTCCGGCTGATCGGAGGGGCGCCCCGCACGACGGCGGCGATAGATCGCGAAGCATGTATCGGCAACGGGCCAGAAAAATATCAAAAGTATCGAGAAAGCGCTGATTTCAGGCCGCGCGTAGACGAGTGCGATGGCGCTCCATCCAAGGAAGTGACCGACCGAATAGGCGCCCCCGTCCCCCAGAAAGACTTTGCCGAAAGGATAATTGAACAACAAAAACCCGCCCAATGCGGCCATGCAGATCAAACAGGCTTCGACGACATTAGCAACATCATAAAGTCCGGCGACATAAGCCAATGCGCCAGCCGCCATGATTGCCGTTGAGGTGGACAGACCGTTCAGGCCGTCGATGAGGTTGAACGCATGGGACACGCCAGCGGCGGCAAAGAGGCTGAAAAGGATCGCAAGCGGCGCGAAGGCAAAGAGCATATCGACCCCTGGCAGATCGACGCGCGGTAGCCAAAATCCAAAAAACACGACGACAAGCAACCCGGATGCAGCGGCCGCAAGGAGGCGAATTCGAGGGCGCACATAAATGCCGACATCTTCAAGCAACCCAGCTGCGAAAACAGGAAGAAGGGTAGAGATGAAGAGCAGGTACTGGTCACGTTCCCCTTCGCCCGGCACCCATGTGATCACCGCAGCCGCAAGCGCAACAACAAATGCGACACCCCCAAGGCGCGGCGTGGGTGTTACATGAGAGGCCTGAACAGCGCGGGTGTCCCCACGGCGAGACAAAAGCCCCATCTGAAGTGAGCGGGTCACCCAGATGAGGCCGCTTACAACGAAGGAAACGGCGAATACGATCAGGAGCGGTTGAATGGCAGCAATCATAACGAGGCACTTTAAGGATCAAAAAGAAATCTATGTCAGCCCCACCATAAGCACGGCCGAGACTCTCTTTAGCACAGGTCGTGAGCCGCGACAAATGACCAATGCTGCGGCTGCGAAGTGTTTTTCCGGTGTGATAGATTGACATCAATCGAGAAAAAATTTGCGATCTACGTGACGCAATGACCTATGGCGCTCCCGCCAAAGATGAGGACCCAAACGCGCGGCGTGCAGTGCCTACGCTGCTTTTCGATATGATCTTTTGTAGACCGAACCGGCATCAGGATCGGCAATGAGAACGCTCATCGTCATGCCATGCGCGAGCGGGAGATCGCGAAATGCTTCGCGTACAAGCCGCTGGTCCGCAAACCCTGCGCGAACACAGAAGAGATAAACGTCGGTCAGGGTGACAAGGTAGCGTGCATCTACCACGGGAATCAGCGGTGGTGTGTCGAGTATCACGACATCGAAAAGCGTCCGCGCGTTTCGGACAAGCTGGGTAAAGCCTGCCGATTGAAGCACCTTGTCAGTTGGGCCGTCGGCGGGCTGCGCGCCCAGTACCACATGCAGTCCCGGCATGGTATCGGCGATGTAGAAACTGCTCGCGATCTCTTCGTCGGTTGGGCCTTTTTCGCTTCCGGTCTCAAGGAACTCCAGCAGACCACGCGGCGGCGTCGCGCGTATGAGGCGATGGATCGCTGGATTTCGGAAATCCGCGTCAATCAAAAGGCATCGCTGACCCGCGGCGGCGTAGGTGCGCGCCAGCGAAAGCGCAACGGTACTTTTTCCCTCGCCTGCAAACGCCGATGTGACGGTGATCACGGTTGCGGCACCGCGCTGCTGTGGGATCTTGAGGTCGATGGTTGCGCGCAAGCGGCGGAATGACTCGGATATCGGGGCGAGAGGGTCTTTGAAAATGGCATCAGCCATCACTTCGTCGGATCCAGCTATTCGAACCGAAGGCACGGATGCGGCGACAGGAACAGGAAGCACATTGCGAAGCTGTTGGGGCGACGTGATTCCGCCAAAATGAAATTCCTTGAGCAATGCGCCAGCGATCGACAGGCCGGCAGCGATGAGCGCGGCAACAGTAAGAACCAGACCCGGACGAGGCGCTGAGGCCGCTAGAGGCGGGAGTGCGGGCGAGACGATGCGCGCGTCTGCAAGGCGCAATGTGGCACGGGCCTCGAGATCCCGCAGAGCCTGCATGACCTGTTCATACTGACGGCGCGCGATGAGAGCTTCCTGCTGGATGAGATAGAGCTCTGTCAGGGATGACTCTGTCGGGGCATCAGAGTCGAGAATAGCAAGCGCGGCGCGGGTTTCACGGGCAAGCCGGCTCTCCAACGCGGCCAATTCGGACTGAAGGTCTGGCGGCGGCGCTGTCGTTCCTTCAAGACTTCTCTGAAGTTGGTCGCGCTGGCGCACCAGTGCGGCAAGACTTTCATCTGCGAGCAGCGCCGTGACCTTTTCCCAGTCGCCTGTTGCGAACGCCTGCTCTAAATCTGTTCGTTCGGCACCTGAGAGCATCGGCTGTCCTCCGTCCAGGTGATCTCGGGCCGCTTGCAGATCGGCTTCGCCACGCTCAAACCGGAGTCGCGCTGCATCGAGCTCGGCGGCAAGCGCCTGTCGCGCTGCCTCTGCCGCGCGATGCTTGGCCTCAATCTGATCAGAAATGAAACCTTCGGCATGTGCATTGGCGATATCCGCTGCACGCTGGGGGTTACTTGTGGTCAGAGACACAGAGATAATGTCTGTCAGGCCGACGCGCCGAACCGCCAGTGCTGAATCAAAACGGACAAGTGTTTGCTGCAATCCAGCATCCCGAGTGCCGCCCGGTTCGGTCTGGTTTCCGAATGACGCGCGAATTTTCTCCCCCCAGCCCAGGCGCGGGCCAAAGGCTGGATCACGAACCAAGGATTCGGCACCGATGGTGCGCAGGGCGAGACCGTCGGAACGGAGGATTTCGACCTCGGTATCTATGCGGGAGGAGATGCTCTGAGCGCCGCTGCCAGTCTGTTCAACGAGGGCCGCAGCGAACGGGTCGACGCGCAGAAGCGCCGTGGCGGTATAGGCGCGCGGGCTGAACACGAGGTAGAGGACTGCTAACAGGACGACTGTCAAGGACAGTTGCAGGATCAGGGCCATCTGTCGCCGCAAGACGGCGAGCATACCGCGCAAATCGAGCGGGTCGGGAGCGGAGGGTGTTGGGGAGGTTTCTGTCATTGCATGGCCTTGGATGTCAGGGCAAGGGCCAACACGACCGAAAGGAGGGTCGCATTGGCGGGAAGCTGATAGGTAAAATCGCCCGAGGCATGCAGGGCAGCCATGGTCATTGCCGCTGCCCCCAGTCGCGACTGCGGGCAGGACCGCGCATGGCGCAAACAGGTTGCCAATGCGCCCAGCAAAAAGAGAAACAGCAGGCTTCCCGCGATCAGACCGAAGGCAACCCAAGCGGCGAGGTAGCTATTATGGGCGTGATCATAGCTGAGCCCCGCTGGTAGGCCGGAGGAACGGGCAGTTTCGAATGCGGGAACGAAGGCCCCTGCCCCGGAGCCGGTAAGTGGCGCGGAGCGGATCAGCTGCCATATCTGAGTATAGAGCTCCCATCGCTCTGCCGCACTGGCGTTCACCAATGGAATGCGGTCCAAAACAGGCCCCGACGCGCCGGTCAGCACAATCGTCGCAAACAGCATCAGAGCCAAATGCCACCAACGAGGCCCCGACAGGGCGGTAAATAGCGCACAGCCGGCAAGGCAGGACAACGCGCCTAATCGCGAGCCAGACGCGAGCACTGCGGCAAAGCAGACGAGGGTGAGAACGGCAACGGGTGCACGTAAAGTGGCGGCGGCGACTGGCCCGGCGGCTCCGGCGAGGATGGCCAGACCGATCACACCGCCCTGCCCTGCAAAACTGGCAAATCCATTGCGGTAGATGAAGCCGCCCGTCGCATGGCGCGGGTCAGTTGCCAATGCCCAGATGCAATGCAGCGCTATGCCGGTAAAGAGGGTCAGCAAGAGCACGCTACGCGCCTGACTGTGGCCGGTGAGCCGGACGACGATGAGAAACAGAACAGCGCAGAGAGAGACCTGCAAAGCAACATTGGCTGCGAATTCGGGCCATGGCACCGGCATGATGCCAAGCGACTGAAGCATTGCGAAGCCACCGCCGGAAACGAGCGCCATCAGCCCCCAGAACGCTGACCGCGGTGGCGGCGGTGATGCATGAAGGAGGACAAAAACCAACAAAAAAACACCCGAAATCGCGGCGGCCGGCGCCCAGATCGAAACCCGATTGCCGCCGTGGACGACGGACATCCAAACAATGACAACCGCGACGAAGACCGCAGCAGCGATGGGCAGAGTGATCCGCGAGCGCAGGGCGCTCAGCCGAAAGGTGCGCGCTGCTTCGGTCACAGGCGGGGGCTTTCGGTGAGGGTGGACGGGTTTTCCTCGGTCAAGGAGACGAGCCATGGCCGGAGCTCGGGGCGATGGCGAAAGGCGAAATGCAAAACCGGATGAAAGCGGCGTGTCTGGAGGATCAGACGCACATCGGCGGTGACCCAATCGGGCATGGCGCTTGGCGGCGAAGGGAGCTGAAACGCCAGTTTGAGGCGGCGGGCGGCGAGCCAACCCGAAGACGGCGCCTGCTGATACGCACGACCGAGCGCCTCGCGCGCCGCGAATGGTGCGCCCTTGGCCGCGAGGACATGCGCGTGCACAATATGGAGGATAGCCGGGGACGCGCGACGGCCATCAGGCGCTGCGAGTTGAGCGCATCCAGCGATATGTTGGGCCGCTTTCACTGTTTGTTGGGCCAACCAATCGTCACAGGCGACGAGCATGGCCTCCCATCTACGATAGCTGAGGTGCCCGAGCGCCTGTTCTTGCGGCAAGACGCCAATCGACGGATGCCAGTTACGCGCGGCGCGGTCCGACTCGAACGCAATAAAGGCGCTCGTGCTCACCCAGAGCGCAAATCCTGCCACGACGATCCGTGTTGCCCTGTCATACAGCATGACGCGGCCTCATGATAACCAATCGCCTCACTGGACTGCGGAATGGTTACCAAAGGCTTAACAACGACCAGGCGATCAGTTGCGGCTGCCGACGATCTTGCTCAGATCGATCGGTGCGGGCGCAGCTTCGGTTACCGCTTCGGCCACCCGGCGCATCGCGCTTGCACGTCCCGGCGAGACAGACAAAGCGGCCTCGGCCACGAGGCTGGATAGTTCCGGTGCCAGCTCAGGGCGGTGCCGAACTGTCCGCAATGCGGCGACGGCGAAACCTGCCGCAAGGCGATCAACATCGGCTTGGGAGCGGTCATTGCTCCGCGTGACAAGTTCTGCATATGACAGGCGAAATGCGGTAATGCAGGTTTCTTGCAGGTCTTGGCAAGCGTCCTCGAGCGAGGTGATCACCGTGGCAGCAGAGCGCGATTGTGCCAGCGAAACTGTCGGGGACAGAGCGGTGAGCAAAACAATGCAAAGAGCGCCGCAAGGCTGGGGGAATGATCGGGGCAGCAGCATAGAGGCTCCGCATTTATGGAGCTTCGAGATGCCACAGGTAGCTTAATATTCAGTAAACGACCCTGCATCCTAAAAACCGGTAAACGGCGCGTGCGTTGATGCAACCGCCGGTCAACATGGCTGCTGCAGGTTGGCCCGAACGCAATCAAGGAGCGCAGTATGCCGACACAGGATTCCTTTGAGGGTTTTCAACGCAAACCAGCCGGAGGGCCGGCAAATCTCTTTTCGGTCACCCCCGACGATGCCGCCGATTTGCCCTATCTGGCGCATTGGCTGCATATTTCGCAAGGCGGGCAACTCACACTGGCGACAGGCGGCGGGCAGGTCGTCACGCTGGAAAGCGTGCTGCCGGGCTGGCATGCGATCGAGGTGCGGCGCGTTCATGCGACCGGGACCACCGCGACGGGCATCGTGGCGGGCTGGTGATGTCAGCAGCACTTTTCAATGCAACCGTTCGTGGGAGCCCTTTTGCGGCCTACGCAAGAAACGGTGCCTTACCTCGCGCGGTGTTCGACTTTGAAACCGGCATTTATACGCATGCATGGCAGATCGAACGCGGTTCCGCGGCGACACTTCAGGCTGAGGACGGGACGCTTGCCCAACTCCCGAATGATACCGCGCGGATCGTTGGGCAGGGCGGCGGGCGGCACCTCTTGATCGAAGCGGGCGCCATGAATTTGTGCGATGCCAGCAAAACGACGGCAATCAACCTGACCGCACTCACGCCACTGGGCGAAGCGGGGGGGCTGGACCGCACCGAAATCGCGGATGACGGCAACGGCTACCTACAGTTCAACGACATCGGCATTGCAGCACTGTCGTCGGGAACCGAAATCACCTGTTCGGTCATCATCGAGAACGGCACGGCACCAGACTGCGAATTCTGGCTGGGGATCGGGCCAACCGGCTCGGCACGACTGAGATACGCGTTTGATTTTGGCACCGGAAGCGTGGCGCTGATTGCCAATATCGACGGGGTCTCGGCGGATGCGGGCATGGTGGCGCTTGGAGGGGGACGGCACAGAGTGTGGATCACCGGACCAATCATCAGCGCCGATACGGTCGAGCTGTGCCGAATTACGGGCGTGGCAGGAACGCTGGCCTATGGCGCCATGCAGGCCGAGGCAGCGGCGAATGTTACGAGTCCGATTTTGTCTGCCAACGGCACTCGTGCAGCGGAAACGCTGAGCGCCGGATTAACAGATGGCCAATATAACGCACTGCTTGTTGGACCGGATCTCACGGAGGCAGAATTTCCAGTGACCGTTGCAGCAGGATCATTGGCCTTGCCGGACGCGCCTGTCCACAAGATCAAACGGTTATGCCTCTTCTGATCATCCCAGATTTCATATTTGCCTAAAATTATCGAAAAATTAACCCCTGCCCGCCTACGGCTAGGGCATGAAGGTCTTGCATATCTGTGAAACGGCTCAAGGCGGCGTGGCGGGATGTTTTGACATCCATGCCGCCTATGCGCCGAGCGGCGTGGAGAATGTGTTTCTCCTGCCGGACAGCCATGCCCGGGATCTGCAGCATGCCCGACGCGTGCTTGGGTATGTGAGCGGGCAGCGCGGGGTGGGGCAAATATGGCGCATGGTCAAGGCGATGCGCGCCGCGATCCGCGCGGAACGGCCAGAAGTGTTGTTTTTCCATTCCAGCTTTGCCCTACTCGCCCTGATCGCTGCGCGTCTGACCGGATGGCGCGGCCCGGCTGTCTATTGCGCGCACGGATGGGCCGCAGGGCGATATGAACAGCCCGACCAGATTTGGGCGCGGGTCATTCGCCTGATCGAAGGTCAGTTGTGCGGGTTGGCGAATGCAACTTTAAACATCGGACCCGCCGATGCGCAATTGGCACGGCTACACCGCTATCGCGGCCGACATCTGTGGATCGACAACGCGACATCTCCCCCGCGGAAGGGGGCGCGGCGCGATCTTTTTGATGGCGGGCCGAACGATGTGAATTTGCTGTTTGTTGGTCGTTTTGACCACCAGAAGGGGCTCGACATCCTGCTGCCTGCATTTGCCGCCGCGCGCCGCCTGCGACCGGAGCTGCACCTGCACATCGTTGGCGATTCCGTCCGAAAAGGGCGCTGCCTGCCACCGTTGCCGGAAGGAACCACGCTCCATGGATGGATCAGCCCGCGTGACATAGACGATTTCTACGCATCGGCAGACGCCGTAGTGCTGCCGTCGCGCTGGGAGGGGCTGCCACTGGTGATACCGGAAGCCCTGAGAAACGGTACGCCCGTCCTGTGCAGTCGTCGCAGCCAATTGCCGGAGCTGATCGAGGAAGGGCTGTCTGGCAGCAGCTTCGAGCTGGGGGTCGCGCCGCTGACGGCGTGCCTGATCACGCTCGATAAAGCGGATCTGCGGGCCCGGCGCGGCGCAGCAATGGCGACGTATCGCGCACGTTTCACCGTCGAGCGGTGGCGACAGAAAATTGCGGGATTCTACACGCAGGTCATGCAAGGGGCTGCGGTCCAATGATGACCCTGCCCAATCTCTTTATTCTGGGCGCTCCGAAATGCGGAACGACATCGCTCTATCGTTGGCTCGCCGACCATCCGCAGATTGTCGGAAGTCCGATGAAGGAAACCGCCTATTTCGCGGACCCCGGAAGCCATATCTATCGACCCGACAGGAACGTGCGCAACGGTCTCGCACCTCTGGCGGCGCTTTACGCGAAGGCGGACACCGCAAAGCTGGTGCGACTGGAGGGAACACCATCGCATATCTATTCGCAAACAGCACTGGCACATATCCCGGACCTGCCGGGCGCACCGAAATGCCTTTTTGTCCTGCGGGAACCGGCCGCGCAGATCCGCTCGCTCTTCATCTATTTCCAGAACAGCTGGAGCTTTTTGCCAGACGACTTGTCATTCGACGCCTATGTCGATCGGTTAACGAATGGTGATCAAGATTGGACGGCAGGTGGCAACGAACTGCTGGTGAATGCGCTGGAGAATGGCCGCTATGTACACTGGCTGCGGCGGTGGCAGGCGCGTCTGGGACCGGACCGGATGCGCGTGATCAGTTTCGAGAGCCTGATGGGGTGCCCGACGGACACGTTGCACGCAATTGCCGATTGGATCGGGGCCACACCGGAATTCTATCACGCCTACACCTTTCCCGAAGAAAACCGCAGCTATCATATTCGCAATGCGAGAGTGAAACGTCTTGCGGTGAGGCTGCGTGCACATCTTCCCCACGGCCCGCTCTATACTTTCGCACGCGCCACCTACCGCCGCCTGAATACCTTTGCTCCGGCCAGGTCTGACGACGCTGCGGCTGTGCACAGGCTGCGCGCGGGGTTCGTTGCGGCCAATCAGGCATTGAGTAGCGAATTCGGTATCCGCTTTTCTCTAGGAGACCCGGCATGACCCGACTGGACCCGACGCGCCTGAGGCAGTGGCACAGCCGCGCGGCTGGGCAGTTGCTCCCGCGACCGGTGGTATTCCATCACATTCCGAAATGCGGGGGTACGTCCGTGGGTCGTGCACTGCGACGACGGTATTTCCTGTCACAGGCCGGTTTGCGCACCGCTGCAAGCGACAGCGCCCTAGCACGGATGGGGCAGACGGAAACAAGCGCTCCTCTTCATCCATTTCGGGAAGCGATGCTGCTTTATCATCTGAATTGCGGCGTCAGGGCAATCGCAATGCATGTGGGATATTCACCCCGTGCGTATGCCGATTTCGCAGGGCGATACTGCTTTGCCACGATCCTGCGCGAGCCTGTGGCGCGGTTCATGTCGCAGCTCTGCTGGAACGCAGATCACCCCGACGGAGTTGATGGGATTCGCGGAAACCTCCGAGAATTCCTCGAAACACAACAGGCGCAGCGTATGGGGGCAACGATGGTGGCCTATCTGAGCGGTCTGCCCCCAGAGGTGCCGCCTGACCATCCTGACTCTGTTGCGGCGGCCATAGGGAATCTGGCGAAGTTCGATGTGATCGGGGATACGGATGCAATGGGCGCCTTTCACGAGGCGCTCTCGGATCGGTTAGGGACACGGCTACGCATCGGACATGAAAACGCGGCAGGGCGGCCGACCCAATATCAGGGTGTTTATGCGGACCGCATCCGCGCGCTTTGCGCCCCGGATTTGGCATTATGGGACGCCTACCGAGCGCAACGCCGTCAAGCCGCATGAGACCCGTGACCTCCGTGACGATTATGGGCGCGGCAAATGGGTGGACACTTATTTGTCAGGTCGTAATTTTGATCACTCTGGCTCGAACGGCGCCGATAGAAACCGTGGGCAGCTACGGGCTGGTGTTAGCGCTCCTACAGCCGCTCTACATGCTGTCGCTGGCGGGCCTGCGGAGCAATCTTGCCGCCGATGCCAAGCATGACATCGACCTCAACACTGCGCTGGCGCTGCGACTGTCGCTCGCGGCCTTGTTTGGCGTGGTCTGTTTCAGCGGGATCTGGTTTTGGCGCCCTGCCCTGCTGCCAATTGCGCTGCCCCTGATTTTTCTCAAAGCGGTCGAAATGATTGGTGATCTGGCATTTGGAGCCGCACAAAGGGACGGACGCATCGGGGCGGTGGCGCGAGGTTGGATACTCAGAGGCGCGGTATCGCTTGGAGCTTTCGCCCTCGGTCTGGCGCTCTCGGGCAGCACCACAACTGCGCTATGGGCGCAAGCGTCAGGTGTGGGATGTTGCGTGATCTTCCATGACCTGCGCCAAGCCGCAAACAGCCAATTTCCCAGGCCATGCTGGAGGTTGGACGATTTGCTTGGCCTGTTTCGCGCGACTTTGCCGCTCGGGCTAAGCCAGTGGCTGGTCGCAGCACAAATGGCGCTGCCGCGGCTGACGCTCGATGCGCTACTTGGCGCGGCCGCAGTCGCGGTATTCATGCCGGTCGCCTATCTGGAGCGGGCAGCGGTGACCGGGACGAACGCAGCCGATCTGGCACTTGGATGGCGGCTTGCACGGCTTTGGAGCGCCGACAATCGCTTGGAATTCTACAAGATACTCGGCTGGATGATGGTGCTGATCGGCGGTGCTGGTGGCGCGATACTCATTGGTATCGCGTGGTACGGGGAAAGCATTGTTCGTTTCAGTTTCGGGAGTGAATATGCAGAAACAAGCGCGGTTCTGATCTGGGTGACACCGGCGATTATTCTACGGATTTGCGCAAATGTGCTGCAGAGCGGCCTCATTGCGCAGCGTCGGTTCGGCGCGTTGGGCTGGTTGAAGGCGGGGCTATTTGCCATCTCCATCCCGGTGATCTGGTGGAGTGTATCGGCCAACGGCCTTACAGGGATCGGGCAAGCCCTCAGCGGATTGGCACTTCTGCGTCTGCTGTCCCTGGGATCCCTAATGGTGCTGAGGAGCGGGTACCAAAAAGAAACAATGCCGCTGCCCAAAGCGGCACAATCAAAAGGATGATATCCTGCGGGAAGCCGGTCGTTATTCCAGCCTCGAACATATAGACTGAAAGACCCGCGCCGATCGCCGCCTGCCAGGGCGAGGTTTTCATCTGGCAGAATGCGGCATCAAATACGCGGAGAACCGCCCCGCTGAGATAAGCGCCCAACACGATCCCCAGTGGCCCAAAATTCACATACCATGCGCCGGGCGTGGTGACAGGCCAACCATTTCGGGCGAGCGGCTGATAGATCCGCCGAAACCAGGGACCGATATGAAACGTTTCCTTTTCCGGGAAAAGGCTGCGGGGAATCCAGCTTTGCAACCCATGGATAAAGTCAGCGCCGCCACGGAACGGAAACACGTCACCCGCGTCGCGGAGAACCAGCATAAGCGCGTCGAATTGAACAAAATGCAGACCCGCTGAAATCTGTCGCCACGGGCCGTCTACAGATGGTCCCGCCCCCAAAAGTTCGTTTCGCAACTGCCGCAGGATTACCGCCACAGCGGCCAGAGCCAGCGCCCAAACCAGCAGAGCGAGTGGCGTCACCCGCCCGACGTGGAACCGCCATGCCAGAACGGCTACGACGCCCATCAGGAGGAGATCATAACGTGCGCCCCATAGCAGTGTGCACGCAACCATCGCGATACCGAAAAGGAGACACAGGCTGCGCCCCCACCGCCCCGCGCGGCTCGATACCGGCCGCAGAGCGAGAAAACCAAAAAGCGCAAGGAGCGCGACGAGGCGGGCGGCCTCTTTGATGATGAACAGTCCGGCAAGGGACTTTTCGACCTTTGACGCGATAACAAAGGCGGCAAGGCTTCCGGTTTCGATCAACAGGTAGGCCGAACCAATCACCGCGAGGAGCGCTGGCGCGAGAAGAACGGCCGTCATCCGCCACGGTGATGGCGGGATGTGATCGCCACGGGGAAGCAGAGCCGCGAGAACAATGGCTACTCGCGCATGCAGGGCATAGCTTGCAAGCACGACCACCGCCCAAATCAGGCAGACACTGAGCGCAAGCGTCACCAGAGGCCAGTCGATTTCGCCGAAGTGACTATCGGGCATTGGGGTATCAAGGCCAAGGCCGAGCAACGCCGGACGTGGCACACTCACGAGCATAAGCACCAACGCGAATGACAGGAGCGCGGGCCGCCCCTGCGCAAGCCCGCACCGCACCGTCAGAAGCAGGCAGGCCGAAAGCATCAGCCAGACCGGGACGGCAAGCACCATCAGCCCGTCTCCGAAATGAGGGCATCGCCATATATTTTCAGCAATCCCTCAAGGTGGCGGGCTGGATCGCAAGCAGCGCGGATCGTGGCAGGATCGAAATCGGGGAGCGCGGAAACTGCGCCCAGGGCATCGGCGAATGCCGAAACGCTCGGCCGGTCAACGAGGATGCCGGAGACGCCCTCCTCGATCAGGTCCGTGCCAGACACCCAGCGCCCGGCAACAACCGGAACACCCATTGAGAGCGCTTCCAGCATGACGAGCGGCTGACATTCGATCCACAGGCTCGGCAGGACGAGGGCGCGGGCATTTGCAATACGCTCACGGACCTCCCCGGGTGCAAGCCATCCGGTGACTTCCGCAGCTGGATTGGCCTTGCGCACAGCGTCGGCATCCGGTCCGTCCCCGATAAAGGCGGCGGGAGCACCGATGGCGCCGGCAGCCTCCGCAAAGAGTGTCGCGCCTTTTTCGCGGCTCAACCTGCCGACAAAGACGAAACCCCGATTGCAGGACGCGGCAACCGGTGCGCGATTGTCCGCACCGACCGGATTGGGGAGATGGTAGAGCTGTGCACGGGTGGGAAGGTGGGGCTCCATCCTGCGTCGCTGACCATCGGCCAGATAAATGATGTGCCGAAGGTTTCGAGGGAGGCCGCCCAGGCTGTGCAAAAGGGCCTGACGGACGAGGCGGTAGGCCTTGTGGCTTGGAAGGTTCTTATCACAGTGAGCGGTAAGGCAAGACAGCCCCATTGGCCTTCGCTGGCAAATTTGGTGACTTTGATAATCGTAAAAGCCACCATTCGGACAGGCGAGGAAGTATTCATGCAAAGTGAAGACCACAGGCAATCGAGATTTACGCAGCACCGGACCGATTGCGGGGGACAGTGCCTTAGCAAAACCGTGAACATGGAGGACCGCGTGCGGCTCCGTGATTTCGGCCAAGACACCTGCCAGAGCCTGCGCTGCTCGGGCGTTCCACAGACCGCGTAGAGCAGCGGCGAAACCGCCCGCGCTGAGCGGTGAGTGATTTAGGGTGACCACCCTGATATCAGGGTGGTCGAGCAAGGCATCGGGCGTTCCGGTAGCAGCAAAGAACGTCACTTTGCAGCCCGCCTGCGCGAGAAGGCGCGCGCTCTCGATCGCGACTTTGGCCTGTCCGCCTTGGATATCGCAAAAATCGCTGACGATCACGACCCGCTCGACTGGCAGGGCAGTACGGACCTTCTGCACAGGCAAGGCTTGGGGCATCTGCGGGACAATCGTCATCCCGCCACCCTCGGCCTCCTTGGTTAACGATTGGTGAACGGGCGGATTGCCGAAGGGTTACTCGGCGGCGATCCCTGCGAGATACGCCCCGTATTCGGATTTACCGAAGATTTTGGCGCGTTCGCGGAGTTGGTCGCGGGAGATCCACTTGTTGTGGAAGGCGATTTCGTCGGGGGAGCCGATCTGCTGGCCCTGGCGTTCCGAAAGGGTGCGCACGAAATTTCCCGCATCGAGGAGGCTGCTGTGGGTGCCAGTGTCGAGCCATGCGAAGCCCCGACCCATCTGCTCGACAGTCAGCGTGCCATCAGTGAGGTAGCTTTCAAGGAGGCTCACGATTTCCAGCTCTCCTCGGGCCGAAGGTGTCAGCGCACGGGCGCGGTCGGGCGCGGTGCCGTCGAGGAAATAAAGCCCTGTCACCGCGTATTTGGAGCGGGGGTGTTCGGGCTTTTCCTCGATGGAGGAGACGAGGCCATCGGCATCGAAACCCACCACGCCATAACGCTGCGGATCGCGGACGCGGTAGCCGAATACGGTGCCGCCTTCAGTGCGGGCATCGGCGGCGGCGAGCACATCCGGCAGGCCATGGCCAAAGAACACATTATCCCCCAGCACCATCGCGGAGGGTGCGCCGGCGAGGAAATCCTCGGCCAGAAGATAGGCCTGCGCGAGGCCATCGGGGCTGGGCTGTTCGATGTAGCTCAGTTGCACGCCCCATTGTGCCCCGTCGCCCAAGAGCCGCTGGAAGAGCGGCGCATCATGCGGGGTGGTGATCACGGCAATCTCGCGGATGCCGGCGAGCATCAGAACCGATAGCGGGTAGTAGATCATCGGCTTGTCATAGACCGGCATGAGCTGTTTGGAGACGGCGATGGTCAGCGGGTGCAGGCGCGTGCCGCTGCCTCCGGCGAGAATGATGCCTTTGCGGGTGGTCATGTGCGGACCTCCAATTCTATGATCACCTCGGCCAAGGCGTGTTGCCAATCGGGGCGCGGCAGGCCGAAGGTGCGCTCGGTCAGGTGGCAGTCGAGCCGCCCGTTCAGCGGGCGGGCGGCGGGCGTGGGATAGTCGGCTGTCGGGATATCGGTGACGGTGACCTGCCTCCCTGCCGCGGCGAAGATGGCGCGGGCGAAATCCGCCCAGCTGACCTCTGGTGTGCCTGCAAAGTGATAAGTGCCCGCTTTCGCCGGATCACTGAGAAGCTGCGCTGTGATGGTCAGGCAGGCCTCTGCGATGGCTGCGGCGGGCGTGGGTGCGCCGATCTGGTCGGCAACGACGGTGAGGTGATCGCGGGTCTCGGCCAGACGCAGCATGGTTTTGACGAAGTTCGCGCCATCTGCGGAAAACACCCAAGCGGTGCGCAGGATGACTGCTGTCGCACCGCTTGCACGAATGGTGTCCTCGCCAGCCAGCTTGCTCGCGCCATAGACGCCGAGCGGCGCAGTCGGGGCATCGGGGCTGCGGGGCGCGGAGCCGCTGCCATCAAAGACATAGTCAGTTGATAGATGAACGAGCGGGATTTGCGCGGCGGTGCAGGCTTCAGCGATCTCGGCCACGGCAGTTGCATTAAGGCGATGAGCGGCATCGGGGGCGCTCTCGGCCTGATCAACGGCGGTGTAGGCTGCCGCGTTGATCACAGCGCGGGGGCGGTGTGTGGCAATCGCTTTGGCAGCGGCTCCGGGGATAGCGAGATCCGCCTCTGCGCGGCCAAGACAGGTGACCTCTTCCGAGGCGCGCGCCAGCGCCTGCGCCACTTGCCCGTTTTTGCCAAAGACGAGGATCATCCGGCCACTCCCAACCGTGCGCCCACGCCATCGCGGGACAGAAGCGGACGCCACCAGTCCTCGTTGGCAAGGAACCAGTTCACGGTGCGGGCAAGCCCTTCCTCGACCGTCACCGAGGGACGCCAGCCCAGTTCGGTGCGGATACGGGTGGGGTCGATGGCGTAGCGGGCATCGTGACCGGGGCGGTCTGCGACGAAGGTGATCAGATCGGCGTAGCTGCCGCTCGTGCGAGGGTGGGTCTGGTCAAGGATGGCACAGATGCTGCGCACCAGTTCGAGGTTGCTGCGCTCGTTCTCGCCGCCAATGTTATAGGTCCGACCCACCTGCCCCTTTGCCAGAACGGTCAGAAGTGCGTCAGCGTGATCTTCGACGAAGAGCCAGTCGCGGATGTTCGCACCAGTGCCGTAGATGGGCAGCGGCTGTTCGGCCAGTGCATTGAGGATCACGACGGGGATCAGCTTCTCGGGGAAGTGATAGGGGCCGTAATTGTTCGAACAATTGGTGACGAGCACCGGCAGGCCGTAGGTCTCGTGCCAGGCGCGGACGAGGTGATCGGAAGCCGCTTTAGACGCCGAATACGGGCTGCGCGGGTCATAGGCGGTCTCTTCGGTGAATTTGACCGCTGGATCAGAAGGAAGCGAGCCGTAGACCTCATCGGTGGAGACATGGTGGACGCGAAAGGCTTCGGGCCGACCTTCCGCCTGCCAATAGGCGCGCGCCGCTTCCAGCAGGGTCAGCGTACCGGTGACGTTCGTCTCCATGAAGGCGGCTGGGCCGTCGATGGAGCGATCGACATGGCTTTCGGCAGCGAGGTGCAGGATTGCGTCCGGTTTGTGCGTAACGAGGCAGGCATCCACGGCGGCGCGGTCACGAATGTCGGCATGGACAAAGGTGTAGCGCGGATCCTCCGCGACGCTGGCGACATTGGCGGGGTTGCCCGCATAGGTGAGCGCGTCGAAGTTGATCACTTCATACCCACGTGCGATGGCGAGCCGGACCACAGCCGAGCCGATGAACCCTGCCCCGCCTGTCACCAGAAGCTTCATAGGTTTGCCTCATAAGTGAAGGGGCTGTCGAATTCCTTAAGTGCGGGGGCCACGGCGTCTTTGGCAGACAGGATCGGCTCACCCTCCAGATCGGGCCAGTCGATGCCGCAGCTGTCCCAGCGCACGGCACCGTCAAATGCTGGTGCATAATAGTCGGTGCATTTGTAAATGATCTCGGTATCCGGCTCGAGGGTCAGAAATCCGTGCAGGAATCCCGCTGGCACCCAGAGCTGGCGGCCATTCTCGAAGCTCAACTCCTCGCCTACCCATTGACCATAGGTCGGGCTGCCACGGCGGATATCGACGGCAACATCAAAGAGCCGCCCCCGCCCGCAGCGCACCAGCTTGCCCTGTGCATGGGGCGGCGCCTGAAAGTGCAACCCCCGCAACGTGCCCTTGGCAGAGGAGAAAGAGTGGTTGTCCTGCACAAACGGCGGCAGATGCACGCCCGCCGCCTGAAACCCACGCAGCGACCAGCTCTCCGAGAAGAACCCCCGGTGATCCCCGTGACGCACAGGCTCAATCAGTAAAACACCGGACAATCGTTCCGATACATGCATGATACCCCGTTTCCTTCACAGCTCGACTTCCCCCAATTACACGTGAGAGGCGACTGCGGCGCAAGGGCTTTCACACAGCTTTCGATACGAGTTAGACGGCGCACCCCGTATCTTTTTGAAGAGGCCGGACTGACGGCCTATCAGAACATCGGCATCATAGTGCGAAGCGTATCGACCCAGACATCACCTTCGAGCGCCCAGACCATCAGAAGGGGCAGCACCACCATGCCGGAGCAGATGATAAAGAGCGACAAAAACAATCCACGAAACATGAAACCTCCATTCGGTGTGATGGGGGAAAGATTGTTCGGACCGCGCTCTCGGGTATGAGGCAGGGTGTCGCAGAGACCGATTATGCGAGCGCCTCGTGACAGGCGCAATTGCGGAACTAAATTCCGGTGCATGTCAAAAGCGCCCCTACAAATCGTCTGGTTCAAGCGAGACTTTCGTGTGGTCGATCACGAAGCACTGTCTGCGGCGGCGCAGCGAGGGCCGGTCCTGCCGCTCTATATTGTGGAGCGGGACTATTGGCGACAGCCTGACGCAAGCCGGCGGCATTGGGTCTTTGCACGGGAAGCGCTTGAGGAACTGCGACGTGACCTCGCGCAACTGGGTCAGCCGCTGGTGATCCGCCACGGGGATGCAATCAATGTCCTGTCCGAGCTGCACGACATTCATGGCATCGCTGCGCTGTGGTCCCACATGGAAAGTGGAAACAAATGGACTTTTGACCGTGATCGGCGTGTGGCCGCTTGGTGCCGCGCAAATGGGATCGTGTGGAACGAGCCATGTAATTTCGGAGTCCAGCGGCGCATGGCAAGCCGCAATGGCTGGGCTGCGAAATGGGAGGCCCAGATGCGGGCGCCACAGCGGCGACCGCCCCGTGCGCTCACGCCACTCGTTGGCATCGATCTCGGCCAACTTCCATCGGCAGATGATTTACGGTTGGAAGACGACGGTGCGCAGGCCTGTCAGATCGGCGGACGGATCGCTGCTGAGGGCTTGCTGGGGTCGTTCCTGACCCAGCGCGGTCGCGAGTACCGCAAAGCGATGTCCAGCCCGCTGGATGGGGCGGACGCTTGCTCGCGGCTATCGCCACACCTGACATGGGGGACGTTGTCTGTCCGTGAGGTGGCACAGGCTGTGTGGGCGCGGCAGCGCGCATTGGACCAGACGCAGGACCGAGGTGCCTGGGCGGGGTCGCTCTCGTCATTCATGTCGCGGCTGCACTGGCATTGCCATTTCATTCAAAAGCTGGAGGACGCACCGCGGATTGAATGGGAGAACCTGCACCCTGCCTATGATGGTTTGCGGCCCGTCCAGCCGGACCAAGCGCGCCTGAACGCTTGGCAACACGGGGAAACCGGGCTGCCATTTCTGGATGCCTGTATGCGGTCGCTGCGCGCGACGGGCTGGCTCAATTTCCGAATGCGGGCGATGGTGATGGCCGTGGCAAGCTATCATCTGTGGCTCCACTGGCGGGCGCCGGGTTTACATCTGGCCCGCATGTTCACCGATTACGAGCCAGGCATTCACTGGTCGCAAGTGCAGATGCAGTCAGGAACCACGGGCATCAACACGATCCGTGTTTATAATCCGGTCAAACAAGGGCTTGATCAGGACCCGCAAGGGACATTCATTGCCAGATGGGTACCGGAACTGGCCGCCCTGCCCCCTGCCGCGCGGCATAGACCATGGGCCTGTGCAGAGGGGCATAAGCTGATCGGCAATCGCTACCCAGAGCCTATCGTGGAGCCGATGGCCGCCGCAAAAGCGGCGCGTGAGCAGCTGTGGCAACTGCGCAAGTCACCGGATCATCGTGCGGCGGCCAATGCGATCGTGGCCCGCCACGCAAGCCGGTCACCGGCCCGCCGCAAGAGATCAACAAAGCGCGGATCGACCAAAGCGACAGCACAGCTATCGCTCCCGTTCGACGGTGTTCCAACGCAGACGCGCGAATGATCCAACCGCCCGCCCCGGACCGAAAGAGCTAATAGACCACAACGGGTAGAGAGCTATGACCACCGTGTTGCTTCGCGTTTTTGCACTCCAATTTGCGATCCTGATCGGGGGACCTGTGCATGTCGCCGCACAATCCATGCCCGTCATCGAGATGAAGAACCTCGCAGGACAGGACGTTCGATGGCCTTCAGACCTGCCCGGCGATCCGGCGGTCGTGATAATTGCCTACAAACGCGAGCAGCAATCGGATGTGGAAAGTTGGGTCACAGAACTGGGCTTCGGTAGCGATGGGCCCTACGCTCAGGTGTTGATGCTGGGGCGCGGTGCAGCTCTGGCGCGCGGGTTTATTGACGGTGGCCTGCGTAGCGTCTTCGACGCTGCAGCACAGGCACGGACATTCACCCTCTATGTAGCACCCAATACGCTGAACGGGCCGCTCGGGATCACATCGACCGATGACGTTACGGTGCTCGTCGTAGCAAGGAACGGACAAATCCTGACGAGGCAGATCGGGGCGCCGACAGCGGCTGGCCTCGCGGCGGTGCGATCGGCGCTTTAGGAGTGCGGTGCATCGGCGTCACGGCGCGCCTTACCACGCACCAATGCCGCGACAGTGCGCCCGAAACTCCAGCCCAGCGCCAGACCGAGTATATCTGCAACGAAATCGGCCCAATCACCTGATCGCCCGACTGCAGGCTGGATCAGCTCGATTGCAGCGCCAAGCAGAACACCGAAACCCAGAACGAACCACAGCCCACGCGGATAGAATAGCGCGGTAGGCAAGACGTAGGCCGCGAAAGCAGCAGCATGCAGGAGCTTGTCGACTGGAAGATCACCGGCATCGGGAATGTTTTGAGGCGTCAGCGTTCCCCAAATGATCAGAAGAGCCAGAGCAAGCGACCCGCCGAATGCGATTGACTGCTTGGCTACGAAAGACACTTGCGCTCCTGTTGGTCACGGCTCGCGAACCAATCACTCGCCCCTCAATCGCCTTTAGGGCCCGATGGGCCAAAGGTCCATTCCCGACCGCAGGTTTTCGAGGCAATGTGATCAATCTGTGAGGCAAACCACGCGATCCAGAGCCAAAAGAGAGGGCCAACCCACGAATGAGCGGAGCGGCAGGGGTGGCTTTTGCGGGCAAAGGGGGCAAAAGTCCGAACCACACCGACCGGAGACCGAGCCATGGCTACCCCCACGCACCAATCAACTGCGACCGGACGTATCGCGCTTCTGGATGCAGCGCGGAGCGCGGCGATTGCGGCAATGGTGCTCTATCACATCGTCTTTGATCTGGAGATGTTCGGCTGGATTTCCCGGGGAACCGCGCTGAGCCCGCTGTGGCGCTTACTTGCGATCTGTACGGCAAGCAGTTTTCTGGTGATTGCGGGGATCAGCTTCTCCCTTGGGACGGCACATGGGCGGGGCACGGGACCATTCCTCAAGCGATGGGCGCAGATTGCGGGGGGTGCTGCGCTGGTCTCCATCGGGACATATGTTATCTTGCCGGACGCGTTTGTCTTTTTCGGCATTCTACATGCGATTGCCGCCGCCCTACTCATCGGACGTTTCCTTGTGGTATTGCCTGTGGCGGTGCTGACCTTGATGGCGGCACTGATCATATCGCTGCCCTACTGGGGCAAATCGCAAATGTTCAATGCCCCCATATTCTGGTGGACGGGGCTGCAAACCGCCCCTGTTACTGCGGTCGATTACATTCCACTCGCCCCGTGGTTGGGCGCGTTCGTATTCGGACTTGCGATCGGAAAATCGGGCCTCACAGAGCGCCTCGCCTGGGTGCAGCTTCCCCGCTGGGCGACCTTCCCGGGGCGCTATTCCCTGTCGATCTACCTGCTGCACCAGCCGATCCTCTTTGCCGTCTTGTCTGGACTGAGACTACTGGTCTAGTGCCTAGTCGCACTCGGCGAACACAGACTTTCCTTCTTCATTCCGCACCCTACCTCCGGTGGGAAACAATCAACTGGAGGCACAAATGTCAGAATGTGGATGCGGGCGGTCCCCGACCGGAAAATGCGTTGGTTGGCACAAGCTGACCGAAGCTGAGTATCAAGAGAAGAAAGCTGCATGGGAGGCGCGTCAGGCCCAGAAATCCCAAAATGCATCGGCGTGAAAAGAATTGTCGCATTCGCGATGGCGCGGCAGCTGGGCTCGCCGCGCTGTTTGCCATGTCAGTCTCCACAGCTGTCGCTGAGGAGATGCTGACCGACCGGTTTGAGGACAGCCCCGAAACGCGCTGGCGGTTCTTCACCGACGGGGTGATGGGCGGGGTATCGACGGGCGGAGCGGGCCTGCTGCGCGAGAGCGACAAGGTATTCGTTCGCCTGCAAGGACAGGTCAGCACCGACAACAACGGCGGCTTCATCCAGATTCGCAGGGAGCTGCGAGAAACTGTGCCACAGGACGCGACCGGCGTGCGCATCGTCGTGCGCGGAAATGGTGAACAATACTACATCCACCTGCGCACCCGCGGAACGCGCATGCCGTGGCAATATTATCAGGCGCGGTTCGAAACCGACGGAAACTGGAGTGAGCTGCATCTCCCTTTCGACCATTTCGAACCATCGGGTCGTTGGCTCGCTGAACGGCCTGATCCTCAAAAGCTGGTGTCGCTGGGAATTGTTGCATATGGGCGCGACCATGTGGCCGAACTCGATGTTCGGGAGATCGGATTTTATTAGCCGATGAATCACATAAGTCGCGAGGGCATCTCTTGCTATGTCCGGATGAACGCCTACCTGCGTGCGAAAGCATGAGATAAAGGTAGAACAGAATGGCCCGCGCGATCTTGACACAAGACAGGCTCGACACCGCGATAGAGCCGAAAATCGGCGGCTACCATGCAGAGACCGTCGCGGAGGTTCAGGCCGCCGTTGCTGCAAACCGGATCGTCGTTGTCGGAATGCGGGGCAATCCACATGTGAAATGGGCGCGAAAAGCGCTAGACGCGGCAGGGCTGCCGTTTCGATATATGGAATATGGAAGCTACACCTCTCAATGGCATCGCCGGCTTGCACTTAAAATGTGGAGCGGCTGGCCGACCTTTCCAATGGTCTTTGTCGATGGCGTTCTGATCGGTGGCAATTCGGATCTGAAGAAGAAACTGAGTGAGAGCGCACTCTAGCCTTTTGGACAGTGGATACGCGGCGGAGATGATCCACCTTTCATGACGTCCAAGTGACGAACCCAACCCCACCTGGCCCGCGGTTATGCCGCGGGTCTTTTTCTTTGGAATTGAACGTCGAACGCGATGAAACAGGTGACGCCCATAAGGCAAGCATGGTCGGAAAAACAGATGACGCCGCGATCAAACCGGCCTAAAGGCTCTATCATCGGAAATTGCGCGACTGTAGCGTAGCCAGAAAATACAGGACGGATTGGAATGAAGCGAGTTGGTCTCGATGCAACTGATATTCGCATCCTCAGTGCGATCCAGAGCCACGGCCAGCTTAGCAAAACCAAACTTGCCGAGATCGTAAACCTCTCTGCAACGCCATGCTGGGCGCGGCTCGACAGGCTGAAGACGGCCGGACTCATTCGCGGGTTTCATGCACGAATTGCACTTGAGCGGATCGGTGATTTCACGCAAGTGATCGTCACCGTGTCTCTCAACAGCCACCGCAAATCGAATTTTGACCGGTTCGAGACCTTTGTGCGCCAGCATGATGAGATTATCGAGTGCATCGCCACGGGTGGCGGGATGGACTACGTGATGAAAGTGGTCTGCCCGAGCCTGGCCGCATTTCAGGGTCTCATGGAGCAGATGCTGGAGGAAGAACTCGGCGTCGAACGCTACATGACATACATCGGGACTCGCGAGGTCAAATCGACGCCCCCGAATTTGGCAAAACTGGCTGCGGCGCGCGTGACACCGACCGCTCCGACCGAACGGTCCACGTAAGCGGATTTAAATGGTCTAAAAAGCCTTTGAGCGGCAATATTTTTAGTCCAAATTTTTGTGAGACGCAGACTAAATCTCCGAACAGCTGCAGGGAGGGTATGGGCCCGGATCGCAGCGCTGCAAGGGAGATAGACATGATGCAGTCAGATGATTTCGGCTTCGGCACTCAGATCCGCAAGTCCCCGTATTTCGACGCCACCGTCCGCTGGGGCGCAAAGGGATTCTCGGTTTACAACCACATGTATATTCCGCGCGATTTCGGTGATCCGGAGCAGAACTTCTGGAACCTCGTCAACGATGCGATCCTGTGTGATGTTGCTGTTGAGCGTCAGGTGGAGATCACCGGACCGGATGCGGCCAAATTCACCCAGATGCTCACGCCGCGCGACCTGTCCAAAATGGCAGTTGGTCAGTGCAAATACATCCTCATCACCAATGCGGACGGCGGAATCCTGAACGATCCGATCCTGCTCCGCCTTGCCGAGAACCACTTCTGGATCTCGCTTGCAGACAGTGACATTCTCCTCTGGGCGCAGGGCCTTGCTGTGCATTCTGGCCTCGATGTCAAAATCTGCGAGCCCGATGTTTCGCCGCTGCAGTTGCAGGGACCGAAATCCGGCGAGATCATGAAAGACCTCTTCGGCGAAGAAATCATGGATCTGAAATACTACTGGATGCGTGAACTGGAGCTGGATGGCATTCCGCTCATCGTTTCCCGCACCGGCTGGTCCAGCGAGCTGGGCTACGAGATCTACCTGCGTGACGGCTCGCGCGGCGACGATCTGTGGGAGCGTATCATGGTTGCCGGCATGCCGCATGGGCTGAAGCCCGGCCACACATCCTCGATCCGCCGGATCGAAGGCGGGATGCTGTCCTACCACGCAGATGCCGATATCAACACCAACCCGTTCGAACTGGGTTTCGACCGTCTGGTGAACCTCGATATGGAAGCTGATTTCATTGGCAAGGACGCGCTGCGCAAGATCAAGGAAGAAGGCCCGAAGCGGAAGCAAATCGGCCTCGTCATCGACTGTGACCCGCTGCAAGGTCCGAACACGACCTTCTGGCCGATCATGGTGAACGGCGAAGAAGTGGGCAAGGTGACATCGGCTGTCTATTCGCCGCGTCTGGAAAAAAATATCGCGCTGGCGATGGTTTCGGCGGAATGGGCAAATCTCGGCGCCCAGGTTGAGGTTGTCACCCGCTCCGGCCCGACAACGGCAACGATTGTCGAGCGTCCGTTCTTCGATCCGAAGAAAGCCATCGCAGCGGCCTGATTTGGGCCTGTTCAGGAGGGACTGAAATGTCACTTGCGATTGAACTGCACTGGCATCGTAATGGCCCGGCTTTTGAGCCGGGCGCCTACTCTGCCGAACACACGGTCAGCTACAATCCCCATCATGATGTGCTCGTCGATGCCGCCCCCGATTGGGGCGGCAAGGTAGAGAACACGAACCCTGAGCAAGCGCTGGCTTCGGCGCTCTCCAGCTGCCACATGATGACCTTTCTCGCGCTCTGCGCAAAGGCTGGCTGGCCGGTGGCAAGCTACCACGACTATGCCGAGGCACATCTGGGCAAGAACCCGCAAGGCCAGATGTCTGTTACACGGATCGACCTCAATCCGGTTATCCGGTTTGACACGGGGTTTTCGGTCGATGAGGCGACGCTGAAGGAAATGCAACATCGTGCACATCGCTATTGCTTTATTGCAAATACGCTGGCTGACTTCGTGGAAATCAATATCTTCTAAGAAACCGAAAGGATCGGATCGGTGCAAGACAGCGGAATTTTGCTGCGAGACCTCGACGGGGACGGCATTCTGCGCCTGACTTTGAATGACAGTGCACGGCGCAACGCGCTTTCAGAAGCGATGCTGGAAGCTCTGGGGCGTGCAATCGAGGAAGCAGGCACCGATCCGACCGTTCGTGTGGTGGTGCTTGCTGCCACCGGTCCAGCCTTTTGCGCGGGCCATGATCTAAAGGAACTTACCGCCGGCCGGCAAGCTGAGGATGGCGGCAAGGCCTATTTCGCCAAAATCATGGGCATGTGTTCCGGTGTCATGCAGGGCATCGTGGCCTGTCCGAAGCCGGTGATCGCCGAGGTGACAGGCATTGCGACCGCCGCTGGCTGCCAGCTGGTGGCAACCTGTGATCTGGCATATGCGGCGGAAAGTGCAAAATTCAGCACGCCCGGCGTGCATATCGGGCTGTTCTGTTCGACGCCGATGGTCGCCCTGTCGCGCAACGTCAGCAACAAACATGCGATGGAAATGCTGCTGACCGGAGACATGACGCCTGCGGACCGCGCTGCAGAGATCGGACTGGTCAATCGCGCGGTTGCCGATGAGGCCCTGACCGAAACGGCAATGGACGCGGCACGCAAGATCGCCTCGAAATCCAGCATGACGCTGCGCACCGGCAAGAAGGCGTTCTATGCCCAGCGCGAAATGCCGCTGGCAGAGGCCTATGACTATGCATCACAAGTGATGGTAGACAATATGCTGGCGCGCGATGCCGAAGAAGGTATCGGTGCGTTTATCGAAAAGCGTGCACCCAAGTGGCAGGATTCCTGATCAATGACGACCAATCCCTATAATACCGGCCTTGACCGGACTCCTGCGAATTTCCAGCCGCTGACGCCGCTGACATTTCTGGAACGGGCTGCAACGGTCTTCCCGGATCATATCGCCATCGTACACGGGGCGTTGCGCCGCAATTTCGCCGAGTTCTATAGCCGGTCGCGGCAGTTGGCTTCGGCGCTGGCCGCCGAAGGGATCGGGCGCGGCGACACTGTTTCTGCGCTTTTGTCAAACACCCCTGCGATGCTGGAATGCCATTACGGCGTGCCGATGACAGGTGGCGTGCTGCATTCGATCAATACGCGCCTTGATGCGGCAATCATTGCGTTCCAACTGGATCACGCGATGTCGAAGATCGTGATTGCGGATCGCGAATTCATGCCGCTTCTGCAAGAAGCGATGGCTCTGTGCGACGTATCGCCGATGGTCATTCAATATGACGATCCAGAATATACCGGCGCGGGTGGGAATGAGGACGCGACCGAATACGAGGCTTTCGTGGCAGGTGGCGATCCCAATTTCGCGTGGCTGATGCCCGAAGACGAATGGGATGCGATTTCGATCAATTATACATCCGGCACAACTGGCAATCCCAAGGGCGTTGTCTCGCATCATCGTGGCGCGTATCTGCTGGCGCAGGGAAACGCGCTGACGACCTCTATGCAGAAACACGCGGTCTATCTGTGGACACTACCGATGTTCCATTGCAACGGCTGGTGCTTCCCTTGGACGCTGTCAGCGATTGCAGGCACCCATGTCTGCCTGCGGCAAGTGCGGGCGGAACCGATCTGGGCGGCACTTGATGAAGAAAAGGTCACGCATCTATGTGGCGCACCGATTGTGATGTCATTGATGATCGGGGCGAGTGCAGACGAGAAGCGGTCGCTTGATCATACGGTACAGTTCTTCACCGCAGCCGCCCCGCCACCTGAATCGGTGCTGGCAGCGATGAAAGCAGCAGGCTTTGACGTGACCCACCTTTACGGCCTGACCGAGACCTACGGCCCCGCAGTAGTGAACGACTGGCATGAGAGCTGGTCCGCCCTGCCCCCGGCAGAACAGGCGCGGCTCAAGGCCCGCCAAGGGGTGCGTTATCTGCCGCTGGAACAGCTCGATGTGCTCGATCCCGAAACCATGCAGCCCGTGCCGCGCGATGGTGCAACGATGGGCGAGGTGATGTTTCGCGGGAACGTCGTGATGAAGGGCTATTTCCGCAATGAAGAGGCCACGAAAGAGGCTTTCGAGGGCGGATGGTTCCATTCCGGCGATCTGGGCGTCATGCATCCCGACGGCTACGTGCAGCTCAAGGACCGCTCGAAGGATGTTATCATTTCGGGCGGTGAGAATATCTCTTCCATCGAGGTGGAGGAAGCGCTCTACCGGCATCCGGCGGTCGGCGTCGCGGCCGTCGTTGCCATGCCGCATGAAAAGTGGGGTGAGACGCCCTGTGCTTTCATCGAGCTGGCATCGGGGCATGAGGCGGATGCGGAAAGCCTGCGTAGTTTCTGCCGCGAGCAACTTGCCTCATACAAAGTGCCCGGGCGGTTCGTGTTTACCGAGATTCCGCGCACCTCGACGGGCAAGATCCAGAAATTTGTGCTGCGGGAACAGGCACGGGAACTGCCAGGTTAACGACCAAAAGCTGCATGGATCGTTGAAGTCATTGAAGTTCAAGATAGCTACCGACTGAATATTCGGGAGCTATCGCTATGAAACAGGACCAGAAGCCGCGCGCGCTTCGTGTGCCGTCGGGACGTCTCGAGCGGTTGGCGCGGTTGGGAGGGCTGGCTACTGATATCGCCGCGCGATCAACCGTTCGGGCCATAGGCGATTTACGACAGGGCCGCAGACCAGACACCGCGTCGCTCCTTTTGTCCCCTTCAACAATTGGCAGACTGACATCAGAATTGGCCCGCATGAGAGGGGCAGCAATGAAGCTGGGCCAACTGTTATCCATGGATGCAGGCGATCTTCTGCCTCCTGAACTTGCGGAAATCCTAAGCCGGCTACGCAATCAGGCGGACTTCATGCCCCCCGCCCAACTCAAAACTGTCTTGAACGCGAATTGGAAGGCAAACTGGCTCGATCATTTCTCGACATTCGAGGTTCGACCAATTGCTGCGGCCTCGATTGGGCAAGTCCACCGCGCCACATTGCGTAATGGACAAAGAGTGGCGATCAAGATTCAATATCCTCGCATCGCACAAAGTATCGACAGCGACATTGCAAATATCGGAGCACTGCTTCGTCTGTCCGGCCTGTTTCCAAAAGGCTTCGATCTTGCTCCCTATCTCGACGAAGCCAGACGACTATTGCGAGAAGAGACCGATTACTTTCGCGAAGGCGCAAGTCTTACAAGGTTCAGGGAACGCCATGCAGGGGCTGATGGGATCATTGTACCACAATATTTCCCAGAGTGGAGCACCGCCGAAGTTCTGACGATGGAGTATATCGAGGGGCAAACACTCGATACCGCAGCAGGACTCCCGCAGGTGGAGCGTGACCGTATTGTGAGTAAGTTAGTCGATCTGTTTCTTTACGAGGTTTTCGAAATTGGCGAGATGCAGAGTGATCCCAATTTTGCTAACTACTTGATCAACAACGATGGCTGCATCGCACTTCTGGATTTTGGTGCCGTGCGTCCTCTCCCTGCGCATCTGCAAGAGCATTTACGAGCATTCATGACTGCAGGCATGACCAACGAACGGGAACAGCTTCGAAAGCTCGCAACAGATATCGGCTATCTCACCACGGGCGATGCTCTACATAATGAACAGATATTTCGGATGATCCTTGAGGTTTTCTCTGATTTGCGCGGCGAAGCGATCTTTGATTTTGCTTCCGCAACACTCCAACAGCGGCTTCAATCAGAGATGATTGAACTCGTCGAAAACGGGTATCAACCACCGCTGCTTCCGATGGAAATTCTCTATTTGCACCGAAAAGCGGCTGGGCTCTTCCTGTTGGGCAGCCGCCTCAAAGCGAGGACAAATATCAAATATTTGATATTACAACGGCTGTCGCCCCAGTCCTGGGCTCTTGCCTGAAACAAGACGTTAACGACGAACAGATCAAAAAGTCACAACACCCACCCAGTATGTATCCTTTTGCGTCCTATTCATACCCGTGAGGCGAATTGTCGCGACTGGCGCTTCCCCTACCGTTGTAGTGCTCAACAAGGGAGGGGCAAATGGACAAAATGTTTCTACAAAGTGGTGATCTCGTCGGGGTCACTTTTTGGCTGGTTTCGGTTGCGATGATCGCGTCAACAGTCTTCTTCCTCTACGAAGGACTTCGAGTGAAGCCGCACTGGCGTTTGTCGCTACTCGTTGCGGGTTTGGTGACGCTGATTGCTGGTGTCCACTATGACTACATGCGGGATTTCTGGGTTGTCGAACAGACAACACCCATTGTGTATCGCTACATCGACTGGCTGATCACCGTGCCGCTGTTGATGATCGAATTTTACATCATTCTCCGCGCTGTTGGCGCGAGTGTTGGTCTAGGATCCTTCTTGCGGCTGTTGATCGGCACACTGGTCATGCTGATCTTCGGCTATCTCGGGGAGGCAGGTATCATGTCGGCTGGCTTGGGCTTTTGGATCGGGATGGTCGGCTGGGCCATTATCATCTGGGAGATCTATGGCGGCGAAGCCGGTCGCGCGGCCGCTTCGGCCGAGGCGTCTGTCAAATCCGCATTCAACGCAATGCGTTGGATTGTTCTGGTCGGCTGGGCGATTTACCCCGTCGGCTACGTCCTTGGATATTTCATGGGTGGCGTCGATCAGGGTGCTTTGAATGCGGTCTACAATCTGGCCGATTTCGTGAACAAAATCCTGTTTGGTCTCATCATCTGGCACCTTGCCGTGAAGGACAGCTCTGAAGAA